>CAYUSL010000065.1:0-19736 GCA_964447125.1 uncultured bacterium | reverse complement strand
GCTCGATGTTGGTGTAGCGCCACGCCTCGTGACGGGTGCTCGGCAGGCCGAGCTCTCCGAAGCGCGACATGGCGGCGTCACGCAGCGCCGTGAGCCACGGCGCGTTCGTGGATGCCGGCGGACGCATGAGCGTCGCCAGGCTGGAAAGGAACGGAGTGGGCTGGGCCATGGTGCGAACCCTCAGGCGCGAGCCACGGCCGGCGCAATCGCCGGGCGCGGGGGCCGGGGGTTCTGGGCCGCGTACTCGGCGTAGCCGTTGGCCTCGAGCTCGAGCGCCAGCTCCTTACCGCCCGAGCGCATGATCTTGCCGTTCACCAGCACGTGGACGTGATCGGGAACGATGTAGGAGAGCAGGCGCTGGTAGTGGGTCACCATGACGATCGAGCGATTCGGGTTTCGCAGCGCGTTGACACCGTTCGAGACGATGCGAAGCGCGTCGATGTCGAGGCCCGAATCGGTCTCGTCGAGAATGGCGAGCTTGGGGTCGAGCACCGCCATCTGCAGGATCTCGTTGCGCTTCTTCTCGCCGCCCGAGAAGCCTTCGTTGACCGGCCGCGACAGAAAGCTCGACTCCATCTCGACGAGCTTCATCTTCTCCTTGATGAGCGCCAGGAAATCCATCGCGTCGAGCTCTTCCAGGCCGCGGTGCTTGCGGATGGTGTTGAGGGCGGCGCGCAGGAAGTAGCTGTTGTTCACTCCCGGGATCTCGACGGGGTACTGAAGCGCCAGAAAGATGCCCTCACGGGCGCGCTCCTCGGGCGAGAGCGCCAGCACGTCCTTGCCGTCGAGAAGGGCGGTGCCGCCGGTCACCTCGTAGCCCGGCCGCCCGGCCAGCACGTGGGCGAGGGTGCTCTTGCCCGAACCGTTCGGTCCCATGATCGCGTGCACCTCGCCGTCGGGGACTTTGAGGTCGATGCCGCGCAGAATCTCGTGACCGTCGACGGTCACGTGCAGATTGCGAATCTCCAACATGAGCGCTCTTCCTTTTCCTCTGTTCTCACGACCTCGGTCGTCCGTCGCTGACTGAGCTACCCAAACCGCGAGGCGCGAGCCTCGAGCTTCACGTCATCCCACGCTGCCTTCGAGGCTCACGCTCAGGAGCTTTTGCGCTTCCACCGCGAATTCCATCGGTAGCTCTTTGAATACCTGCTTGCAGAAGCCGTTCACGATCATGTTCACCGCGTCCTCGGCCGAAAGCCCTCGGCTCTGGCAGTAGAAGATCTGGTCCTCGCCGATCTTCGAGGTGGACGCTTCGTGCTCCATCACCGAGGAGGTGTTCTCCACCTCGATGTAAGGAAACGTGTGGGCACCGCATTGGTCGCCCATGAGCAGCGAATCGCATTGTGAGTAGTTGCGGGCGTTGGTGGCGCCCGGCTTGATGTGCACCAGGCCGCGATACGTGTTCTGGCCGTGCCCCGCGGAGATCCCTTTCGACACGATGGTGCTTTTCGTGTTCTTGCCGATGTGGATCATCTTGGTGCCGGTGTCGGCCTGCTGGTAGTTGTTGGCGACCGCCACCGAGTAGAACTCGCCCACCGAGTCCTCACCGATCAGCAAGCAGCTCGGGTATTTCCAGGTGATGGCGGAACCGGTTTCGACCTGCGTCCAGGAAATCTTCGACTTCTTGCCGCGACAGGCGCCGCGCTTGGTCACGAAGTTGTAGATCCCGCCCTTGCCGTTCTTGTCGCCGGGGTACCAGTTCTGGACGGTGGAGTACTTGATGGTCGCGTTGTCGAGAGCCACCAGCTCGACGACCGCGGCGTGGAGCTGATTCTCGTCGCGCATCGGTGCCGTGCAGCCTTCCAGGTAGCTCACGTAAGCACCTTCGTCGGCGACCAACAGCGTGCGCTCGAATTGCCCGGTGTTCTTGGCGTTGATGCGGAAATAGGTCGAAAGCTCCATCGGGCAGCGCACGCCCTTGGGGATGTAGGCGAACGAGCCGTCACTGAAGACGGCCGAATTGAGGGCGGCGAAGAAGTTGTCGCCGGTTGGAACCACCGAGCCCAAGTACTTGCGCACCAACTCGGGATGCTCCTGCACCGCTTCCGAGAACGAGCAGAAGACGATGCCGAGCTCGGCGAGCTTGGACTTGAACGTCGTGGCGACTGAAACACTGTCGAAGACGGCATCCACGGCCACACCGGCGAGCATTTCCTGCTCTTTGAGCGGAATGCCGAGCTTTTCGTAAGTCTTGAGCAGCTCGGGATCGACTTCGTCCAGGCTTTTCGGGCCGTCTTTCGGTGCTTTGGGCGCCGAGTAGTAGATGATGTCCTGGTAGTCGATGGGCGAGTAATGCACCTTCGGCCACGCCGGCTCGGTCATCTTCGTCCAGTGCCGGTAGGCCTTGAGCCGCCATTCGAGCAGCCATTCGGGCTCGTTCTTCTTCTGAGAGATCAGCCGGACGACGTCTTCGTTGAGGCCGGGCGGCACGGTTTCCGCCTCGATCTCCGTGACGAATCCGTACTTGTATTCCTGGGAGGTCAGGTTCGAGAGGGTCGTCTCGGAGCTGGACATGACGGCGACTCCTGAAGCGCGTGCTCGTTTGGGCTGGGGCGTGGATGCGCGATCGCGGCTGGCGGTCGCTCAGGCGCCCGCGGGCTGCGACAGCGTCGCTTGCAGCGGCTGCGGCGCGAGTGACGGAAGCGGAGCTGCGAGCGGCACCGATGTGCGATGTCCGCCAGCGTCGGTGATCTGCACCGTGTCCAGGCTGACGCGTGAGCTGGGCTGCGGAGGAAGCGGCTGCGTCATCTCGGCCAGCGTCAGCCCCGCGAGCGCGTCCCGGATCACCTGATTGATCCGCTGCCAGTTGGTGCGAACGGGGCAGAGGGTCTCCTGCGTGCATGCTCCCGGACGTTCGAGGCTGCATTCGGTGATCGCGACCGGCCCCTCCAGGGCCGCGACGATGTCGATCATCGAGATCCGATCGGGGTTGCGGGCCAGGCTGTATCCACCCTTGACGCCCCGGTGCGATAGCAGCAGCCCGTATCGCCCCAGGACCTTCAGGATCTTGCTCACCATCGGCAGGGGAAGCGCGGTTTCCTCCGCGAGGTCGCGGGCCGTGTGAACCTCGCCCGTGGGCGACGCAGCGAACCGGGTCAAGAGGACGATCCCGTAATCCGTCTGCTTGGTCATGCGAAACATGGGAACTCCAATTCGTATACAGAACTCGTATGGTACGAATTTAACGGGAGCTCACACGATAGGCAACTCGATTGGTCCTATTTCCGCCACGTCTTCGAGAAAGATCTGCAAGCCCCTGGAATAACTGCTAGTTGTCGCACGCGGGCGGTGAGAGTCAAGGATGTGTATACACGCTGCGCTACCCGGCGCAGCGACTTCGCGCTCACCGCGGGGTCAGGGGCGGATGCCCAGGCGACTAAGCGGTGCCAACGACTTGAGCACCGTCCCGGGATCGCCCACGAGGCTGCCGAGTCCAGCGATGAGCCGGGAAACATTCAGGTTCTTGCGGTTGCAATCCCTGCAGAGCGGGATCTCGGCGTAGCGCCCCGCTGCCTGTCGCTCACGCAGCGCTCGCATCGGCTCGCCGCGCCAAACGGACTCGAGCGAGTCGTTGTTGAGGTCCCCCACGGTCTCGCAGCCGTCGAAGTCGTAGCAGCAGGGAACGACCCGCCCATCCCAGTACACCGCGAGCCCGCGCCAGGTCCGGATGCAGGGGCTGGCTTCGCCCGTTTGCGCAGGCGTCACGACGCGATCGCCGATCTTGCGCACGTGCTCGCGGTTGACGCCGAGGGGCTTGAGCCGCACGGCGTCGACACCACTCTTTTGCCAGCGCTCGCGGAAGGCGCGCCCTTCGCCGGCGTTTTCGCGTTGCACGATCATCTGGACCACGGTGAATGGGCCGCGCCCGGTGCGGCGTCGCAACGCCAGAAACGCTTCGAGGTTCGCGACGGTGCGTGCGAAGTCGCCGCCACGGCGAATCTCGTCGTAGGTCTCCGGTCGAAAGCCGTCGATCGAGAACGAGACGAAATCGAGACCGGAATCAACGAGCAGCCGGGCGCGCTCGTCGTCCACGTGCAAGCCGCTGGTCTGCAGGTAGGAACGAATGCCCTTGGAGCGCAGGTACGCGATGGCCTCGAAGATTCCCGGGTGGAGCAGCGATTCGCCGGCGAGGCAGAGGTCCACGATGCCGACGCGCCCCGCCGCCTGATCGACGATGCGCCGGAAGAGCGCCAGATCCATGTCGCCCACTCGGCGCCCGCTCCAGTTGCGCGGGCACATGATGCAACCCAGATCGCAGCGGTTGGTCAGCTCGATGGTGAGATCCATCGGCCAGCCGCCGGGATCGGGGTCGCCTCGCAAGTAGGCCCAGCTCAGCGCAACGCGATTGCGCGTTTGCGCGAGGCTCACGGCGGACGACTCGTGGCGGAACGTCGCCCGCTCAGCACGAGGCGGCGGTGACGCGGTCGGCGAGCCATTTCTCGGGCAGGAAGCCGAACCAGCGCCGCGCGAGCCTGAGAGTGGCGATCGGCCGGTAGACCGCTGCGAGTGCGCGCAGCGGCGGGCTGCCGTACTCGCGCACTTTGCCGTCGACGAAGATGGACAGGAAGTACGCGGCTTCCTGCGCGCGGCGCTGCGCCTCGGTCATCCACGGGTTGTTGGACCGGTCGAGGGCGAAGCGAGCCCAATCCTCGGTGCGGGGCGGGAACTCGAATCCGGCGCGCGCGGCGATGTGGTACGCGTCGGTGCCGGGGTAGGGTGCCAGGCAATAGACGGGCGAAACCAGTGCCTGCGGGTTCTCGCGCACCAACTCGAGGAGCAAATCGAGAGTCGAGCCGAACTCGGTGGCACTTTCTTCGGGAAAGCCGGACATGAAGTTGTACCAAGGCACGATGTCGTGCTTGCGGAGCCGGCGATTGATCTCGCGCACGTCGGCGATCTTGAGTCCTTTGCCGATCTCGCGCTGGATGCGTTCCGAGCCCGTCTCCACTCCCATGTCCACCCGCACCATGCCGCTCTTTCGCAGCAATGCGAGTTCGTCGTCGGAGAGCTTCTTGAGGATCGGGATGATTGCGCCTTGCACCTGGTAGGTGAGATCCCAGCCCTCGCGCAGGATTCCCTCGGCGATCGCGAGCGCACGCTCGGTGCGCGTGAAGTACGAGTCGTCGGTGATCGAGACGTGGCTCACCCCGGGCAGGCTCGCGCGCAGGTGGCGCAGATGCTCGATCACCACCTCGGCGCTTTGCCCGCGCCAGCTCACCCCGAAGAGCGAATTGGTGTAGCAATAGCCGCACGGATAGGGGCACCCGCGCGAAGTCTCGAAGTACGCGGTCTGCCGTCCACCGCGCAGGAAGAGGTAGCCGGGACCGGCGAGGTGGTAAGGGATCAGCTCGAGCCGGTCGAGATCGAGCTTGCCCCGTGCTGGGCCGAAGCGCACGGTGCCGTCACCGTCGAGGCTGGCGGTGCCGGGCACCTCGGACACCGGGCGGCCCGCCGCCAGTGCTTCGACCAACTCGGCGAAGGTGTCCTCGCCTTCGCCGACGACGATCACGTCTACCAGACCGGTGGCGAGCGTTTGCTCGGGCAGCAGCGTGCCGTGGATTCCGCCCCAGATCACTGGCGTCGCAGGCGAGAGCTCCTTCGCAACACGTGCGATCGCGAGCGCGTGGAGGAGTTGGCGCCCCGTGACGGACGTGATGGCGACGCAGATCGGTTGCCGCGCGAGGTGTCCCGCCAGTGTGCTCTTCCAGTCACGATCCACACGCTCGTCGACCAGCACCACGTGGCGTTGCTGCGCGACCTTGCGTGCCGCGCTCAAGAGCGAGAGCGGCAGCGTGGGGTGGCTCTTCCAGGCATCGAGGATCTCGGTCTTGGCCTGGATGAGGACCACCTCGGGATCGGTGAGGGTCCGCGGGTTCACGCTCGTGGCTCGCGTGTGGGAGCTTCGCGTCGTCGCGGGCGCAGCGCCTGTGGGACGCGAACGAAAGGCCGCCGGCTGAGGCGGGCCCGGATTCCCCGACGGGATCGGTGCGAGAGGATCCATCACGCGCCCATCGGCGCCACCGGCAGCGACACGCGATTCGACTTGAGCGCATTGCGGCGGTGGATCTCCTCGACGGGCAGGAACGATTCGCCGCTTTCGCGAATCGGCTCCAGGTAGGTCTGGATGAATTCCTTGTCGTCGCCTGCTGGGCAGCCGGGCTGGACGTGGCCGAATACGTCCTCGCCGAGCATGCGCTTCCAGATCGCCGCCATGGGCTCGTGGCGCGCGTTGCCGAACGACACGTGGGCCCGTGGGCACGGCGCCACCTCGCCGGTGGCGGTCACGTAGATCTTTTCGATCCCCGCCGGGCAGCCTTCTTTGACGTAGTTCGAGCCGCCCTCCCAACGCACGTGTGCCACCTCGAGCATGCGCTCGTAGGCGCGGATTTCGTGCTGGCGCAGGAGCTGGTCCTCGTCGTCCTTCCACGCCCCCACCGAGCACGCGATGTTCACGGTCAGCAGGCAGCCCAGGTTGCGGGCGAGCTCGACCATCTCCCAGGCGTCGCCGTTGGCGAGGTTCTCGCGGGTGATGACGGTGCAGAGGTAGACCTCGAGGTCGAGCGCGACTGCGCGCCGCACGCCCGCGATCAGCTTCTCGAATGCCCCCACGCGCACCTTGCGGGCGTCGTGGATCTCGGGGCGGGCGCTGTCGAGCCCCACCGACAAGATCCGTACACCGGCATCCTTGAGACGACGCACGGTGTCGTCGCCGAGCATCATGCCGTTGGTGGCGAGCGATACGACCACGCGCTCGGGCTGGGCGGCGGCGATCAGGTCGTAGATCTCGCGGCGCATGAGCGCCTCGCCGCCGGTGAAGTTGATGTTGAGCGCGCCCAGCTCGATGCACTCGGCGAGCACGCGGCGCGACGTGGCGACGTCGAGCACGTCACCCTTCGCCTCCATCAGGTCCCATGCCGAGCAATGGCCGCAGGCCGCATTGCAGTCGTTGGAGACCGAGAACTCGACACCCCGCAGCACCGGCTGCTTGAGCACCAGGAGCTTGAAGTAGTTCCCGGCGATGCGCGGCAGGATGTACGGGTAGCGGGTCATGAGCCCGCGGTGCTTACCAACCAGTCGCGTGAAGGCGTTCATGCGGCTACTCACCTCGTTGGGATCGTCGAACCATCAGGGCGCCGTGGCGCTCACGGGTGGCACCGCCCACGCTTGCGGGGTGGTGTGCGCTGTGGCCGCTCGCGGCGCGGGGCCCGGCTCGAGGAAACAGCATCCCACGCACGAAGGAAACGGGCCTTCGTGGCGGAGATGGCGTCGGAATGCGCGGAACTCGGGGCCGTTCCAGATCTCGCGGATCGAGTGCTGGCGCACCGAGCGAGTCGAGAAGAGCTTGCAGGCATAGACCTCGCCGCGCGGCAGCACGCCGACGCGCGACCAGGGGTGCCGACAGCTCGCCGAGGTCAGCTCCACGGCCTTGCGCAGGTGCTCCTCGAGGTGATCCGGGGTCACGTCGAGTGGGATGAGGAACGCTGCGGTGTTGCTGCCTTCGAAGCTGGCGAGGATCTGGCGCAAGCGAGTGGCCAGTCCGTCGAGCGAGCCGGTGAACGGTGCCTTGGTGCCCTCGCCGCGGACCAGCACGCCGTCGGCGCCCGGACGGAGCGTGACCTTGCCCGGGTCTTCTTCCTTGAGCACGAAATAGTCGACGCTCTCGGCGCGCGCGATCTCCGCCAGCTCTTCGAGCGAGCCCAGGTTTTCCTTCAGCACGGCGCTCTTCAGCGTGAGCTTGGGGAAGCGGCGGCCGAGGCGATCGCGCTCGTCGCGAAGCGTGCGCAAGGCTGCGATGGCGCGCTCGAACGAGCCGGTCCGGCGCGTGATCTTGTCGTGGACGTCGCGAGGGCCGAGGATCGAGAAATCCACCGCCGCCAAGCCTGGGCGAGGCAGGCCCCGGCTGCCGAGTGCCGCGAGCGCGCGCGCTCCCGGCGAGTCGAGCAGCGTACCGTTGGTCTCGACGGTGACGAGCCTGAGGCGTGCGAGGCGTGTGAGGATCGCGAGCAGATCCGCGCGGGCGAAGGGCTCGCCACCACTGATCGACACCAGCCGCGCCGTCGGCAGATCGCGCACCACGCGCTCGATCTCGTCGGCCGTGAGGTAGTCGGCGTCCGGCGGCGTTGCCGCAACGGCCTCGCCCAGCGTGCCGCGGTAGAAGCACATGCGGCAGTCGAGATTGCAGCGATCGGTGACTTCCAGGAAGAGCTGCGCCGGTGGCAGCGCCCAGCCCCCGAGCCCCCGACCCACGGCGCCATGCGCGGCCATGCCGAGGGTGTAAGCGTCCTTCAGGCCGGGCATGGGATTCGTGTCCGCGTGGCGCGACGAACGTCGCTCACCAATCTCCCTGCTCGCGGTGCAAGGCGTTGTAGATGTCGAAGGCCACCGTGCCGTTCTTGGTCACGTAGCACATGTGGCAGCTCGACGCCTCGCGCAGGTCGAGGGTGTCCACGTTGTGGAACTTCTCGACCGTCAAGAAGAGCAGGCCGCGGGGCGGCTGGCGGGTGGCGTAGCGCACGATGTCGCCGACCGCCGGTGCGAAGCGCGCCAGCTTGAGGCCGCGGCGCGCTGCCGCGAGCGGCGAGTCGAGGCGCGTGAGGGGGGCGTAGTCGTCGGCGTCGCCCACCACTACCATCGGCATCGTCGAGAGCTTTTGGCGCAGCTCTTCGCGCCCGGTGAGCTTGTAGAGGCGCGATAGCCAGGTGACCGAGTCGACGAAGTCCTTGGGCCGGATGCGACCGCCGGTCTCGGATTCGATCGCCGCCAGCGCGTCCGCGACGTGGGTGGAGTCGGGGACGCCGGCGATCGATTCGTTCCGGACCACCCGCGAGTGCGGGTAGAAGCTCACCCAGAAGATGCCGTTCTCCAGCGCGAATCGGATGATGCGACCGATCTGGTTGGTGTTGAGGTCCTGCACCAGCATGACCGCGAACTGCACCTTGATGTCCGCCGCGCGGAGCTTCGCGATCACCTCGAGCTTGTTGTCGATCAGGCCTTGGCCGCGGGTCTTCTCGTAAATCGCGTCGTCGAAGCCGTCGAATTGGAGAATGACCCACTCGAGCCCAGCGGCCTTGAGCTCCTCGATCTTGCCCGGCCGTGTGAGCAGCGCGCCGTTGGTGTTGAGGCGCGGCACGTATCCGCGCGCCTTCACGGCCCGGATGAGGTCGGGCAAGTCTTTGCGCACGGTGGGCTCGCCACCGATCAGGCACACGTTGGGGCGGAACCCTCGGACGGGAGGCTCGGGCAGCACCTGCTCGATCATCTCGGGCGTCAGGAGACCCGTATCGATCTCGTTGGCCCCAGCGAGGCATACCGGGCAATGGAAATTGCAGCGCCCGGTGACGTTCAGCATGATCGTGTAGGTCCACTCGAAGTGCCGATTGCAGCGAATGCCGCGCGCGCATTCCGGCACGTCGCAGCCCTTGTCCTTGGGCAGCACCGCGTCGAGGTCCCGATAGAGCGTGGCGTCCTTCCAGTAGAGATCGGTGCGGCGGCCGTGGGTCGGGCAGTCGCGCCACATGTGGACGTCGCCTCCGCGCTCGAAGAGCACGGCGGGGACCACGCCGCGACAGTCGGGGCAGATGGATACCGTCTCGGCGAGGGCCGCCGCAGGACGCGGAGCACCTGCGAGCAACGCTTCGGGAGCGATGCGCAGCGGTCGCGGCGTTGCCGTCGGCAGCGGATCGAGAGCGGTGAACGGGAGGATTTGCGCGCTCACGGAACCGGAAGGGGAACGCTCTTTGGTGCGTTCGCTGTGGAGTGGCGCGCGAGGGGGAACGCCGCGCGGATGCTAGCTCAGATCCACGACTCGTTGCCAGTTGTCGGGCGCCTGGAGGGACGTCGGGTTCGCCGGGTCCCACGAGACGTCGAACGCCCGGATCTTGTCTCCGGTGATGCGGAACACGCTGTAGTGGCCGCGACCGTCGGGGTTGTACGAGAGGTAGTAAGGCGAACCCACGTTGAATACCGGGACGCCGTTCCAGTCGTAGGTGCTGGTCCCGTGGTCGTGGCCGTGGAGGATCGCGATCACGTGATAGCCGGCGATCGCTTCGGCGTACGCATCGATCTGGGCTTGATCCCACTCGAACGTGGCCCACGGGCCGTAGTGGTGCCAGATCACGATCGGTGCCGACGTCCCGATCTGGGCGAGCTGGTCGCGGAGATACGTGAGCGCCATGCGCGGGTCGCGGTTTCCGGGCGGCTCGGTCTCGGGCGGCAGGTCTGGGACCACGTCGGACGGAGCGAGGTTGGTGTTGATGAAGTACACGTCGTCCCACTTCCACGTGTAGTGGCCCTGCTTGTCGGGGGCCATGCCCGTGAGGCCGACGCGATAGGGGTTGCGCACCGCCACCGAGTCGGCGACCGGATGCTCTCCCGAGGGATAGAGCAGGTTGTACCAGTCGCGATAGTCGTGGTTGCCGTAGCCCTCGAAGATCGGGAACGAGAGGCGCCGATTCGAGCACAGGCCGTAGTTCTCGATGAACCGTCCGTACTCGTTCGCCGTCCCCTCGCGGGCATCGCGGCCGTTCTGCGTGATGTCGCCCGCCATGATGACACCGCGGATGTGCGATACGTCTTCCGACACGCCGAGCGGCGCCCACGACAGCGTGCTGGCCTGATTCAGCGCCTGGACGTGGAGGTCGTTCTTGCGACCATCGTCGTCCTGGCCGAGTGACGCGTCGAGGAAGACCTGCGAATCGCCGAAGGCGAGGAACGTGACGTCGGTGACTCCCGGCCCCGCCCAGTAGTTCGCGACCGGCGGTGGTGCCGACGCCGAGCAGCCGTCGAGCGCGTAGTCGTTCTGGGGGCAACCCGCCAGCGCGAGCGCCACCGGGGCGAGAGCTACGAACGCTAGGGCCTGGCGCATGGCGTTCTCCTGGTGGGCCAGCTCGCGTGCCGATGGCGCGAGGACCACGCCCGAATGCTGCGAAGATGGAATGCGAACGACGATCCTAGCAGTCGCATCCGGGCGCTCGCACGTCGGGCGGTGCGCCTGGCTTCGCGCCCTCGACCGCGAATCAGTCACCGGCAGGACAGTTCGGATGACGCTTCAGCAGCGCGCGCAGGTCGGCGCTCTGGCGCACGACGTCCTGGCGCAGCAGATGGGCGATCAAGGTCGGCGGCGTCGCGTTCCATTGCGCCAGGTTCCGGACCAAGAGCGGCGACTCGTATCGGCGTTTGCAGAGCAGCGAAGTGGACTTGCCGTCGAGTGCCAGCCCCGTGAGTGCCACGAGCGCCCGACCCTCGCTGCGGATCACCAGGTCCACTTTCTCCTCGGCGCTGCATTGGTGGAAGCGCGAGCGCAGGCAGTCGCGCGCGGTCGCCTTGTTGCGGTCCGTGACTTCGTGGCTCTGGCACACGTTCCAGATGTCGAGGCATCGTCGGTGCGACAGGATGCGCCGGAGGAGATGGACCGGCGTTTGCGGGTTGCGCAGCAACAGCCGTTGAACCTCGCCGTCGCCGACGATCGCGCCCCGCGCCCCGAGTGCGTCGAGCCCCGAGGCGTTGCCGTGGTGAGCGGCCACCAGCCGGGCGTGAACCAGCCCGAAGCGTGGGTTGTCGAGCAGCCTGCGGATGACCCGCGAAACCGGGTCGAAGCAAAGTGCCGAAAGCTCAGGATCCTCGACCTTCGTGGCCATGCTCTCGCGCACGTCCGCGCCCAGCGCGTGGAGCGTCGACTCGAAGAGTGCTCGGTGGGCGTCGCCGGTTGCGGCGGGTGCGGCGCGTGGCCGGACGTGGTGTTCGGTGAGCTCGACCTGGCCGGTGAGATCGGGAATGTCGTCGCCAGCCGCGCCGCTCGTCGCGAAGCCGGTGTGGTCCCCGCGGTTCGGCGCTCCGGGGGTGCGGGTGGCCATGGAGAGCAGTCACAGGCTCGGGCCGCGTCGCGCATCCGCCGCTCGGCAGCCGGTGAAGGGAGGTGGCGCTGGCAGCGCTGCGAGCATAGCAATAGACAGGCACCTGCGGCCGAGACGCACGAAGCGCATGTCGAATGATGTGCTTCGCGCCCCGATGGCCCTCTCGCTCACCGATCGCGGTTGGCGCGAGGCACGAGGCCCAAGTCCGCAATCAACATCCTGATGCGCTCAGGAGAGCGAGGGGTGGCCGTTCGGTGACGCGGGTGCGTCCTGCTCGGTAACGGATCGCACACTCCGTGTCGGATGGCGCACGGCTACGTTTCCGCGGCGCGACGTGCCGCTGTGCGCATGCTGTCCCGCTCTTTGCTGCTTCCCCTGTGCCTACGCGGTATTCGCCGGAAAGCCCGAGAAGTCACGTCTTTTGCGTTGGCCCGTACCGGCACCGGCGACCAAATGCCACGCTGGGCTTGGCGGGCCGGTGGGGGGTGAGATTGTTGGTCGCGGGAAGGGCACCACGGTTGCAGCGCCTCGACGCCATCGACCGATGGATGGCGTGACTCGTGTCGCATCCAGAAAGGTGGCGAGCGGATGAGCCTCAAACGCCGATTCGACGTGTTGGTCTGTGGTGCGGGGCCGGTTGGGCTGACCGCGGCGTTGGCGTCCGTGCGTCTCGGTGGTCTCGAGACGGAAATCGTCGACGAGGCCGACGTGCGTGCCGGCCTGAGCTACGCGCTCGCGCTCCATCCCGCGACGCTCGCCGAGCTCGCCAAGCTGGGAGTCGTCGACGAGCTGATCGCGTGCGGCAACGTCGTCGACCGCATCACCTTCTACGACGGCGCGGCGCGGCGCCTCGAGCTCTCGGTCGCGGCGCTGGCAGGGCCGTACCCGTTCGTGCTGGTGCTGCCGCAGAGTGCGCTCGAGGACGTGTTGCTGCGCGCTCTGGAGAGCGCAGGAGTCGAGGTGCGCTATCGGCATCGCCTCGCGCGAGTCGAGCGAGCCGGAGAGACGGTCTCGTGCAGCGTCGATCGCATGGAGCTCTCATCCGCGGGCTACGGCGTGTCGCGATCCGAATGGACGGTCGGCAAGCGCCACGAGCTCGACGTACCGTTCCTGATCGGCGCCGACGGGCACAACTCGCTGGTCCGCCGCCAGCTCGGCATCGAGCGGCGAGCCGCAGGAGCGCCGGGGGTGTTCGCGACCTTCGAGGTGGCGTCACAGGCGCCGAGCCGAGACGAGCTTTGCATCGCGCTCACGCGAGGAACGCGCAACGTCTGTTGGCCGCTCCCCGAGGAACGCGTACGCCTGAGCTTCGAGATCGACGACGAGGACGCACCGCTCTCGGCACGGCGCAAGAGCCGCTTGCCGTCGTTCGTGCCGTGGCTCACGCGCTCCCTCGATCACGAGCGCCTGCACCAGCTCGCTCAGGAACGGATGCCGTGGCTTGAGTGCCCCGCGGGTCCCCTCATGTGGTCGGTCGCCGTTCGTTTCGAGCGGGCGCTCGTGGACTCGTTCGGGGGCGGTCGGGTCTGGCTCGCGGGGGACGCTGCGCACTTGGCGTTCCCGTTCGGCGTGCACAGCATGAACGCTGGGATCGTCGAAGCCGTCGACCTCGCGAGCCGGATCGGGTTGGTGTCACGGGGGATCGAGCCGCTGGCGTGTCTCGACGAGTACGGCCGCGCGCATCTCACCGAGTGGCAAGCGCGGCTCGGGATCGGTGCGCCCGTCGCCGCCCCGGGCGTGGTCGGTGGCGGTGATTGGGACCTCGAGAACGGTGACGCGATCCTCGAATCGCTGCCGATGTCGTACGCCGACAGCGGACGGTTGCTCGCACAGGTGGGGATTCGCACCGAGGAAGGCTGAGCGCTCGCGCAGCCTCGCACGTCAGCCGGCGTCGTGGGCGGGGGCGGACGGCTCAGCAGCCTCCGGCGGCGAGGATGTCGTTGAGGTCGTGGAGATCGGTGTCGAGACCGTAGCCGCTCTCGACCAGCGTCGCCCCGGCCAGCAGGCTCGGCACGTTGGCGAAGCTGGTGGCGGCATCGAGGTTGATGCCGGCCCGCACCTCGTGGCCGAGGTGTGTAGCCTCGTAGCTGGTGGCGTTCCACACGTCCGCGGCAGCAACGTGGTCGTACGCCATGACGGTCACGCCTTGGGCGTACGCGTCGAGGGTCGCGAACCAGTCGTCGCGTGATGCGTCGGGCGTTGGATCTGCGGGCCACGCGATGCGCCCGCCTGTGGTCACGTCGAGCCACTCGTGGATGTCGACGTGGAGCGCTACCGGCGGCTCGGCGCTCGACAACAGATCCCGCACCGGGCTGACCACGAGCAGCCACTCGGTCACCAAGTCGTAGCAGGCGGCGGGATCGAGGGTGGCGAGCTTGCATGCCGGGAAGCTCACCGGCTCGATGTCGAGATGGACGGCATCGAATCGCTCGCCGGCGCCGACGTGCGCGTCGTTGAAGTCGAGAACACGGTCGGTGACGTGCTGGTAGAGCAGGCTGGGGTTGGTGAGATAGGTCGAGTCCGAGAGCAGATACTCGGAGGTCATTCCGCGCGAATGAAGCTCGACGTTGAACGCCGCGACTTGGCTCGCGGACGGCACGTTGCTGCCCGTCATCGGTCCGTACGAGCCGTACATGCGGCGGATGCCGCAGTCGAGCGCCGCGTCGGCGACGTCGGTGGTGGTGAGCGCCCCCGTGCCCGCGAATACCTCCTCGATGCCGTAGGGATCGCCGGCAGACGGATGCCGATACCACCAGCTCCCGCGGTCCGGTGCCGTGCAGCCGACGGCGACGACGATCAGACCGAGCAACGGCGCGCAGGCGAGGCGGGGCTTGGTCACGGTAGCTCCGAGTGGGCGAGCGGGGTGGCGGTCCATACTCGCGACAGCCGAGGTCGGCGCGCAAGCGATCGCGGGCGCTCGCCGCCGCTTCGGCCGGTGCCGGTTCCTTGCCATGAGCGCGTCGCGCTCGCTCAGCGATCGAATCGCACGTAGACGGCGCGACCGGTGAGCTCGAGCGGAACCGAGCTGGCGATCCCCGGCTCGCAAGCGGCCTCGCCGATGTCGGTGGTGCAGGTGTACGTGTGCCGCCGCGGCGGGCTCGGCAGGTCGAGCGGGGTAGTGCGATCGGGAACCGAGTCCCATCCGACGAACGTCAGGTGGCCGTCGACGTCGTCGATGAACGCGAGCGCCACGGCTCCGTTGGGAAGAGCGAGCGCCGCACCGAGATCGCCAGCGAAGCGCGAGGTTGCGAGCCGGTTGCCGAGAGTGGATGCCGCGCGAAACGCCGGCTTCTCGTGGGGCCCGTCGGCTGCACCCGACCACGTGAAGAGCCCGAAGTAGTCCTCGGTGGGCGGGAAGCTTCCGCCCTCGCGGTCCCAGAACGTGTACCAGTCGAGGTCCTCGACGCCTGCGGCGATCGACAAGAGCGCGCCGCGCGTGAAGAAGGCCGCCTGGTTCGCCTTGCCGATGAGCAGCGACGGCCAGCCCCATTCGGTCAGCCAGATCGGTTTGCCGGCGGCGCCGATGCGCTCGAGACGTTCGCGTGCGAGCGCGATCTGGCCAGGGATGTCGGGCCAGAGCTCCCGTGAGTCGCCCTGCCACGACCACTCCGGGGACGTCTGCTGCAAGAAGGTGTACGGATGGATCGCGACGGCGTCGAAGTATTGGCCGATGTCGGGATGCGACGCGTGCATCGCCTCCAGGAAGTAGTAGAGCCCGGGGTCGAACGTGTACTGGTCGAAGCCCGAGAGGCCGCCGACCAGTACCCGCGCCGTGGGGCACGTCTGGTGAACCGCGGTGAACGTGGCTTTCAGAATCGCGCCGTAACGGTCGGGATCGGGCTCGGGCTTCCAGAAGATCTTGAGGTTCTCTTCGTTCCAGAGCTCGTAGCTCTCGATCACGCCGCAGAAATGCTCCGCCACGTGAGCGGCGTAGTCGGCGAAGTCTTCGGGGCGGATCGCCGAGTCGTCGCCGTCGGGGCGCGCCCAGTCGACGCCGTACGAAAGCCGTCCGTCGACCTGAAGCCCTGCATTCGTGAGAAGCGAGATGAAGAGGTCGGTGTTGGTCCACTCGAACTGGTCTTGCTCGGGCTCCACTTTCGGCCAATCGATCGAGATGCGGATGCGGCGCAATCCCGATTCGAGCAGCTTGTCGATCTCGAAGTCGCGCTCCCAGCTCGGGTTCGGTCCCTCGTACATCTGGGTGGCCATGCCCAGGATCTGGCCCACAGCGAGGCCGCGAGGCTCGAGCCGAGCCCAGGGATCGTGGTCGCCATTGCCACCGGAACTGCCGCAGCCCGTGAGCACCAGCATCGCAGCGAGCACGAGGTGCCTTCGCACGTGCCGTCGCACGCCTGCGATGCGCGTCATCGGAGCGCGACCGACGCGAGCACGCGCGCCAGCTCCACGGGCGCCGTGATGGCGGGAACGTGGCCGGTCGGGAGGCGAATCACCGTGGGAGCGCGCGGCAGCCGACGGATCATCTCCTCCTGCATCGCCGGCGAGACGGGCCGATCGCGCTCGGTGAGGACGTAAGTCACGGGCACGTGCGCGATGGTCGACCAGCGCACCGGCTGAAAGTAGTGGTGCACGGTGTCCTGAACGCAGCGCACCGGGTCCACCACGAATGCGAGAGCGTCGTCGTCGAGAGGATCGCCGCCGTACGCCGTTCGAAACGCTTCGGGGTCCGCAGGGGGGCCGGGCAGCGTGATCACGATGCCGGCCTCTCGCGCTTGCTCGACAGCCATCACCAACCCCTCGCGGTGGTGGGGCTTCATGCAATCGATCCCCAAGCCGCCCTCCGGCGGCACCAGCGCGGCGTTCAGCACCACGTGGGCGACGCGCGCGCCGAGCTGCGCCACCACGCCCGGCACCACCAGCCCGCCGGACGAGTGCGCAACGACCACGATCGGTCCGGCGAGCTCAGCCGCTTCCACGTCGGCAACCACGGACGCGACCTCGTCGTCGATCGAGAGCGTCGCGAAGTCCGCCGGGCGGCCATTGCGGCCGGGAAAATCGACCGCCAGCGCGGGCCGATCGAGATGGGGAACGAGTCGGTCCCAGAAACGCGCCGTGGAACCACCGCCGTGGATCAGCAGATAGGTCATGGCGAGTCGCTCACTCGGCTTCGCACCCGATGCTGCAGGCAAGCCGGATCACGACGCAAGCGTACGCGACGCCGACCGCGCGGGGCCCGTCCGCAACTGGTTGACCGGCCCAGGTGGACCGGCGAGCGACGCCGGCTCGTGATCCTCAGCGAGCGTCGGCGGGTGTTGCTGCCGGGGCAGCGGGCTGCTCGGGCGGCGCCGCGTCGGCAACTGGTGCCGGCGTGGCGGCGGCATTCGGGCTCGGTTCGGCGGCAGGTGCGGCTGGTGCCACCGCGGCGCCGGGCGCGGGCTCCGTCGGAACGGCGGGAATCTCGGCGGTTGGCGCGGGAGCCTTTTCGGCCGCGGCGTTTGCCGGAGTCGCCGCCGGCTGCTCTTCGATCGGGATCAGACTGTCGGAGCCCGTGGTACCCACGGCACCCATTCGTGCCAACACCAGCGCGATGGCGAAGAACGCTGCGGCGAAGCCTGCGGTGAGCTTGCCGAGGAAGCCGCCCGCGCCCGCTGCGCCGAACACCGTCTGGCTGGCGCCACCGAATGCAGCGCCCATGTCGGCGCCGCGGCCCTGCTGAATCAGTACCAACAGGATCAACAGGATCGAAACGACCACCTGCACTACTACCAAAATCGTGTACCACATGATGAGGCTTTCTCCGGGTTGGCTGGGGCGATGCCAGGTTAGGGCTACTCAGCGAGCCGCGAGGACGATGGCCTCGAAGGATGCAGCGTCCAAGCTGGCGCCGCCGACGAGTGCCCCGTCGATGTTGGGTTGAGAGAGCAGCGCCCTGGCGTTGTCCGCCTTCACGCTCCCGCCGTATTGAATGCGCGTTCGTTCGGCGCGTGCGGCGCCGAGGATCTGTCCGAGCCACGTCCGGATCTTGGAATGGACCTCTTCGGCTTGCTCGGGCGTGGCCGTGCGACCCGTGCCGATCGCCCACACCGGCTCGTACGCGATCACCAAGCCGGGCGCTTCCTCGGCTCCGAGCCCGGTGAGCGCGCCGCGGATCTGGCCTTCGATCACGGCCTCGGTGCGCCCTGATTCACGCTCGGCGAGCGTTTCTCCCACGCACACGATCGGGATGAGCCCTGCCGCGGCTGCCGCGCGCAGCTTCTTGGCGACTCCTGCATCGGTTTCGCCGAAGTACTGGCGCCTTTCCGAGTGGCCGATGATCACGAACTGGCAGCCAGCATCCACCAGCATTCCTGCTGCGATCTCGCCGGTGAACGCGCCTTTCGGTTCCTCGTGCAGGTTTTGACCGCCGAGCAAGATCTTGCTGCCGGCGATCTCGGCACGCACCAGCTCGAGCGCCGTGAACGGAGGTGCGATGCCGACGTCCACGCCGTCGACGGAGCCGAGCTTCGCACCGAGCGCCTGAGCCAACGACCGCGCCTCGGCGGCGCGGCCGTGCATCTTCCAGTTACCGGCGATGAAGGGCTTGCGCGCCATGTGTCCCTCAGACCTTTCGCTCGGCCCGCGCTTCCAGGGCTGCGATCCCCGGCAGCTTGATGCCCGAGAGGAATTCCAGCGACGCGCCGCCACCCGTGGAGACGTGGCTGAGCCGCGACGTGTAGCCGCCACGCTCGAGCGCCGCCACCGAGTCGCCGCCGCCGGCGACCGTGAATGCCTTGGCCGTCGCTACGGCCTCGGCCACCGAATACGTGCCCTTGGCGAAGGCGGCGGTTTCGAAGACACCCATCGGACCGTTCCAAAAGACACTCTTCGCGCCTGCGATCACGCCCGCGTACGCACTCGCGGTGGCGGGGCCGATGTCGACACCCAGCTTGTCTGCGGGGATGCCGTCGCGACCCACCACCACCGCGCTGGCCGTGTCCTCGATGCCTGCGGCGGCCACGTGGTCCGAGGGCAGGTGAATCGCGATGCCCTTCTGCGCAGCGTGCTCGAGCACGCCGCGGGCGAAGTCGAGCTTTTCTTCCTCGACCAGCGATTTGCCCACTGGCACGCCCTGGGCCTTGAGGAAGGTGTAGGCCATCGCGCCGCCAACGAGTAGCGCATTCACGCGCTCGAGGAGCTTCTCGATGACTTGGACCTTGTCGGAGACTTTGGCGCCGCCCAGGATCGTGACGAAGGGTCTGTCGATCTCGCCGCTCAGCAATCGACCGAGCGACTCGATCTCCTTTTGAACCAGTAAGCCCGCGGCGGCGCACTTGACCAGCGGCACCATTCCCGCCGTGGAGGCGTGTGCGCGGTGCATGGTGCCGAAGGCGTCGTTCACGTAGGCATCGGCGAGATTGGCGAGCGCGGCTACGAAGGCGGGCTCGTTTTTCTCCTCGCCGGCGTGGAAGCGCAGGTTTTCGAGCAGCAGGCACTTGCCTGGCGCGAGCGCCGCAACCTGTGCTTCCACCTCGGGCCCGATGCAGTCGGGGGCGAGTGGAACGGGCGCGCCCAGGATCGCGCTCAGGCGAGCGGCCACGGGCGCGAGGGAATACTTGGGCTCGGGCTTGCCCTTGGGA
This sequence comes from uncultured bacterium, assembly GCA_964447125.1. GTDB lineage: Bacteria > JADJOY01 > JADJOY01 > JADJOY01 > JADJOY01 > JADJOY01. The sequence goes on along the minus strand of CAYUSL010000065.1, from coordinate 310 downwards.
CGCCCCAGGTGGCTGGCCAGCACCACCCGGGCGCCGCCCTCGAGCAGCAGCCTGAGCGTGGGCAAGGTCGCGGAGAGACGCGTGTCGTCCGTGACCTTGCCGTCCTTGATCGGTGCATTGAGGTCGGCGCGCAGAAACACACGTTGACCCCGAAGGTCGAGACCGCGAAGCGTGGGCAGTGCCATCGTTTTCTCCTCGGTCGAACCGTCGCCGCGAAGCGCGTCCGTCTCAGAGGCTCTTCGCGATGTAGCGCACGACGTCGATCATGCGGTTCGAGAACCCCATCTCGTTGTCGTACCAGCTCAGGATC
>CAYUSL010000064.1:0-19876 GCA_964447125.1 uncultured bacterium | reverse complement strand
TGACCTTGCGATAGCGCTCGTAGAAGTCTTGATCGCTGAGTGCCGTGAGCACGAAAAGCCGGGTTTCGTAGACCTCTTGTGAAACCGGTTTGACGCCAGACTTTCCCGCGGGGTTGCTACGCAGGAACTGGTAAAGCTTCCACGCGCGAGGTGACAGCTCACCTTCGACGAAGGTCCGTCGAGATTGCCCTGCCAAGAGATGGAGTGGATCGACATCCGGGCGAATCACCGGGGACGCGTCGTGAAAGAATCGTACGGTGGGCAGCGTGATGGGCTGGTCGCTGGTGGGCTTGGTGAGCTCGGCGGTGAGGCGCGAGAGATTGAAAGGGCCCACGGCGTACGGCTCGTTCGAGCCTCCCCCGGCCACGCGAACGTGCAGCAGATACTGCTGCAGCTCGTAGAAGTCGGCGAATCCCTGACGCTGGATGAAGTCCTCGTCGTAGAGCGCGCGGATCACCTCCCAGAAGCTTCGAAAGGTCCCGGGATCGGTGACGGTGAGCGCGGTGGTGGAGGTCTCGCTGGCGAGGCGCTGCCGCAACGCCGCGTTGCGAAGCGCGAGATCCGCCTCGCGGCGGGGGTCGAGCGAGAATGGATCACCGGAAACGACCTCGCCGCGTAGCCCGAGCAGCCGCGTGCGCAGCGTGCCGAAGCGCGCATCGAAGGCCGGCACACCGCCCTCGATCGCGGCCACTCCCGGCGCTGCGGGTGCAGCACCACGAGCGCCGTCGCGAACCAGCCGGTACGCGTTCAGCGCCGATCGCGCGGCCAGATTCTGGAGGTAGTGGAGATCGAAGCGCCTGCGCGACTCGATTTCCCACAACACGATCTCCTGCAACGCGCCGGCATCGGCGCGCGCGAGGTCGTCGAACCGCGCCACCATCGCGTCGACCAGGGAAGCCTCGCTCGGTGCGAGGCCCGAGCGCGCCTCGCGCCAGATCGTCCGGGCCTGGGCGGCGCGCCGTTCCTGCTCGTCGCAAAGGCCTTGCAAAATTCGGAATTCGGTTTGGATCCATTCGTCGTCCGCATGAAACGCCAAGTACTCCCGGACCTGCTGGACGATCGGCGTGGTGAGCGGCTCGTCCGCGGCCGTGGCCCGTGCAGGCCGGCTCGCGAGCGACGCCAGGACGGCGAGCGCGAGCGCCACGGCCCGCGTGGTGGAAACGCGCCAGTGTCGAGCACCGAGTGGGCTCAGCGCCGGCATCGTCGCCTTACGCATCGCACACGCAACATCGGTGATCAGCGATCGATGTGCGCTGGGCATGCGAACCTTTCGATCTCCCGAGGAGTTGGGACCCCATCGCCACCGAACATCGCCCAGCCGAGCTACGACACCGTGCACGCCTCACTATCTCTAGGCGACGACGCAGTGCTCGTGACAAGAGCCACGACTGGGCTCCGGGCGTCCGCCTCGACCTCCACTCGCGTGCCGGGCCGCAGGTGAAACCAATCTGCTCGCGCACACGCCGTGGTGCTTGGACTCGACGGTGAGTTGAAAGCCAGTAATCGACCGCATCATAGTCCACCCTCGACCGGACATTGCCACGAGGATCACCGGATGACTGCAGCCCACGTCCCCCGCCCTGCCAGTGGCGCCGACGCGCCCGCTCCGCCGCCGCGCCCGGCGCGCATGCGCTCGTCGCGAATCGCCCGACTCGAGTGGCTGCCGCCGATGCTCGCACGCCGTGTCTTCGGCGCCCCGCTCGCTCCCACGCGCGACGAGTGGCGCGAGGTCGAGGCCGGTCTGTGGCGCGGCGACGCAGCCATGGACGAGCTGGTGGCCTGGATGTTCGAGGACCGGCCCGGGAAGCGCAAGGCGCAGTTCGAGCAGGCGTTGGCGCGCGGCATCGCATCCGTCGCGTCCGCGCCCGAGGCGCTGCGTCGGTTCTTCGCCATCGTCGATCGCGACCCGCCGTGGCTCGACCGCGCGTTGCTGACGACCGGCATTCGTGCGAGCCGATTGGCCGGCGATGCCGGCTTCTACGTGCTGCGCGACCTCGCGCTCATGGGCGGTTATTCGTATTTCAACAGCATGAACCACACGCTGGCCCTCGCCGGTGCGCTCACCAAGGACACAGCACTGCGGATCGGCGAAACCGGCAAATGGCTCGCCGACGTCACCGAAGAAGGCGGGCTCGCACGCTTCGGGATCGGGTTCATCAGCACGCTTCGCGTGCGCCTCATCCACGGACTCATCCGCAGGCACGTCGCAGCGCTGCCCGAGTGGCAGGCGGAACGGTGGGGCGTGCCGATCAACCAGATCGACATGCTGGCCACCTACCTCGCGTTCGGGCCGGTCTCACTTGCCGGCGTGCGGCTCTTCGGCGTACCCGTGGGGCGGAAGGACGCGGCCGCGGCCATGCATCTGTGGCGCTATGTAGGCCATCTCTCGGGGGTCGACGATCGATTTCTGGCCACCAGCGAGGGCGATGGGCTGCGCAAGCTCTACCACGCGTTTCTCACCCACCGCCGTCCCGACGACACCGCGCGCCGCCTCGGCGAGGCCCTGAAAAACGAGCCGCTCAGCCGCTATGTCCCCGGATACGACGACCGCCCGCGGCTGGCGAGCTGGAAGCGCCGCGTCGCGTACCACCGCCACCTCAGCAACTCGTCGTTGATTCTAGGGCCAATCCGGCGACGCCAACTCGGCCTGCCGATCTTCGTCGTGCCGTGGTATCCGCTGCTCAGCGCTCCCATTCGCTTCGCGGCGGTCTCGTACCATCGTGCGCGCGGCGGCGCAGTGCTCGAGCGTTACCTCGCGCACAATCGCCTTCGTCAGCGAGCGCTCCTCGGCGGCTACTTCGCGAACCGCGAGCACGACTTGCTTCGACCCGACGCAGCGCACCCCGCGTACGTGGCGTGATTGCGGGTGGCGCAACGCGAAACCGCGCGCGCGGAGCGGGTCGCCGCGCTCAGCTCGGCTTTCGCAGATCGTACGCGTAGAGGCGGTCCTGCTCGCGCAAGTAGAGACGGCCACCGGCGATGGCGGGTAGCGACCAGCTCGGATCCCGCACCTCGGGCAAGGTGAGCTTGCCTTTCTCGTGGTAGCCGTCGGGGCTCGCTTCGACGAGCAGCACCACACCGTTCTGATAGCGATAGTAGAGGTGACCGTCCGCATAGACGACGGCCGCCGAGCCGTTACCCGCGTTCCGGATCTCGCCGCCCCACGCCACCTTGCCGGTGGTGAGCTCGACGCAGATGGGCGCACCACGGCCGTGTCCGTGCCCGCCGTAAACGTGGTTGCCCACCAGCACCATGCCGCCGTGGTGGTTCTGAAAGGTGTTGGGCTGCAGGAAATACACTTCGCGGGCATCGGCGCGATCGTCGCTGGAGCGGCTCAGCTCCACGAGCGCGCTGCCGGTGTCGTAACCCGTGGACGCGAACACCCAGTTCCCGCGCACCAGCGGTGTCGAGATGTTCGCCGTGCTGTTGGCGACGCGGTTGTAGCTCCACAGCGTGCGACCGTCGCTGGCGCGCACACCCACCAGACCACGTCCGAGAAGCTGTACGTATTGCCGTGTCCCAGCGGCTTCACTGACCACCACCGACGCGTAGCCCGCGCCATCCGCGCCAGCCGGTCCGAGCTCCGGCATCTCCGCGCGCCAGATCTCCTTGCCGAAGACTTTGTCGAGGGCGACCAGCCCCGCCTTCCGAGAACCGGGTGTGACGACGACGCGGTCGCCGTCGACCAAGGGCGACTCACTCCACGACCACCCCGACATCATCCTGCCGCGGAAATCCTTGGGCAGATTGTGGCGCCAGCGCTCGCTGCCGCTGGCTGCGTCGACGGCCACCAGATCGCCTCCCGTGCCCAGTGCGAACACGGTGCCACCCTCCACCGTGGGCGTGCCGCGCGGCCCGCCGTTCTCACCCGGCAGCGCCGGGCCAACCCGGTGCTCCCACAACGGCGCTCCGTTCTCGGCGCTGAACGCGAGCAGGTACTGCGAGTCCTCGCGATCGCCCATCGTGTAGATCCGTCCGTCCACGACCGCGACGCTCGAGAAGCCAGCGCCCATTCCGTCCGCTTTCCAGGCGAGTGGCGGACCGTTCGTGGGCCACTCCGCGAGCAGACCGGTCTCGCGCGATTGGCCGTCGCGCTTCGCGCCGCGCCAGCCCGGCCAATCCGCTCCGGCGGCTTCCGCGCGTGGCAGCGGGAGCGACAACACGACGGCAACGACGGCGATCACGACTCGATTCATCGACTCAGTCCTTTCCCACTTCGTTCGTCGGGAGATCTGCGGATCGATCGGCTTCCCGAGTTGCGATCCGCGCACGATTCACACGATCACCACGCCCACACGTTTCCCGACTCGAAATCATCCGCGAAGATCCGTCCCGACGGAATCGAATCGTTTTCGACGGCACCCAGATCACAGCGCGTGCCGGTCGGTCGCAGACCGCCGCGTTGATCGGAAATGAGCGGATTGCCGTTGGGGTCGGTGCAGCCGACCGTCGGCTCGGCCCCGTCGATCATGTCGCTCGGCGCGACCAACGCGTGGGTCTCGGTCCACCCGCCGTTCGCCTGCAACGCTCCCAGCTCCGTGAGCGAGCCGAGCGAGGACGATCCACCCGCCCCGGATTGAGTCACCGTGCACCCCGCGAGCACCGCCCCGACCTTGTTGCGACCGAAGGAAGTGAACGAGCCCCAGCAATCGTCGGGGTTGCCCGAGCCCGTCACGTGGTTGCCCGCGATGACGGTGTTCCGCAGCGTCGCCGTGCCTTGGTAGTCGTAGTAACCGCCAGCGACGCCCGCCACTTCGTTGTACGCAACGGTGACGTTCAGGAGGTCCGACGTGCCGCCCACGTTCTGGACACCGCCGCCGTGACTGCTGCTCTTGTTGTGGCTCACGGTGCTGTTCGTCATGCGCAGCGGAGCGAAGTAGTTGTAGATGCCGCCACCGCCCGAACCGGTCTCGTTGTAGGAGAGGGTGCTCTGGCTCACGTCGAGGGAGTCGCCGTTCGAATAGATGCCGCCGCCCAGTCCGTCGGCGGCGTGGTTGCGCGTGACCGTGCTGCGGTAGAGCACGAGTGTCCCGTCGTTGTAGATGCCGCCACCGCCTGTGGCGGTGCTGTCGCTCAGCGTGCAGTAGCTCACGTTGAGTGTGCCTTCGTTTCGGATCGCGCCGCCGACCGACGAGCTGAGCCCGTTGCGCAGCGTGAACCCCGCGATCGTGGCCGTTCGGCCTCCGTGGACCATCACCACCCGGTCGAGCTGGGCTGCATCGATCCGGGTCGAGTCCGGTCCGGAGCCGTAGAGGTTGATGATTGGGTTGCCGGCGTTGGGCGTTTCGAGGTTCAGGTCGCCTGAGTCGGCGAGATCCGAGCCCGAGGGCGGAATCGTGAGCACGTAGTTGCCTGCGGGAACACGAATCGTGGCGCCGGGCTCGCCGAGCTTGTTGGCCTGCATCACGGCGGCGCGCAGCGTGCACGTGTTGGCGGCGGTATGACACACACCGTCGCCGGTGTTGTCGTCGATCTGATCCACGACGCTGTTCACGACGAACACGACGTCGGCGCTCGCCGAATCGACGAGGACGATGCCACTGCAGAGCATGGACGCGAGCGTGAAGACGAGGTGGTCTCGAGGCATGACGTCACCCTCTGAATCCCAATCGCACGCGGCGAGGGGCCCATCCGTCGCGCAGGATGCGGCGCCGCCGGTCGGGAATTTCGGCGGAGCCGCAGGCTGCCACAGCTCGATTCGGGGAAGCCACCCGCCGAGACTCGGCCGATACGCGCCAGCTTGCGGAGCGGGCGGGATCGTTGCCGGCTGCGTGCAGCCCCGGCGTCGCGACGAACCGCCACAGGCGATCCGGTGCTACCCTCCGCCCGCGTTTCGACGCCCACCCCGCCCCCCAGGCGCGTGCAGCGGAGCAACGACACCGTGACCCCTGCAGAAGCTCGCACCTCCCCCCGTCGCGGCCGCTGGATGTGGATCGTGGTAGCGGCGTTCGCATTCCTGCACTGGGATTTTTGGCTCTGGAAGGACACCACGCTGTGGTTCGGCTTCCTTCCCGCAGGGCTCGCGTATCACGCGCTCTATTCGGTGGCCGCCGGGTTGTTGTGGGCTGCGTTCATCGCGCTCGCATGGCCCGACCACATCGAGGTGTGGGCGAACGCCAGCGGGACCGCGGACGGTGAGCCCGCGTCGCGCCGCGCGGACGTGGACCCAGACGCACGCGCTTCGAGGCCGCGATGACGCCGCCGCTGGCCGCGCCCTCGTATCTGCCGCTTTACGTCATCGCCGGGTACTTGACCGTGCTCGTGGCGCTGGGAATCGCGAGCATGCGCTCGTTCCGCGGCACGTCCGCGGATTACTTCACGGCCACGCACTCGGTCGGGCCGGTGCTCTTCCTGCTCTCGATCTTCGCCACCACCATGACCGCGTTCGCGATGGTGGGATCGACGGGGAAGTCCTTCGAGGCGGGCATCGGTGTCTACGCGCTCATGGCGTCGTCCTCCGGCCTGGTTCACACGCTGGTCTTCTTCCTGGTCGGCATGCGGTTGTGGGCGATCGGCAAACGCTACGGTTTCGTCACCCAGATTCAATTCTTCCGCGATCGTTTCGAGTCGCCGGGGCTCGGCACGCTGCTCTTTCCGATCTTGGTGCTGCTCATGATCCCGTACGTGATCACCGGGTTCATCGGCGCCGGGGCGTTCGTGCAGGGCGCCACGCGCGGCATGTTCCCTGTCGCATTTGCAACCGGCGATCCCGCGACCCAGGGCGCGATCCCCCCTTGGATCACCGTGGTGATCGTCGGCGCCGTGGTGTTGCTTTACATCCTGCAAGGCGGCGTGCGCGGCGCGGTGTGGGCCAACGCGTTCCAGACCGTCATGTTCCTGATGGCAGGCGTCGCCGCGGTGTGGATGATCGCGCGCAGCTTGGGCGGCGCGAGCGCCGCATCGGCCGCCGTGCTCGCCAAATCACCGGCGCACATGATGCGCGAGGGAAAGATCGGGCACGGGCAATTCCTTTCGTACATGCTGATCCCACTCTCCGTGGGGATGTTTCCGCATCTCTTCCAGGCCTGGCTCACGGCGAAGGATGCGCGCTCGTTTCGCCCGGTGCTGATCTTCCATCCGATCTTCATTCTGATCGTGTGGCTGCCGTGCGTGCTCATCGGCGTGTGGGCCGTCGGCCAGGGGCTGCCCGCGAAGAACCCGAACGTGGTGCTCGGCATGATGACGGCGAAGTACGTCCCCAACGCCATCGTGCGTGGCCTGGTTCAGGCGGGAACGATCGCGGCGATCATGTCGATGGACAGCCAGATCATGGCGCTCGGCACGATGTTCACCGAGGACTTCGTGGTGCCGCTGGTCGGCCGCGGTCGGCTCAACGACCGCGCGCAGGTCTACGTGAGCCGTGGCTTCATCGTGGCGATCACCGTGCTGGCGCTGGTGCTCTCGCTGCACCCGCCGCCCAACGTGTTCGACCTCGGTGTGTGGACGTTCTCGAGCTTCAGCGGGCTCTTTCCGCTGGTGCTCGCGGCGATCTACTGGAAGCGCGCCACCAAAGCCGGCGCCGTCGCATCGGTGCTCGCGATGCTCGTCACGTGGGGCGTGCTCTTCCATCGCGGGCTCATCGCACCGATCCTGAACGGTGTCGCGCACCCCGAGGAGCCGCTGGTGATGGGACTGATGCCGGTTGCCTGGGTGGTGCTGGCATCCAGCGTGGCGCTGATCGTCGTTTCACTGGCGACACGCCCGCCTGCGGAATCCACCTTGCGGAAATACTTCTCGTGAACGTGCCGCCCGAGGCCGCCGATCTCGCTGCACGCGCGGAGGAAGCGCGCACGGCGCTCGATGCGCACGTTCGAGAGATCGTGCGCTGGCACTTCTCCGAAGACACGGGCACGCCGGCGTGGCTCGAGTTCGCTCACCAGTGCGGCTTCGATCCGATTCGCGACGTGGGCGGCTTCGACGATCTGGTGACGCTCTTCCCCGCCTTCGACGGCGAGCGGCTGCGCACCGACCCGCACGAGCGCTGGATTCCGCGCGCCTTCGCGGGCCGCCCGTTCACGATCTTCGAGACCGGCGGCACCACGGGGATGCCCAAGCAGCGCATCGGCTGGGACGACTACAAGCGCGACTACGAACGCTTCTCGGCCACGCTCCCCGAGGCGTCGTTTCCCCGCGGCGGCTACTGGCTCATGGTGGGACCGACCGGTCCGCGACGGCTGCGGCTCGCGATCGAGCACCTCGCGAACTTCCGCGGCTCGTCGTGCTACTTCGTGGATCTCGACCCGCGCTGGGTGAAGAAGCGCATCGCGGCCGGTGATGGCGCTGGCGCCAAGGCCTACATGTCGCACGTCATCGAGCAGGCGGCGACGTTGCTTCGACATCGCCGCATCGAGGTCGTGTTCACGACGCCGCGATTGCTGGAAGCACTCGGCGAAGAGCTGTCGCTCGCGGACGCCGGTGTGAAAGGAGTGCTCTGCGGCGGCACCGAGATCAGCCCGCAGACGGCGCGCTTCCTCGTCGAAGAGGTGCTCGAGGACAAGGTCACGCTGGTGCCGGTGTACGGCAACACGCTGATGGGGCTCGCGGCCTGCGATCCCGAATCACTCGCCCGCGACTTCTCGATCACCTACCACGCGCCTCAACCGTTCGCGGTGTTGCGCGTCACCGATTCCGACGACGCGCGGCGTGTCGTCGCATACGACGAGCGCGGTCGCGTCGAGCTCACCACCCTCACCCGCGAGCTCTTCCTGCCGCGCTTCCTGGAACGTGACCAAGCCATTCGCCGCCCGCCGTGTGGCCCGTGGCCGTGGGACGGCGTCGGCGAAGTGCGCCCCTTCGAGGAACCCGGCACCCGCATCATCGAAGGCGTGTACTGACGCACCATCCGCTGATGGCGACCACCGTTCCGCACCTGCCGGCGCTGCGCTGGGGCGAGGACTACCGCAGCCTGAACGTGCTCGCGCTGCGCGATCATCGCGATGGCACGGTGATCGGCGAGCTGTCGCAGGTGAACGCCGGCGTGATTCGCCGCGACTGGAAGCGTGCTGGCGAGGCGCGCCGCGCCCTCGCGGCACTCACCACCGGCGAGGTGCTCGCGCGCTGCCGTGTGGCCGCAGACCTCTTTCTCGATGCCGAGCTCGCGATCGCCGACGGCGTGCAGCAATCCGCGGCCGAATATCGGGCGCAGCTCGCCACCACCGCTGCACTGCCGCTCACCCTCGGTCGCGCCAACCAGGAGAAGCTCGCCGGCGTGCTGCGCGAGCTCGCAACGATCGTCCACGGGCTCACCCGCGGCTTGACACCCGAAGCACTCGATTCGCCCTTCACGCAGCTCGGAGACGTGCCGCTCTGGTTCGCGCCGCAGTGCCAGGCACTCGCCGCGGTGCTGCCGAGCAACTCACCTGGAGTGAACGCGCTCTGGCTTCCCGCCCTCGCCTTTCGCGTGCCCGTGGCGCTGAAGCCCGGCGCCGCGGATCCGTGGACGCCGCTTCGGCTCGCCCGCGCGTTCGTGGCGGCGGGACTCCCTGCCGCTGCACTCGGCTTCTACCCGACGGATCACGAGGGTGCGACGGCGCTGCTCGAAGGTTCCGAGCGGGCGTTGCTGTTCGGCGACGCACGCACGACCGCGCCATGGGCGGCGCGGTCCGAGGTCGAGATCCACGGCCCGGGCCGCTCGAAGGTGTGGATCGGCGAGGACACGATCGACGACTGGGAACGCCACCTCGACGTGCTCGTCGAGTCGATCGTGCTCAACGGCGGGCGGAGCTGCATCAACGCCTCGTGCATCGTCGTGCCGCGCCACGGCGATGCGATCGCCGAGGCGCTGGCCGAGCGGCTGGCAGCCATCGTGCCGCTGCCGCTCGATCATCCCGAGGCGCGATTGGCGGGCTTCGCCGACGCGACTCTCGCCGAGCGCATCGATGCCGGCCTCACCGCAGCGCTCGCGGCACCGGGCGCGCGTGACGCCAGCGCACCGCTGCGGAACGCCGAGCGATGCGTGACGCTCGCCGGTTCGACCTTCCTCCAGCCAACGATCGTCCGCGCCGCTGCGCTCGATCACCCCCTCGCCAACACCGAATACCTCTTCCCGTTCGCAAGCGTCATCGAGGTTCCGGACCACGAGGCGCTGGCGTGGATGGGGGACACGCTGGCGCTCACCGCCATCACTCGCGCGCCACGAAACGTCGCAGCGCTGCTCGCGGCGAAGCACATTGGCCGCCTCAACCTCGGCCCGATCGCCACGCCCGGGGTGCGCTGGGATCAGCCCCACGAGGGCAATCTCTTCGACTTCCTCTTCGCTCGCCGTGCCATCCAGCGCGCGCCCGACTGGTAGCGCGCGGCGCCGCGTTCAGCCGCCCTGGCTCCCCGACCAACCGGCTAGCGTTCCCGAATCGAAGCCTCCGTCGAAGACCACGGTGCCGGTGCGCAGCATCGCGAAGCCTTGCGCCACGGCGCCGCCTTCCTCGGCGATCAGGAATCCGCGCCACACGGTGGTGACGGGAGGCTGGACGTTCACCGATCCCGACGATGCAGGGCTCGCAAGTGAGACTCCCTGATCGATCGCTTCGTCGAGGAAGGTGCCGACCAGCGTGGTCCAGCCGAGGCTGCTCGTGCCGCCCGCAGTGACGACGTACGGGTTGGCGGCGAGTGTCGTTTGCGGCGCGGCTCCGGCTCCGACGGTGTCGGTGAACGGCTGGCCGCCGACGACGAGGGTGTGCTGGCCCGTGCCCGGAGCGACGTCGAGACCCACGTTGCCGTTTCGCGGTTGACCGTCGAGGGTCGCCTGCGCTGCACCACTCCACGCGTAGGCGAGGTCCGATTCCGGCGCACCCACGGCATCGCCCGCAGCACCTGCAGGCAGCCGGGTGGCGGGCACGGCCCAGATGCCGGCCACCACCGGCGGCGTGCCGACGCCGGCATTGTCCTGGCTCGGCGACTTCACGGTAGTGGTGGCGTTGGCTCGATTCACCACCAGCGCGTTGAGGCCCGCGGCGTTCTTGCCGCCCACCAGCGAATGGAAATAGTCGAACGAGGTGTCGGGCTGGAAGGTGTTGCCCGCGTACGTGACGGTGTTGATGGGACCGTTCGTGTAGTCGCCGTCCATGACGGTGTAGGCACTCGGGCCGGTGTTGTTGCTGAACACGCAATCCGAGATCGCGCCCGTCACGTCGCGTGGCGCCGTGGGTCCACTTCCAGCGACCGGCAGCAGGAAGAGCGCGGCGCCGGAGTCGCTGTGGGTGATCGTGTTCTCGACGAGTCCTGAGCTCGAGAGCACGAGGTTTCCTCCCGTCACTCGAATCACGCCGCCGCTGGTGCGTGCGCTGTTGGCGACGAAGAGGCTACGGGTGACGGAGGCGGTGGTATCGCTGAAGAGCGCGAATGCACCGCCCGCGCCCTCGGCGCCCGCGCTGGCGCGGGCGTCGCAGCCCATCGCCAGCGAGTCGCTGACGGCGAGATCGACGAGGCTGCCAGCGATCGCGCCGCCGTAGCCGGGCACGCTGCCATCGCCGAGCGCATCGCAGTCGGAAAAGACGGAGCTTGAGACGACCACCGGCGTACGATTCCCCGCGAGACCGCCCTGCGCGGGCACTCCGCTACCGTAAGCGCGGGCGGTGTCGCCACCGGCGAACACGCAGCCGCCCATGCGCGCGTTGCCGGCACCGTTCGAGTCACCGACCAGCAGCGTGTCGCCGATCGTGAGCTCCGCGGAGCGCCGATTGATGGCACCGAAGTTGGTGCTCGAATCGCTCACGTCGTCGGAGTGGACGTAGAGCGCGCCACCGACGCCCTGCCCGGCGCCAGTTCCCGTCGCAGTGTTGCCGCGCAGAACCGAATGCTCGATCTCGACGACGCACCGGTAGCAGCTCACGGCGCCGCCGGTGTTCGCCTGATTGCTCTCGAAGCGCGAGTGGAAGATCCGCACCCGCGCTTGGTCCTCGGCGTGGATCGCGCCGCCCTCGGTCGGCCCCGGCGCCGTCACGCCCACAGCCGGGCTTGCCACGCCGTCGACGAAGGTCGAGTTGGTGATCAGCACGTCGGTGGTGGGTGTCGAGACCGGATCGATCCACGAGCCGAGGGCGTAGATCGCACCACCGGCGAAGCCCGCGCCATTCGCCTCGAAACGCGTCTGCGTCACGGTGAGCTTCGAGTCGACCACCGCGATTGCACCACCGAACGCGTTCGACTGGTGGCCCGTCACGTTGGTGTGGTTGTCGACGAACTGACTCGCGTGGACCACCACCTTCGAAGACTCGGTGGCCAGGATCGCGCCGCCCGCGAGCTTGGCGCTGTTCCCGTCGAACAGCGTGTCGACGAAGAAGACCGTCGATCCCGACTCGATCAAGAGCGCACCACCACCGCCAGACGTCACGGTGGAGGAGTTCTGCACGAAGGTGCAGCCGACGAACGTAATCTTGGCATTGGCGAGCGTGACGCCACCGCCAACCCCTGCAGTGCTGGACCGCCCGTTCGCGAACGTGATGCCCTCGAACACCAGCGGCCGTCCGGCTCCCGGACCGTTCAAGACCCGCAGAATGTCCTTGGTTCCGCCGCCGCTCAGCACGACGTTCGCACCCGGCGCCGCCCGGACCGTGAAGCGCTTCGACGAACCGGAGATCTGGAAGCCGCCGGAAGGCGCCGTGTAGGTACCGCTCGAGATCTCGATCACGCCGCCGTCCGAGACTTGCGTGACCGCCGCAGTGAGCGTCGCGGCGTCTGCGGGCACGCGCACGAACGTGGCCGCGCGCAGAGCCGCGGGCACGAGCGTGAGACTCAGGACGACCAGGAACGAAGCAACAGAGACGGATCGCACGGTGCCTCTCGAGCTCGAATGACGGTGCGTCCGCGGACCGGAACGATTCCGCGCGGCTGACGACCAGCCTGGCAGAACGAGTGTGGGTTCGACAGCCGAGCGTCCCGAACACCGCCGGGTCGCGTAGCTTCAGCGCACGGTGTGAATGGCCAGGTAGACGAGCGCCGCCCCATTCAGTCCGCTGGACACGTACCAGTTGAGTCGCATCAAACGGCGAAAGGTGGCGATGACGTCGGAACCGAGAAGCTCGGCGCGGGCGGCGGGAATCGCCACGCTGGCAGCGAACGATGCGAGCAACGCTGCCACGAACATCGCTACCGCGCTGCCTGTCAGCCCCACGAGCAAGAGCGCGAATCCCGCGGCCTGGAGCCTGAGGCCCCAGGCGATGCTCGCGTCGGCCCCATAGCGAACCGTGAACGTCTGATCGCCGCGCGCCGCGTCCTCGTCGCGCTGGTAGCTGTGGCTGAAGAGATAGAAGCCCAGGATCGTGAAGCTGGTTCCGAGGGCGATCCCCATCTGGGGAACGGACCACGCAGCCAGCGGGACGCCACCCAGACGCGCGGCGATGAGCGCCACGATCAATCCTTGCCCCGAGAAGACCACGGCCAGCGAGGCGAACGGCCGCCCTTTCCAACGCGTGGCGGGGTGCGAGTACGCCGCAGACATGAGAGCGAACACCAGCATGTAGACACCGAGCCAGCCGTCGACGGCGAAAGCGCCGACGACGGAGATCACCTTGAGCGCGATACTGAACGGCTTGAGCGCCGCGACCACCTGCGGCGGACGCTCCAAGCCACCGATGGGCCCCTCGTCCTCGTCGTAGTACGAGTTGTAGGCGTTGGATCCGGTGTAGAGGAAGACGTGCAGCAGCACGCCGAGGACCACGACGTCGATCGTCAGGCGCCCCACGAAGGCGCACACGTCGAGCAGGAAAACCGGCAGCAAGAACAGGCTGAACGCGAGGCGCATGTGCACCAGACAGGTGCGCACCACGCCGAGCGAACGATCGGTGTCGGTCACGACGAGACCTCCGCAACGAGCGCGTGGAGCGCTGCAGGAAGCTCCGCCGAAGACTTGCGCGTGCCCGCGATCGCCGCGCGCCTGAGCGGCCCCACCGCCGCGAGCAAACTCACCAGCGCCGATGCCGCGAGCGGCTGGAAGAGCAACGCCTCCAGGAGCTTCCCCAGCCGGATCAAGCCGTGCTTGTCCTGGCGCTCGGCGGCGCGCGAAAAGTGGATCATCCGCTCGGTGTCGAGCCAGCCCGCGAGACGTGCATCGAGCAGCGTCGCGGCGGCGCGGCCGGCGCGCATCGCCAGACACATCCCCTCGCCCGCGAGCGGCGACGCCATGCCACTGGCATCACCAACGAGAAGGCGATCGGGAGGCCGCGTACCGTAGGGCACGTAGCCCGTGTCGAAATGGCTCTGCACCGCTTGCACCGGTTCGGCGAGCGGCTCGAGCGCCGCGAGGCGACGGCCGAGGTGGCGATTGCGGCTGCCGATCCACTCCAGGAATCGCTCGGGAGTCTTGTGGGGACGAAACACATCCGTGCGCGCGACCAAGCACGCGTTCACGCGCCCGTCCTCGATGGGATTCACTCCGCAATAGCCGCCGGGAAACGCGTGAATCTCCACCACGTCGCCGAGCCCCGGGAGCGTGCCGTGTTGCTTGAGCCCGATCAGTGGGCCTTCGTCGCGATCGGACGTCGACGCATCGCTGACCAGACGACGCCATTCGGTGTGCAGCTTGCCCGTGGCGAGTAGCACCTCGACGCACGCGAGCGTCGCGCCATCCGTGACGACGCGCTGCGCGGGCTCGTCGGCACTCGCGGTCACGCGCTCGAGCCGCCGCACCCGTTCGCCGTCGCGTACCTCGACACCGGCGTCGCGAACCTGACGCACCAGCTCGGCGTCGAGCGCGTAGCGGCTGAGACCGAGCGCGGTTCCGGGGAGAAGATCGGCGAACGACCAGCCCCACGGTGCGGTGAATCGGGTGCGCCGGATGGGCGCGCCAATCGCTCGGATCGGCGCGAGGTCGAAGCCCGCGGCACCCAGCAGCGCTTCGAACTCCGGAGACAAGAACTCACCGCACAGTCGATGAAACGGGTAGCGCTTCGCCTCGACGACCACGACCCGTCGACCCCGACGCGCCAACACCAGCGCCGCGGTGAGCCCAGCGATGCCGCCACCGACCACCGCCACGTCGGCGGTGGCATCGACCGTCGCCACGCGTGGCAGCGAGCTCGATGCTGTCGCGGGGGTGCCGCTTGCCGTTCCTTCCAAGCGGACCTCCTTCAGCGACCCGCCGCCGACAGGAGCCCTGCCGCGCGCAAGTTGGCAACGAATTGCTCGCCCACCGCTGAACCCTCGCGATGGAAGACCGCGGGCTCGCCGATCGGCGCAGGCACGGAAACGTGCGTGCCGCGCGTGGACGAACCGAACACCTGACCGCTCCACACGTGTACCCAGCGTCCCGCAGGGAAGTACACGTCCGCCGCGGTCGCACCGGCGTGCGTCACGGGCACCACCAGCAGCTCGGATCCGAGCATCAGGTGATCGTCGAGATCGAGCACGTTGGGATCGCCGGGGTATTCGAGCCAGAGGTGACGCACCACGGGTACGCCCGTCGCCGCGGCCTGGTTCACGAGCTCACGACGGTAGAAGGCGAGCGCCTGGAAGATCTTGGCGCAGCGTGCGAGCTGATCGAGGGTGTCCTCGTCCGAATCGAATTGAACGTTGGCGGAGGGCTGATTGCCCTCGTGCGTCCGGAACACGGGCTGGAACGCGCCGAGCTCCATCCAACGCAAGAGCAGCTCCTTGCTGCGCGTCACGCCCAGGATGCTGACCGACGTGTACCCGCCCACGTCGCCGTGATCGAGCGCGAAGCCGGAGAGCCCCGCGGAGAGCAACCCCTTCACCGCAGAAGCGAGACCATCACTGCCGTCGAACGTGACGAGCTGGTCGCCGAGCCACATGAGGCGGGTGAGCCCCGGACTCCGCGTGTAGCCGCTGCGCGTGAAGAACACCACGTCGTCGGACCGCCCGGCCGTGGCGATGGCATCCCGGTTGAGCGCTGCCCAATCTTCGGGATAGCGGTTGTGGGCGGTCGACGCTGGCTCACCCGATGCAAGAACCGCGTCGAACGGCAACGCCTCGCCGAAGTCCGCCATCCAACCAGATGCGCCCACGCCGAGGACCTCGTCGCGCAGCACTGCCGCGAACCAGGTACGTGTTTCCGGGTTGGTGAGATCGAGCAGCCCTGCGCTGAAGCTCGTGTTGGGGATCAGGTAGGGCGAGCCATCGGCGCGCTTGACCAGATAGCCGGCGGCGACGGCCTCGCGATACAGGTTGCGAGTTGCGGTGCCGCGCTCGGCGACGTCGACGAGAAACGGATTCACGTAACTCAGAACCCTCACTCCGTCCGCACCGAGCTCGGCCACCAGCTCGTCCCAGCCGGGATAGCGCTCGCGATCGAGCACCCAGTTCCACCAGAGCTGCTGGCCGATGAGCGTCTGGCGTTGCCCCTCCCAATCCTGGATCCAGAACGCGGCCACGGGTACGTCGTGCTCCCGCACCCGCGCGAGCTTGGCGCGGACGACGTCGGTGCCGCCCTGGACGCCGAGCACGGCGCCCTGCCCGATCCAGTCCGGCAACGGCTGCATGCGACCTGCATGGCGGGTGTAGATCTCGAGAGCGCGTGCGGGCGTGTCCGCATCGAGGATCGCGCCGCCGAGCGTCGTGCCGAGCAGCTCGATCGTGGTGAGGTCGGGTTGCGAGAGATCGACCACCGCCGGCTCGGTGTTGGTGAGGTACGCAGCGTGCGCCCGGGAGGTCATCCAGAACGGCACGGCCGCGTAGGTCGAGAGCGGGCCGCCGCCCGAACCGGGCGACACCAGGTTGACGAGGGCCGTCAGGGGCTGGGCCCCGCGGCCGATTCCCTGCTCTTGGACGAGGATCGGAACCCTCTGGCCCTTCAAGTCGACGTAGCTGAACTGCTCACCGAAGCCGAAGAAGTGCTCGTCCGGATCCGAACGAGACGCGAGCCGGAGCTGATTGACCCCCGCGCCATCGACGGTGAGCGCGACGCGAAGCGCGTCGCCGGCGGGATCGGGCTCGAACCGAATCGCATAGCGCGCGGCGCAGCCGGTGCCAGCCACCGTGCCGTGAAACACGAGCGCGTCGCCGTCCCGGCTCGCCCGATCGAGTGTCTGGGTGCCGCATTCGGCGCGCACCGACGACTCGATGTCGAACGAGCCCCGCTCCTCGCGCACCGTCGTGTCGACGATGGCGGCGGTGACGAACGGCTGGTCTGGCGCCGATGCCCAGAGCTCGCGGTCGGCGTCGCCTGCTCGCGTGATGCGCAGCGCGGGTGGCGCGCTCGCCGTACCGGCGATCGCCTCGATCTGGAACGCGCCGACGATCGACGGCCGCGACGGCAACCCGCTGTCCACGCCGCCGCAGCCGCTCCCGAGCGCGGAGAGCAGCGAGACGCCCACGACGGAGGCGAGGCGCCTCGGCTCGAGATCGCGGCACGACGTCATCGCCAGGCAGGGTAGTCGCAGAAATCCGCGGCTGTCTCGCCCCTCCGTGTGTCTCGTTCCCTCCGTCTCGCGAGCGGTACGTCGAAGTCTCGCTCGCGGGCCAGCGACGCCTGCTGCCGCGATGGCAGTCGCACGAGCGCTCACGCGCTCACTCGAAAAATCGCTCGCCTCCTCCCGCTGCCGACGCCGTCGGCGAAGCGAATCACTGGCACCTCGATGGCAACGACGAGCGCAACACCGCGCGCGCCGTGCCTGCAATGCATGCCGGCCGGTGTCGAAATGCGCACCTACGAACCCTGGGAGGTCATCATGAGAAGCCTGGCTGTGACGTTCGTCGCGAGCCTCGTCCTGGCCGTGACGCTCGGTGCTCCATCGGGCCGAGCATGGGCACAATCGCCCAACCCCGACGTCTTCTGGGATCCCTCGGATCTCGCGCCGACCGGGGTGATCGATGGGATCTACAACGGGCCGACCTACGTCACGAACTTCCACATGAACGGGAGCACCGATGGCGTCGGCAGCGGCACCGGCAATACCCTCGCGTACGTCTTCGGATACGCGAAACCAGCCGCCAACAAGAAGCTCAGCATCTGGCTCACCAAGGGCAACAACACCCCGATCAACATCGCCAGCGCCGTCGCGGTCGACGGGTCCGGCAAATGGAGCCTGACGCTCAATCCGGCTCAGGCGATCGTGTCACCCGGCGGCAGCGTGACCACGGTGCGGTTGCTGCTCTGCGAGTACATCGCGGGCACTCCCGGCGTGGACCCGTACGACAAGACCACGCTTTTCTGCGGACCGTTCGGCACCGGCTCATGGAGCACCGACTACGACATCTTCGACGACGGCCTGATCGTGCAGAAGCAGAACGACAACCAAGACCGCATGACGCGCGGCACCCAATACACGCCGCGCAACTCGCTGTGGCTGTGCCGCGCGTGGGTGTTCGACGGTCCGTCCACGACCCAACCCGGCTACCCGGACGTAGCCATGGTCGCGGAGGACTGGGGAATCAATCCGCCCGGCTACACCATCACCAAGTACCAGGTCGACAAGAGTTGCACTGGCAACGGTGGGCCGACGTGGTGCGACCCAGCGCCAGCGATCAAGGTGAACGGGTCGTCGAGTGGGCAAGGTGAAGAGCTGCAATGGGTGTACGGCGGGATGATGTGCTCGGGGCCGAACCGCACCACCATCACCATGGCGGCGGCCTACCGTGACGAGCTCACACTCCACCCGACACTCTTCGAGGCGCTCTTCGATCAGCCGATCACGGTCCAGGTGTCGAGCGGCTGCAGCCAAGGCGGGGTCGCGGGTGTCGCGCCGATCTCCGCGCTCGCTTGCGGTGTCGAGGTGCGCCGGCGCATCGCACGCCGAAGGCGCAATGCCGTCTGAGGTCGAGGTTCAGCCGTCGGTGGACGAGTCCCAGCGAATCCGCTCGGGGCTCGTCACACCGGCGCGCTTGAGCCGAGCGCCTTCGGCGAGCGCCATCAGCTCGGGGCTTCGCAGCAAGAGCTGCGCGACGAGGTAGAGCGCGAGACCGCCACCGACGGCGATCGCGAGCCACGTCAGCGCAGCGAGTGTCGAGCCGGGCGCCAGCCAGTCGAAGCGGGCGGTGGCCCAGAGCGTCCACAGCACCATCGGCGCGCAAGCCAGCACCATGCGCGCGGACGCCAGCCCCAGCCCGCGCGAGTCGAGGTCGCGCAGCCAACGCCCTCGCAACACGCGATAGGTGATCACGAGCTGCGCCCACGCGGAGATCGAGGTCGCGAGCGCGAGTCCGCCGTGCCCGAGCCACGGCATGAGCACCAGGCTACCTACCAGATTCACGCCGAACGCGATGGCGGCGATGCGGGCGGGGGCGCGCGGGTCCTGCGACGAGTAGAAGACCTGCGTCAGGATGCGGCCCGCCGCGATCGGTACCAGGCCCAGCGCGTAAAGCTCGAGGGCACGCGCAGTCATGACGACGTCGTGGGCCAGGAATACCCCGCGGCGGAAGATGACGCTCACGATCGGCGTCGCGAGCACCCACAGCGCGATCGCCGAGGGCACGGTGAGGAACAGGATCACGCGCACCGCCGTCTCGGTGGTGTCGTGGAGGTCCTTGCTTCGCCCTTCGTGCGCCTGAGACGAGAGCGTGGGCAACATCGCGGTGCTGAGCGCGATCACGAAGAGCCCGAGTGGAAGCTGAAACACGCGATCGGCGTAGTGGAGCCACGAGATGGCGCCGGGAACCAGCCACGACGCGAGCAGCGTCCCCATGAACACGTTGGCCTGGTAGATCGCGATGCCGAACGTCGCGGGGCCGAGCAGACGGAGGATCTTCCCCACCTCGGGATCCCCGCGCTCGAAGCGTGGGCGCACGTCGAATCCGATCGCGCGCAGCACCGGACCGTGCGCAGCGAGCTGAAGCACACCCGCCACGATCACCGACCACGCGAGCCCGAGGATGGGCGGATCGAACCAATGCGACATCACCAGCGCCCCGGTGAGCAGCGCGAGGTTGTAGAGGATCGGATGGAAGGCAGGCAGGAAGAAGCGGTCGAAGGCGTTGAGCACGCCCTGCA
>CAYUSL010000063.1:0-19978 GCA_964447125.1 uncultured bacterium | reverse complement strand
CGTCATCGCGCCGGCGAAATCGCGCGGCCGAGCGGTGCGAACCGTGCGTTCACGAGTCGCTCGTGGTTCTTGACTCTCCGTTGCACGCCGTGGCACCGTTCTGCGGTGTCAAGTACTCGTGTCTAGCATGAGTGATTTTCGTTGAGCACTTGAGGATTTCGCTGACCAGTGGCACCTGACGTTGTAGCACCACGCGTTGCTGGCGTGTCTTGTGCGATGCGCTTTTTCAGACGACGTCGCCCGGCTGAACAGCGAGCAGATCGGTCGGAAAACCGCCTCGATGCCATCGTGCGGTTGAATGCGGCATCCGTTCGTGCCCAAGTCGCCCTCGAGATCACGGATCCGGTTCTTGTTACTGGCAGACCGTCGTGCAACCGCCACACATTCCTAGAGTGTGGTGCTCGAGCATCGTGCTCGCCGTGGCAAACGCGTACCCCCGCACGTCGAGCGGCTGTCGCGCCTGCGCATCGGGACGCTGTCGGATCTCCTCGAGCACGGCCACCAGTCGCCAGGGCGCGGGCCAGCTAGGTACATCGCGAGCCATCTCTGCACCGCGCGCACCGTCTCCGAGCGATCGCCACACGCGAATCGCGGCACCTTGGCGGTGGAAGGGGTCCGTCATCCGCACGGCGATGGCCTATCGCAATGCACGGTCTTCAGGTCGTTGCCAGATTCTTCGCTTGAAGCAGCGGGAATCGGCGCTACAGCGTTGCAGCACAGGACTTTGGGCATACGAGCGAGCGTCTCCACGCGCGGCCTTTCACGAGCCGCAGGCGCAGAATTGGCAGAGGCTTCCCCCCAAGCAGTGGGCGCTTGAAAGGGCGCACGGCCGCACTCGGTCGAATCGCGCACATCGTCAGATCTTCACGGTTTCACTCGGCGGCGAACCGGAATCAGGATCCTGGCTTTGGTCGAGGGGCGGAAGTGATCGGCTCGCGCGCAACGAGAATCGCCGCCGCGAAGAGAGCTTGATAAGCCAGCCGCTGGGGCGTGCGATTCGGGTTGGCGTATTCTCGGGTCCTTCGACCTCGCTTAGCGCATAGAGAGCCATGCATCGCCCGCCGGGTCATGGTCACGGAATGGAACGGCCGCTTTTCGTGCCAGGAGATGTCTTCCGCGAGCGCTATCGAATCAAGCGCTTGTTGGGCGCGGGCGCGAGCGGTGAGGTGTGGCTCGCGACGGACATTCATGCGGCCGTCGATCTCGCGATCAAGGTCGTCGGGCCGGATTGGTCTCCCACATTCGGCGACCCGGAGAAGCTGCGCCGCAACTTCCAGATGATCCGCGAACTCGCCCATCCCAACATCGTTACTCTTCGGAGTCTCGAGCCGCATCTGGAGAGTGGCGGGTACGCGTTCATCATGGACTACGTCGACGGGTGCGATCTCGAGTCGCTTCGCCGGGCCCGTAGCGACCGAGCCCTTCCTCTTGGACAAGCGCTCTGGGTGGCGCGCGAGATGGCCGAGGCCCTCGATTTCGCGTTCTCACGGTATCGAGTGGTTCATCGCGACGTGAAGCCCGCGAACGTTCTGATTGGACGCGACGGGCGGCTTCGCATCACGGATTTCGGGATTGCCACGCTCGCGCCTGACGTGACTGCCGAGCGATCGATGGCCCATCACCACCCTGTTGGCACGCCCGCATACATGGCGCCTGAGCAGTGGCTCGGACTGCCGTTGGATGGACGTACCGACCAGTACGGCCTGGCGGCAACCGTTCGGTGCTTGTTGGCCGGGACACCGTCTATTACCGCCGAGGCGCCCGGCCGAATACAGGCCGCGTTGCTCGGCGATCGCCCGCCGCTGCTCAAGCAGCTTTCGCGCCGACAGAACGCGGTGCTTGCACGGGCATTGGCGAAACGCCAGGGGGACCGGTTTCCAACGTGCCGCGAGTTCGTCGCGGAGCTGAGCGCCGGCCTTCGAGCGAGCGCGATTCAGCCTCTCACCCTGCAAGCGGCACCGCTCGACGCCCGCGAGTGCTCCGCTACGCTCACGGATCCCAATGCCATCGCGAGGGGCCCCATCCGAGCGCGATTCGATGGATCTCCCAGCGCGCGAAGCGCCACGCGGTGGACGTTGCTGGCCGTTGCGTCAGCGAGCGCGCTTGGGCTCGCAGTAGCGATCCGCTTCGTTCTGCCTGCCGACCTCCCTTCGGGGGTTGACGACCGCGGCTCGACGGAGCGCTCCGCCGGATACCCGGCACCGCCACCCACCGGTGCGCCCACGGACGTGATGCATGCAGTACCACCGAACGCGACGGATTCGCCGACGGTTGCGGTGGGCGGTGACTCCCGCACCTCCGAGCGAGGCTCCGAATCGACCCCTCGCTCGCGTGTCGAAGGAACGAAAAGGCCCGGCGAGCCCGAGCGGCGATCTGCCACGCCCAGCCAGAAGGATCAGGCGCTCCACGCCCTCGACTTGCTGCAGAAGGCGGATGCCTTGGCGACCAGCCGCAACGAAGACGAGATCCGACGAGCACTCAAGCTCTACCGCGAAATCCTGGAGGACGCGAGCCTCGTGAGCTCCGATGTTGCGAGCAAGGCCCTAACGGGCTATAGACGCGCAGAGAGCCGGCTGCTCGACCTCACCACTGCCGGGTTTTGATGTCCTGCACCCGGGTACTCTTGGGCTCGCGCGGGCACGAGCCATCACGGTTCAGAGTCGAGCGTTGGGCTCAAGCTGGTTGATCTCGCGCACCGAGTGGCCGAGGACTCTCTCGATTCCCTTGTACAACGCCGAGTGCTCTGTGAAGCCGAGCTCGGCGCAGGCGGCCTTGTAGTCACGACCATGCCGCTTCCAGGCGATGTAGTGGCGGTGGTAGCTGCCGCTGTCCGCCGCTAGGCCGAGCACGACCTCATCGGCCAGGTCGGTCACAAGTGCCAGGGGGTCGTCGGGCAACATTGCATAGAGGCGGCGAATCTCCGCTCGAAGCTGTCGAACGTTGCCAGGCCACCGATACCGTTCGAGAACCTCGGTTACCAATGGCGAGAGAGCGAGCGGACCGGTCCGGCCGGTGGGGCATTCCGTGGCGAGGAAGTGCTCGACGAGCGCCGGGATGTCCTCGGCTCGCACCCTCAGTGGCGGTACCTCGATCACCGCTTCGCGAATGCGGTAGTAAAGATCTTCGCGGAACTCGCCTCGCGCGATCTTCTCCGGCAGGTTTCTATGCGTCGCGAGCACCAGCCGCACGTCGAGCGGAATCTCGCAGAACTTCGAATGGTCGTTGCGCGTGCGGTCCGCGCCCATCCGAGTCACGCGACGCGCCTCGATTGCCCGCAGAAATGCCGCCTGTAGCTTAGGCGGGAGATCGCCGATCTCATCCAGGAACAGCGTGCCACCGTTCGCTTGCTCGAAGAGTCCCGGCATCCCGCCATCGCCCTTGGCGGGGTAGTCGGGTACCCGGCCGAAGAGTTCGAGCTCGCCCAGGTTCCCATCGATCGGGATCTCCACGACGCTGCGCGCCACCCAGGACCCTTGGCGACGTGGGCTACTGGCATGCACCACTCTTGCCAAGACGTCTTTGCCGGATCCGCTCTCCCCGAGGATCAAGACGTTGCACTCCGAACGCGCAACCGCCTGCGCTTGCCGCAGCGTTTCCGCCATCACGCGCGACCGGTGCACGACGATCGGCGCGTCGGTGCTCTCGGCCCGCCGTCCCGAGGCGGACCGAACGAGGGCTACCGGCGGTGGCGCCGGGCGGGTGCCTTCGTCGGTCACCGTGTCGCCCATGTCCTCGAATTGGCCGTCCACTTGGAATGGCCCGAGCGCGAGGGTGAACCTTGCGCCGAGCTTCACTGAATCGCCCTGCCCATCGAGCGTGATTGGGGCTCCACGCGCGTTCGCGACCACTCGCGTCGGATTCTTCCCCTGGTGGGTCAGCAGCAGTCCGCCGCCGTCCATTCGGATCTCTGCCTGATTCCTCGACACCTTGGCGTCGGGAAGATCGGCTACGGTCGCTCCGCGCCCGAGGACGACCCCCCGCTCGAGGTCTGCTTCGCGTACCACCGGAGAGCTCATGAGCGCGCCATTCCTCATGATCGTGAGGTGTAGATATCGATTCGCCATTCGAAGCACTCCGGATGGTGGGTCGGCTCCGTCCTCGGCGGCCACTGAGCCCTTCCATGTGCATTCCGCCTCGATCCGACGCGCGAGGCTACCCGCGAACGGCGTGCTTTGCGAGGTGGTCGTGGTGGCGTTCGCGTCGCTGTAGCACCGTGGCCCGCAGGGGCTGGAGCACGCGGTGATTGATCGCTGCGGTACTACAGGCAACCATTGCACGGTTGCAAAGCAGATCTCTGCTGATGTAAGGAGGACGATCCTCGTCTTCCCTCGTGTCAGAGGCGCGTGGCTTCGGAGGGCTGCGGATGCATTCTCGGCTCTCACGCGCTCACAAAATGCACGGCCGATCACGGGTCCGGGCCCCTTGGAGATCTGGCATGCTCGCGAATGGACACCGTGACAAGCAGTCGCGCGTGTGCCGGCTGCTCACCAGCGTGTTACTGAGCGCGCTGCTTTGCCTGATCGCTCGAAATGCGAGTTCCGAGACGACCTCGGATCGGAACTGGATACTGGTACTCGATGCCTCAGGGAGCATGGCGCAGCGACTCGACGGAGTCACGAAGCTCAACCTGGCCCGCAAGGAGATAGGCCGGCTCGTCGAGACGGCTCTGCAGACGGATCGCTGGGGCCTGGTCGTCTACGGATCCCGAAGGGTGGGCGATTGCAGCGACATCGATGTGCCGGTGCGACCCTCCGCGCCCGAAGCGAGCAAGTTTTCCCGGGCGCTCAAGTCGGTCTTCCCGACTGGGCGAAGCCCGATCGCCGCGTCGTTGGAGCGGGCCGCGGATGAGGCGGCTCGCTTGGCGGGCCCGACGACCGTGATTCTGTTCACGGAGGGGACCGAGACCTGCGGCGGAAACCCATGCGCTGTGGCGCGCCACATGCGGGAGGATCTCGGGCTGGAGGTTCGCGTCAGCATCATCGCGCTCGACCCGCAAGGCGATGCGCGCATGGGGCTCGAATGCGCCGCCCGCGAATCGGGCGGCGTGTTCCTGGAAGCTCGGACCCAGACTGATCTAACCGTCGCAACGACTCGAGTGCTGCAGCAGGCGACCGAAGCGAAGCGGGATCCCCAGCCGCCACCTCCCCCACGCCCCCAGCCTCGCCAGCCGGATGGCAACGCTCGCGCAATGCTGCTGTCGCTGCTGCATCCGGGCCTCGGTGAGTTCTACGTTCGCAACGGGGTCGATTTTTGGACCGAGATGCCGCCGAAAAAGTTCTGGCTCGGATTCATCCCGATCTTCGGTTGGCCGGGATACCTCCAGGTGGTGAGCGCGATCGACGCCTACCACGACCAGGTGAACGACTGGGGCGAAGAGCCCGACCCGCTACCAGTGTCCGAACCACCCGCTTCTCCGTCGCGCTCCGATTGGTGAGCTCGGTTCCGGCCGATGTCTCGACCGAGATCCGGCTTGTGTTCGTCTCACAGAACTCTCGAGGAACTCGCGAAACTCCATCAGCAGATCCGTGTGGCGGACTGCGGAAAGGATCACGACGTTGAAGAACAGTGGACTCCGTTGCAACGCGCCGGGTCGGCACCTAGCTCTCGGCGTTCTGGGAATCGTGATCGCCAGCCTCTCCGGTTGTGCGTTCTCCGACAACATCGCCCATCTGAGCTCGCCAGCGGCGCTAGGACCTGAGCCGGCGCAAATCTGGTCGCGTCCAGCCGAGCTCGGCGTCGACGTGCTTTGGGACGAGAACCTTCAAGGCGAAGCGTTCACGACGAAGTTGCTGGGATTCACCATCGCGGGCGATGACGCGGACATCAGCGTGATACAGGCGACGCCGTTTGCGATCTTCTTTCAGCCTGACTTCGACGACAGCGCACTTGCACGGATCGCTATTGCCCACGCCGTGGATCAATCAGCGACGTCTCAGGGAATGTACGTGCTCCGAACCGAGCGCAAGGGCATCAATCTCTTCGTGTACAGCAATGAGCGGGTCAAGGTGCGGGGCAAGGGAGTGAAGCTGGATGACCTGGGTCCCGTCTCGGTCGAGCGATCCGATCGCTATCACCAGATCCTGGCGCTTCCTCGTTCCTCCGATCGAACGGCTGTTTCCGATTTCCGGGACCGAGTACTGAAGAGCTTGCCGTTCGCGGGATGGCTGGCGGATTGATCGTCCAAGGTGACGCACACATGAGGATCCGCCGATGAACATCTCAGCAAGCTCGAGCTCGTCTCGACATCCGGATCGCTGCCGATCCGCGTCTCGCCATGTGAAGCCCGTCGGAGTGCTGGGTTGCTCCGCCCTGCTCGCCTCGTTCGCCAGCGGCTGCATGTACTCCGACAACGTCGCAGCGCTGTCGGGTCCCGCCGCCCTCGCACCCGAGCCGGCGCAAGTGTGGTCGCGCCCCGCGGAGCTCGGCGTGGATGTTACGCTCGACGAAACGATCCAAGGGGAATCTCGCAGCGTCAAGCTGTTCGGCTTTACCATCGACGGTGATGACGCGGACATCAGCGTGTTCGCGTTCGGTCCATTGGGTCTGCTGTTCCACGAAGGAGACAGCGGCGACTCGGCGCTCGATCGAATTGCCGCTGCGCGTGCGGTCGAGCAGTCGGCAGCCCCCGCGGACGGCATCTACGTCCTGCACACGGAGCGCCACGGCATCAATCTGATGATCTACAGCAACCAGCGGGTGACCGTGACCGGCCGGCCGGTCCGGCTTCAGGATCTCGGACCAGTATCCGTCGAGCGTGCCGATGCAGCTCGCAACTCTACCAGTCTCCCGATTCATCTCGATTTCGCATCTTGGCTGGATCAGATCTCGCGTGAGCAGGCGAAGCCAGATGTGGCGCCCAAGCCCGCTCCGGCCAAGTCCAAAGCTGTCAAGGCGGCCCCGCGGAAACTGCCAGCGCCCGCGACCCCACCCATTCCCTGAGCTCTTCAGCCGGCGGCCGTTCGCCGGATGCCTCGAAACCTCCCGTCGGGTGAGCCGCTGGCCACCCGGCGGGAGGTTTCCGCTCATCCTCTTGTCATCCACGCCACCCCGTGCGTCTTCGGTGACGCTGGCTCAGCAGCACGAGCCCGCCTGCCGCGAGCAGCATCGCGGCCGATCCGGATGGATCGGTCTTCGATACGGCACAACCGCCGCCGCCGCTGCTGCCGCGACCTGAGTCCGCGCATCCCTCGACCGGGTCGCACGACGTTCCCTTCGCACAGTACGTATAGAACGAGCAGCACTCGGCGCCTTTCGGTGCGCAGTAGTGACCGTAGAAGTCGTCGCCACAATCGACGGGTAGATCCTTGGGACATCCGCCGCCCGGCCCGGGTCCGCCGCCATCATCATCACAGCCTGAGCCCTGGCAACAAGTTCCGTCATACTTACACTGATAGCCGATTGGGCAGCAGTAGCCGGGCCCGCACTGGTTCGGATTGAAAGCATCACAAGCGTCTCGTGGAGCCCCCGTCATCGGATCTACCGGTGCCGGATTCGGAAGGACGCTTTCGCCACCAACTGCGATGTTCGTCGGCAGTTGTGAAGCGCTCGGCCTCATGTGCGTCGGTGATTCCTCGCCCGACGCGCGAGCGAGTGACACGCTCAATCCGACGATGAGCAGCAATACACTCGAAACGAGCCCCTTCATGATCCTCTCCTTGCTACGTGGATACGCAGACCGACATACCACTGCCACACCTGAGCCCGTGGGATGATCCCAACGCGCAATCTTCGTGTCAACTAAGGACGACCGCCACATCGCGCGAGCCGAACGGCGAGCCCGTGGTGTTCGGCTCACGAGCGCGACCGATTGGAGCGAGGCGAGCGGTTCAGGGAAAGGATCGCAACGGGTCGACCTGCTCGCTCACGAGGGTCGCGTCGGCGGGCCTCGCCGGACGCTCCATCTGAGTGACACGGTGATCGACGAACGCGAGGACCGTCCGGCCGACGCGGATCGTATCGCCGGTCCGCAGCATTGTGCGTCGAGTGATCCGGCGGTTGTTGACGAACGTTCCGTTCGTGCTCTGAGCGTCCGAGATCGTAAACGCGCCACCCCTCTCGGCGCCGATGCTCGCATGGACGCCCGAGACCATTCCGTCCCTCACAGGAACCGCACTGTCCGTGCTCCGGCCGATGTGCTGATCCTCGATCGATAGGTGGTAGCGGGATCCGACGAGCGACGTGAGCGGTGACTCGATGACATCCAGCCATGCAGGTCCTCGTCCCGGGCGGGGCTCGGCCTTCGCAGCGAAGTGCTGCTGTGCTGCCCCTCCGACGCACGATGACCAGTTGAGGGCCACTCTCCTTGCCGCGCTGGCACCGCGCTCGCACATCCTGGCGCGTGCCACCGTCGCGGCGATGCAGACGCACGCCGCCATCGCCACGAGACCGATCGCGAGGTTCATCGCGTTTCCGCTCTTCGCAGGCGGCTCGCCAAGAGAGGAAGAAGCGATGGCGTCGCCGGCGAGTCGCGGCGAACCGGCGTCGACCATCACGGCCGCGTCCGTCACGCCCGCGGCCGATCGCGCGACGAAGGTCCCGGCAACGGTGTCGGTCTCGCCGGACGATCGACAGATCACGGAGAAGCGGTGTTTTCCCGTGGTCGTTCCGATGAGCGGAATCGTCACGAGGTAGCGACCCCGCAAATCCTCGAGCACCGCCCGGGAGAAGTGCGAGAGGGCGGCCTCGTCGAATCTTCGGAGGAACCGGCCTCCAGTTGCGCGCGCGACGTGACGCAATGGTTCCTCGGCGCTCTCGTTGCCGATGCTCAGTACGCTGATGCTGACGGCGCGACGCTGGGCTTCCTGCACGGCTTCCTCGAGCGCGACCGCGTCTGCCGCCGTCTCGCTACTGGCCACGAGCAGCACGGCGCCGCGGGCGGACGGAGCCGCGCTCGCCTTCGCCACTGCGTCCAGGAGACCTTCGTGGAGGAGCGTCGCTCCGCCCACCGGGTGGATCCCGTGCACGGCCTCGCCGCGGCCGATCACGTCCGAGGAGGAGTCGGGCGAGGGACGAGCGGCCGCTCCGATGGTCGTGAGCGCCACGACGTCGTGATCGCCGACTCGATCGGCCAACGCCGAGACGGCGTTGCGAGCCAGCTTCAGACGCTCGCCCCCCACACCGGCGCTGGCGTCGATCGCCATCACCAGCGCGACGGATTGGGTGGCGTCGGCCGTCCACCGGACGGTGAAGTCGGGTTCACTCCTCCCGTCGATTTCGACGGCCCAATCGGCGGCGGCGAGGCTCGGTAGCGGTCGACCTTCCAGCGCCGTGAATCGGAGCGACAACTCGAGTCGAGCCGGCCCCTGGGCCGGCGTATCGACGTGTTCGAGCCGCAGTGCCGTCGTGTTGGGACGGATCGACGCCTTCGGGCTCGGCTCGCGCTCGGGAAGCATCGCCAGGTCGGGCGCCTCGACTCGACGCGGTTTCTCGACATGGCGGGGCGCAGACGCGCGCGTAGCGGCGCCGGTCGTGCCACACGACGCCGCCGGTGGAGTCGCCGTGAGGAAGTAAAACGACTCACATCGAATCGCGACCGGCATCGGGCCATCGGGTCCGCAGAGCGTCGCAGGGCTCGCTTCGGCTAGCGAGGCGTAGCTCAGGCCGCCGATCGCGACGCTGAAGGCTGGACAATTCGCGGCGGCGTTCGAGAGCAGGAGATCGAACGATCCGCTTCCCCCCTCCACCAGCGAAAGCCGCGCTCCATCGCCCCGCAGCACGCAACGAAATGCGCCCGCCGAGGCTCCGCGTGCGTCGGTGTCGCGAATCTCGATGGTGCGCTGCTCATTTGCCTTGATGGTGAAGGGTGTCACGAGCGTCTCGCCAGTCCGCTCGAGTTGCGCCGCCTGCCCATCGATGGTGACGGCGACGCCGGGTTCGCCGTAAACCGACGCTACGGGCCGAGGCGACACGAGCGCCACACGGAGATGGTGAGGACCCGCCGCGACAGGCACCGACGAAGCGCGGCATGCCGTTGCCGTGAGACGCACGTCGTCCCCACTGACATCGCCTCGCACCACAACCGTGTCGACGCCTCGGAGCGAGCTGCCCGCTGTCTGGGCGATCGCGTCCTGAGTGCCAGCTACGAAAGTCACCGCAAGCGCGATCCAGGCAAACGCCGCGAGCGGTACGGGCCGACCGAAGATCGGTGACGGCAAACTGCCGCGAATTGTCGATGTCGCGTTCATAGCCGTTCACCCACCACTCGAGAGCGTGCTGTTCGGGGCATAGACTTCGATCTGAATGTCGTGCACGTCGCCGGTCGTGATAATGCTGCCCACCGAGACCACGCTGCCGCCGCCGTTCATCGGCGTGGCACCACTTTGCGCGGGCGTGCCGCTCAGCTCGCCGACCGACTTGCCGCTGGCAGCCTTGTCGATCGCCGCGGTGCTATTGCTCTTCACGCGCGCGAGCATGGGGCCTGCTTCCGCTGGTCCGACAACACACGAGAGGGCGATGGTGCTCACGCCGATCCTCTTCAGCCACCTGGACATGTCTTCCTCCTTGCGGTTCGCGATACGCGCAATTCCTCAGCAAGATCCTCGCCAGCGTCGTATCACTCTGGTGCCGACTCGCCGGTCGTCTCAGGCGAGGTCCACGTTGGGTCGTGGCTGCGCATCTTGATCTCGACCCTGCGCTGACGTGGATCGAGGCCGTGCAGGCGATCCACGTGATCTCGTAAGCCCAGGCCGTAGAACGAGACCCGGTCACCCTGCATGCAGTGGTCACGCAGGTAGTCGGCCGTGGCGCGCGCCCGCTCGACCGACAGCTCGTAGTTGTACTGCTCGAAGCGAAGCCGGGTCGTCGTTCCGGGCAGACCGGCATTTCCTTCGTCGGACGCGTGGCCCTCGACGGTGAGATCGAAGGGAACCGGCCCATCGTTCGCGGCGCGGCAAACCGCATCGAGAGTTGCCCGCGCGCTGCTCGACAATTCGGCCGAGTCGAGATCGAACAGCACGAAGCCCACGTCGGGAAGTCGGGCGGCGTTCGCGACGTAGGCGAACCGGGCCGGCTCCGGGTAGTTGCGTGAGTCCGACAGCAGGACCTCGTCGGGTGGCGCCGCGAAACCGGGCATCGCGCCGGGACGAGCGGCCGCTGTGAGCGGCGTCTCCGGCGATCGGTTGGGCGCTGCGGCGCGCTCCCCGCGATGGCCGTGGCTCGTCGCGACCGTGGTGACCTGGCCCTGGGCGATCGCAGGCGTCAGCGACGCGAGCAACCAGACGAGTAGCAGTGGAATGCGGGACGACCGAGGGGTCGTCGTAGCGTCTTGCCGGATCATGGTGATTCCTCCCGAAGATTCGTTGGGTTCGAGAACGCGCCTTACCGACCCTGCTTGGCGAGCCGGTGCTTCAGCACCTCGACGCTCGGATCGATGCGGACGTAGATCGCCTGGAGGCGGTCGGCCGAGAACATCGCCGGCTCGCGCGACAGGCCGCGAATCCCTGGCGGGAGCTCGTCGTAGACCGACTTGGACGTCGAAAAGCAGCGGATTTCCTGGGCCCAGTGACGCGCGGGCTCCCAGCTCAGGCTCAGCGGCTGTCCCGCGAACGCCCGCCGTGCCGATGACTCGATCACGCCGACGACGGGAACTCGCATGATGCGACCGTCTCCCGCCGCCGCGTAGCACATCGGGTAGCCGTCGCGACCGAGGGTCAGGTTCGCGCTCGCGGCCGTGAGCGGCACGATGACGGAGGTGCCCACCGGAGCCGGTGGCGTCGAGCGAGGCTTCGCGCTGGTATCAGGCGAGCGCATCTGGTCGAGGTTGACTGCGGTCGCAGTGGCGCAGTGCTCCGGTAGGTGCAGGACACGCTGCGCGAGGCGCACCGTGTTGTGCGCGATCATCAGCTCGACGAGCTGGGCGAGGCTCGCCGTGGTCGTGATGCCGCCGCTCAGCTCACCGCCACCGTGATCCCAGAAGCCGTAAAGCGACGCCGCAACCTCGGTCTCGGATACGACCACCGACCAGGAAGCCGTGCGCATCCCGGCGACGACCTCGCCGGTCTGACGATCCACCACTCGAAGCGCGACCTTGAGCCGATCCCGGCTCGAGCGGGCACCGCCGGTGAAGCCCACCACCTTCCCGAGGTCCTGCTCGTACTTGCCGTCGCCCGAGAGCTCGGTCTCGGTCCGCCGACCCTCGTGGTTGACGTAGCCGAGGATCGCGTAGCGCGCAGCCTTGGTGCACGTCACGAATGCACCGGGTACGTCTGTCGGGATCGCCGGACCGACCTGGCCGACGTCGCTGGGCACGGCCTGGGTGCTCACCGCGACCCCTTCCACGACGGGTACGTGTGCGCGCTCGAGCGCCTCTGCGAGCATCGCCGTAGCCGGCAGGCCTCGAAGGTTTGCGCTGTCCGAGTTCACCGTCACCGGCCCGACGCAGAAGACTTGGGCCTGCTCGATTGCTCGGGTGCGGTCGGCGCACGCCTGGAACTCGCGAAACGAAGCATCGAGCAATTCCTCGGGCTCGAAGCTGTGGCTGCAACTATCGTCGCCCGCCTGGCACGGAACCTTCCTGAGATCCTCGGCGACCGTGGAAACACACGACGCGGGCGCGAGAGCCAGGAGCACGATTCCGGCCCACATCGCGAGCCTACGGTTACGGTGCTGGTGATGTTCGGATGAGCCACTCATGGTGCGACCCCGCTTTTTGTTGACTGGACCACCAACGGCGCCCCCGCTGCCGTTGAAGTGCAAAGCGGCAGCCGGGGGCACCGTCGGCTTCGTTGCTTGTGTACCGATCACGACCCGACCCTCATCCGTGGTGTGTTCGCAACCTCAGCCGTCGGGTCCCAAGGACTACTGTCCGCGTCCCGTCGAGAGACTGCGGCTCACGACCGAACCAGCGAAGTTGCCTGCGTACGCCGTGTGACCCGCGATGGCGGTCTGATTGCCCACCGTCGTGTTGATTTGCACGTTCGAGACCCGGTCGAATCCGACGATCGAACCTGCGGCGTTGATAGCGGTCGAGTCCCACAGCGCCACCGCGGTTTGGTTGCCCGCTCGCACGCGGAGATCCACGTTCGAAACCTCGCCGCCGCTGACGTTGTCGTCCTCTCCGTGCGGCGTGGGGAGCGCGCGCGCATGGATCGAACCCGCGAAGTTCGCGGCGTAGGCGTTGTGCCCCGCAATCGCCGTCTGATTGCGGACCTGCGTGTTGAGCCTCACGTTTTCGACCCGGTCGAAACCGGCGATGGAGCTCGCGCTGTTGAGGGCGGTCGCGTCCCAGACGGCGATCGCGGTCTGGTTTCCCACCTTCGCCGTGATGTCGACGTTCTCGACGACACCTTCATCGGCCCACGTGGGCGATGCCACGGCCAGTGCTCCGACGATGCCTGCGGCCCAGATCGGGCGAGCGTATTTCGTGACGAGTTCGCGATTCATGGTTGTTACTCCTCTTGGTGTGGTTTGTTGTCCCCGAGCGACACCACCCCACCCGGACCACCGCGCGCTCCCGCTCGGCTCCCTTGCTGCACTCACCTCCTTTCCTGGAGTGTCGAGTGCGGTGGCTTCGTTTTGGTGACGCATGCCCCTTGTGCAGCCGGCGTGCCGCAATCACACCTGTGCCGACTGCCGGATCGCGCCACAGGCGAGCGATTCCGAGGATCACCGGCGAGACGGGAAAAATAGGAAGGGAAATCGCCAGCGATCGGCGATCCCCGAGGAGGTGTTGCGGCCGAGGCGGGAGGGTGCTCAGGATCTCGGGCCAGCAGATCGGGAGGCGCGCGCCGTGAAGCCGGCGACATTGCCTCGATGGTTTTGGCTCGTCAGCGCTCAGGGGCCTTGCGTGAAGCCAAAACGAGCCTGCAACTGGTCGGGAGGGGCGTGCCTGCGGCGAGGGTTCTCAGCCTAAAAACCTCAATTGAACTGGAAGCCGAGGTTCGCGAGCGGGAGGTTGGCTCGCTTTCGGCGACGTGCCCGCCACGCGGTCGGTGGCGATAAACCCAGCGATTTCGCTCGATCGGCCAACTGCGATGCAGTTGATCGTTGCAGCGCGGCGATGCGGTCCAGCCACGCCGCGAAGCGCGCCTGACGGCGACCCCGAAGCCCGAGCCGCAGCACCACCTGGCGTGCGGATGAGCCGAGGATCGCCCCCACCACCAGCACCTCGGTGCGCAGCGTCATCAAGCGAGAACGGCGGTCGTGAAGGACCTCGTCTTTGAACGCCGCCACCAGATTGAACAGCACGCAGATCAGCCGGAAAACCGCCTCGGTGCCATCGAACGACTGCACGCAGAAGCCGTTCGCCCCGAAGTCGTCCTCGAGCTCCTTGATCCGGTTCTCGCTGTCGGCGCGGCCGTTGTAGAACCGCCACACCACCTCGGGTGGGTGCTCGAGCGTCGTCACCACCGTGTGGAACGTGTAGCCCGGCACGTCGATCAGCCGTCGCCCCCGCGCATCGGGGCGCTCGCGAATCTCCTCGCGCACCACCACCAGCCGACGCGGCGCCCGCCAGCTCGGTGCGGTGTAGCCATCTCGCCGACCTCCAGGCCGTGCCCGAACGATCGCCACGAGCGAATCGCCGCCGCCTGGAGTTGGATGGGCTTCGTCATGCGCACCGCGATGGCGTACGGTAGTGCGCGGCTTTCCAAGTCTTCGAGAAACTCGGGCTCGAAAAAGCCTGAATCGGCGCGGATCACGTACAGCCGGACCTGCTCCGGCAAGCGCGCGAGCGTCTCGGCGAGAAACGCGCGGACGCCGCGCGCGGTGCCGGTGTTTCCGCTGCGCAGCCACGCATGCACGATCCAGCGCACGTCGGCGAGCATGGCCAGGATCGGGTGATGCGAGGGTCGGCCGTGCTTGCGGGGGTTGTGGCCTTTGAGGCTGCCCTCTTGGTGGCCGTAGCGTTCGAGGACGGTGGAGTCGAGATCCAAGACCATGCCGAGGGCGTGGCCGTGGAGTCGAGGCGCGAGGAGCAATCCCCACAACCCACTCGCGAGCGCTTCGACCTGACTTTGGCGAAACCCACCGAAGTAGCGGGTGATCGTCATGGGGGACGGCAGCCGGTGGCATCCGAGCGCGGCGCGGATCACGTCGTCGCTGGTGAGCCGTGCGGCGTGGGCGAAGCGCCGGCCCCCGGTGAGCACGGTGGTCCAGAGGGTGAGGACGATCGCGACGACGTCGATGCGATTGGGCGAGGTGCGTCCGTCGGGCAGGACGTCGCGCAGCACGCGGCGAATGCCGAGTCGATCGAGGTAGCGCACGAAGGCGATGAGACCGCCCCAGCCACTGACGGGCTTGTCGGTGTAGGCGATCGCCAGTCGCTCGGACGGCTCGAAATCCGTATGCTTCGGGTGCATCGTCCTGTCCCTCCGTTCTCGTGGTCGTCAGGTCCGCTAACCCAACGATACGAAACGTCGGCTCAGGACGATGCCTCCTGACCCGCTCCGTCAACTGCGCGATTCAGGCTGAGTACGAGTTCGCGAGCAACGATACGGCACCCACCGCTCGCAACCCCACGTGTCCCAAGCCGAGGCGATCCGGGAGCTGGCCGTCGTCGAGGCCGCGAATCGCTTCCGCGAGTGGTGTCTTCCCGCGTCGCAAGGCCGGGCTGGTCGACACCTTCTTGCACTTCGCCATCGAGGTCCGCGCGAGCGGCTGGCGATGCCCGTCCTGGCGCTGACACCTGCGGCGAGCGTGTGGCGGCAGCTCGCCCTCGAATGGGGGATCGTCCCTGGACGACTGCCGCGGGGGGCGGGCATCGAGCCGCTGCTCACCGCCGCCGAGCGCGCAGCCGTCGACCTCGGCTGCGCACGCGCTGGCGATCACGTGGTGCTCGTGGCGGGTCGCTTGCGCACGCGCGATGCCACCGCCACCGTGCGGATTCGCGTCATCGAGCCGGTGAAATCGCGCGGCCGAGCGGTGCGAACCGTGCGTTCAAGAATCGCGCGTGGCTCTTGACTCTCCGTCGCACGCCTTGGCACCGTTCGCGTGTGAACACGTCGAACTGACCGCCGCCGTCGCACGTCGACCCCGTGTCCAGCCAGAGACGTGCCCGAGGATCGACCTACCGCCCGTGTGCGCCGGGGGCGGGAGGTCGGTGCGGGATCAGCGTCCCGCAGTTTCCGCGGCGTGTCGGTACTCGGGATGAAGCGGGCCCATGAGCAGGCCGCCCGGTCGACCGAGTGCCTCGTTCGCGTGATCCACGACGGCGTCTTGAGGCTCGCCAACGAGTGGGGCGGGTGCGATCTCTTCGACGAAGCCCGCCGCGACCAGGTGGAGCAGCCTCCCCATACCGACGAACGGGCTGATGGGAGAGCCGCGTCGCGCGATCTGGCCGCTCCAAAGCTCGAGGCCGCTTCGCAGGTCGACTAGACGACACGACACCGACACACGTGACTGAAACACCAGCGGATCGATGCCCCACTCCTCGACGGTGGTGTAGAACGCGGCGTCTGCTCCGAACAGTTCGACGAGGGTGGCGGGTGGCGTCGCGTACATGGCATCCGCATCGCGGGCGCCACGCTCGCGCAGCGCTTGGTCGACGATGGGGATCGGGAAGACGTAGTAGCCGAGCTCTGCGAGGGGGCGTGTGATCGTCGGCACGTAGTGGGTTCCTGCATCGGGATCGGTCGAGTGGTTGCGCGGAGGAAGCACCACGATGGATCGCGGCATGTGGGCGAGGTAAGTGGCGTAACCCCGCATGGGTCGCTGCGAGGCGCATCCGGATAAACCGCTCGACGCCACGAGCGAAACCACCAGGGCACCGAGGTGGAGTCTCATGGTCCCTCGAGCAATCGGTCGATCATCACGGCGCTCTCGGGATAGGTCGCTCGCTCGGCTTCGAAAAACCGGGTAGCGAGTCCGAGCGCTCCCCGACGTTGGTGCAGGTATCCGACCAGGGCCTGTTTTCCGGGAGGGATCCGCAAGTGTTCGGCCTGCGCCTTCTCGATCTCTTCGGTCAGGCGGAGCACGACCGTAGCGGAGTCGAAGTTCGCATCTTCGCCTCGATACATCGCCGCGAGGGTGGTCTCGAAGCTTCCCCAGTCGAAAATCGGTGGTGGGGTAGGCGAGCACGATATCGTCCAGCTGAGCGACGAGACGACGGCGATCCCGCGAATTCGCCGACGCCGAACCTCGGGTCTTGGTCGGTTCGCGGCCGGCGGGCCGAGTGGTCGAGTCACTGACGCCCCTTGCCGCAGCGCTCGGCGCGTGAGCCCAGCAGCTCGCTGATCTGCTCGATCTCGTGGGTCCGCTCCGCGCCGGCGTTCGCTCGCCTCACCACCTCACGCAGGTCGATGCCCGTGGGCTCATCGCACGATGCTGCGATCTGTTGAACTTCCGTGAAAATGAGCGAGCTGAGCTTTCGGGCGTCGTCGCCTCGTGGATCGACACCTCGAATCGCGTCGAGCGCGAGGATCACTCTCGACCAGTCTCCATCCGAAACCGCCTCCTCGCCCTCCCGACGCAGTCGCTCCAACTCAGCGCTGGAAGCCAGAGCCTTGTTCATTCGCTGGGCGTCCCCGGACTCGGGGTCGAGCCGTTCCGCCAAACGCGCCAGGGTTCCGGACCGGAGGACGTTCCCTGAGCGAAGCTCGGCATCGATCGCCTCGCCGATCGCGCGCGCGAGTCGTTCCTTCTGCGCTTTAACCTCAGCCTCAGGGATGCCCTTCTTCAGTGCACCTTCCAGTACCTCGATCGCTTCCCGGTACCGACCATCCGCAACAGCGTGCTCGATCTCTGTTCTAAGCTCGGTCACGGGATCCGTCCGGGTCGCAGGTTCAGTCTGGGCTGGAAGAGTCGGCGCTCGGCTGGTGGCGCGGTCGATCTTCGGTCCCATCCGGGCCGTGCTGGTGCCCGCCGCGTGTGGTGTGACCTGCGAATCGGCGGCGTGATCTGCGCGTGCGGTGCCCGGGGCGCGAGAAGGATCCAGGGATTGCACCCGGGTTAGTTGCGGCGACGCGGCGGCTGGTTCCTGGTTGCTCGGGATCGGAGGAGATGGATCGACGCGCGCTAGCGATTGCTCGAGTTCCCCCGTCCGCACGCTCCTGGGGCCGGCTGGATCCGGCGTGCTCGCGTCAACGTTGGAGCCCAGGACCGCACGCGGTGCCGGCGGGGACGTTGTTCTCATGTGGGCGACCTGAACAGCAAAGTAGGCGGCGCCTGCAGCCACCGATGCTATCAGGACATGCGCGGGGCGAAGCCCTCGAAGCCTGAGTCGGCGCCATGAGTCGACCGTATCCGTCGGCGTTGGCCGCGGCGACGCGTGGTCGAGGGTCTGCGAGGAGGTCTCGACCATTGTGGGCACGGGGTTGCGTGCACCGACGCATCCGCCAACGTCCTGTGCTGGGGCGCGTTGCTCGAGTGGTTCGGACAAGGCCCGCGATTCCCCCGTGAAAGGCTTCGGTCTTCGGTCCGCGCCTGGAGGATCCGGGGTGCGCCGCCACGAGGGCGAGGAAAGCTGCGCGCGTCGTGCGAGAGCTTCGAGCGACGTTTGCATGGCATCCATGCTCGGGAAGCGATCCTCCTTCTTGCGAGCCAACGCACGCACGATCAGACGATCCAGCGCATTCGGTACGTCCGGACGCAGCCGCTTCGGGCTGGGTGGAGCCTCGGTTGCGCGGCGGACGGCGAGCTCCACCGCTGAATGGCCCACGAATGGGAGGTGGCCTGTCAGGCACTGAAAGAGCACGACGCCGAGGGAATAGACGTCGATACGAGGATCGAGCGAGCCGCTCGTTTCGCTGATCACCTGTTCCGGCGCCATGTAAGCAGGTGACCCGACCATCGCGCCGGCGCGAGTGAGAGAGGGCTGTCGGGCGGCTTCGTCGTCCGAGGCGAGACACTTCGCGATGCCGAAGTCGAGGATCTTGACCTTTCCATTCTCACTCAGAAACAGGTTATGGGGCTTCACGTCGCGATGAACTAGGCCTTTCGCGTGAGCGTAGGCGAGGGCGGACGCAGCCGCGCTGCCGAGCACGATCGTGTCCGTGATCGAGAGCGGACCGTTGCATCGCAGATGCTCGTGCAAGTCCACGCCGTGGAGCAGCTCCATCACGATGAACGTGTGAGGCTCGAAGACTTCCAAGTTGTTTACGCGGACGATGTTCTCGTGGGCAAGCCCCATCGCGCGCCGAGCTTCGGCGACGAATCTTGCACGCACACGCGGTAGATCGACCAGGTGCGGGAGGATTAGCTTGAGCGCCACGGCATCCTGCGTGTGCCGATCGAACGCACAGTAGACGACGCCCATTCCACCGCTGCCCAACGTCTCTCGCACCTCGTAGCGGTTCCCGAGGATGGTTCCCTCGACGGACGGCCGAGAATCCGTGACCACGCTCGCGAGGAGGGTGTCGTTCACGTCGTCACCACCGTCGAGTACTGTGCCGCAGGTCGCGCATGGTTCGAACCGGTTTCCGGTTCGCGCGATCACGGAGCTGCAACTCGGACAGGTGATCTCGACCAAGGCGACGAGCCCCTTCGGATTCAGGAGGTGATGATGCACCCAGCGACTGGCGTGCGCCAAGCGCGCAACGCAACCGCGACGCATGGTCTGTAGGCGAACTCCGCCGAGCATCCATCGCCTCGACGTCGGCAACGTGGCATGGAAATGTTGCGCTGAGGCGGTCGCCGCAACAACCCGGCTGGTGACGATCGAGCCGTTCACGGCCTTCGACGAAGCGCTCGCAGCCGTGAATAAGAGCGACTTCGTTCTCGGGACGGCATTCTCACCCGCGACCTGCACCACGCCTTCCAGGCCTGAAACGAGCTCGAGGTGGGCGGCGTGATC
This sequence comes from uncultured bacterium, assembly GCA_964447125.1. Lineage (GTDB taxonomy): Bacteria > JADJOY01 > JADJOY01 > JADJOY01 > JADJOY01 > JADJOY01. The sequence continues at coordinate 252 of CAYUSL010000063.1, read as the reverse complement.
GTCAACGACGTGCCGTCCTTCCGTGTCGACAGCATGCCGTACGGAGGAGTGAAGGATTCCGGATTGGGTCGCGAGGGCGTTCGTTACGCCATCGAAGAGATGACCGAACCGCGGCTCTTGGTGCTCAACACGGTTGGCCGGTGAGCACCGTCGTTGCGATGGCGAGACGTGCGACGGGCGAGATCTCGCCGCGGCGCACCAAGATCGTCGCGACGCTCGGGCCGGCTAGCGCCAGCGAGCAGACGATCACCG
>CAYUSL010000062.1:11888-20072 GCA_964447125.1 uncultured bacterium | reverse complement strand
GGGATTGGTGCCCGAAAAGTCACCCGCGCCGGTCAAGAAACACGTGTTCCCTGCCGCGATGTTGTGACCCTCGCTCACGAAGCTCGGTCCTGTGCACGGATCGGCCAGGATGGAGTTCCGCAGATGAGCGAGCCCGGAACCGGCCGCGTGGATCCCACTCGGGCCGGTGCCGATCAAGCCTTTGATGCGATTACCTGCGATCGTCGAGCTGACGATCGTGAGCGCGCCACCGGTGTTGGAGAGAATTCCACCACCCGCGCCGGCCGAGAAGAACCCGCTCGACGCAACGTTGTTGGCCACCGTCGAATCGACCAGGGTGACTGTGCCCTGGTTGTCCACGCCACCTCCCGAGGAGGGCTCGCAGGAGCTGAAGCACGTGCCGTTCGCCACGTTGCCGATGATGGCGCTGCGGTCGATCGTGACGTCCGCACCCACGGCGACCGCCACGCCAGCACCGTTGCCGAGGCTCTCGTTCTCGCGCACGACGCTCTCCTCGAGCAGCAGCGTGCCACCGCCGACCAGAACCCCGCCGCCGCGCTGGAAGGCGCCCGTGGCGCCGTTGCGCAGTGTGAGCCCGCGCACCGTCACCGCCGGTGAGCCCACCACGTGTAGCACCCGGTCGATTCCGGGATGACCGAGGTCGCCGCCCAGGATCGCGGTGCTGCCGGCGCCTGCCCCCGCGAGCTTCACGTCGCTCGTGAGGTCGAGATCGCCGGTGAGCGTCGCGTCTTCATTCGCGCCCGAGATGGTGAGCGTGTAGACGCCGGCTGGAATCAGAATCGTGTCGGCGCCATTGCCCGCAGCGCAGCCGTCCACCGCCGTGTCGGTGTTGGCAGCGATCACCGCCTCACGCAACGTGCAGTTGCCGTTGGGACCGAGGTTTCGATCGTCCGCCGTGCTGTCCACCGTGAGCGTGGTGGCGCGTGCCACCACAGCCGGAGACACGAGAGAAATCGCGATGGCGAGGGCTGCGACCGTGCGACGTGCGGGTCCGTTCATGGAAACTCCAGAATCGCACCCGGGGGGATGTAGAAACCCTAAACCTTCCCTTCGGCGCACGCAAGCTGCAGGAAACGCCCGGCCGGCGGCCGAGCTACACGCAGTCACGCATTCGCGAATGCGCTCAGGTGAGCGCGAGGATCGCGGCGCCGTAGGCTCCCATGAGCTGCGGCTCGGCGGGCACCACCACCGGCTCGCCGGCAATCTCGCCCAGCATCGCGCGGACGGCGTCGTTGCGCGCCACCCCGCCCGAGAGCATCAGCGGAAGCTCGAGCCCCACGGCGCGGACCATGGCCGAAAGGCGGCCGATCAGGGATCGATGCAAGCCTTTGAGGATCGACTCGAGCTCCGCGCCGTGGGCGATGAGCGAGATGATCTCGCTCTCGGCGAAGACGGTGCACGTGCTGCTGATCGAGGCTTCGCCGCGCGCGGCCAGCGCACGCGTGCCCAGCTCGGTGATGGGCACACCGAGCCTGGTGGCAGTGTTCTCGAGGAAGCGCCCGGTGCCGGCTGCGCATTTGTCGTTCATGAGGAAATCGACGGCGCGACCGCCCTCGCCCACGCGGATGACCTTCGAGTCCTGGCCGCCGATGTCCACCAGCGTTCCGGCGCGGCCGAGTGCAGCGAACACGCCGCGGGCGTGGCAGGTGATCTCGGTCACCTGGCGCGTGACGTCCTTCACGAGCTTGCGCCCGTAGCCGGTGGCGATCGCCGGTGTGCTGCGGGAGGCCCCAACGCGCTGGCGAAGGTCGTCGAGGAGCCGTGCCACCTGGTCCTCGACCCGAGGGGCGGCCGACTCGATGGCGTGGTCGAGGATGGCGCCGTCGCGGGCGATGGCCACCAGCTTGGTGGTGGTGGAGCCGGCGTCGATGCCGATGGCGGCGGCGCTCGTCATCCCCGCGCTTCCATCATCTCGACGAAGGCTTCGAGGCGGGCGTTGCCTTGCTCATCCGCCCAGGCGCGCGGGTCCGAGTGGTCGGCCTCGAGCAAGAGCGCGGGCAAACCGAGCTCGCGGCTCAGAAGCTCGCGCTCGTCGATCTGCCCGAGCGAGTACGGTTTGCACGAGCGGTCCGAGTGCAAGATGACGCCGTCGAGCGCGAATTCCTTCACCATGCGCCGCATCACGCGCAGCTTGTCGGCTGGCGAGCGGTTCAGGATCGGGTGCAGATAGACCTTGGCCATCGAGTCGAGGGGCTTGGCGGGATCGATGAGCGGCGCCAGCTCGCCCCACGCGTAGGTGTAGGTGGACACCACCACGTTCACGCCGTGCTGCGCCAAGAGCTTCGAGAAGCTGCCGATTCGGTACCAGATCGGCAGGTTGTCCCAGAGCACGCGGTAGCGCTCGTTCTTGATCGCGCCTTGGTGCTTGGCCACCCGAGTGTCGAGCTCGGCGAGCATGCGCCGGTAGTACTCGACCGTCACGGCGTCGCCGCGTAGGTCGACGATCGGGCCCATGTGGATGAAGCCGTCGAACGCAGTCATCGGTGCTGGCCGCGCCTGCGAACGGTTGAGCACCTCCAGCCAGAGATCGGCGGCATCGCGGGCATGCTGCAGCACCGACTCGAAGCGCTTCTCGTCGAGCGCCTTTCCGGCGACGCGCTCCGCCACCGGAATGATTCCCTCGATCTGCCGCTTCACGTACTCGATCTGATGCGGCTGCGCTTGGCCGTAGAGAAAGGGCGTGTCGATCACCACCAGCGGCACGTCGAAGAGATCGGCGAGGTTCCGGTACCAGTAGAGAACCGTCTGGCAGATGTTGGTGCAGCAGAGCAGCAGGTCCGGCTTGGGAAGGCGCCCCACGGGCGTCTTGCCGGAGAGCACGGTGCCGAGGTCGGTGCGCGCGTACGAGCAGAGATCCCGCGAGAAACCGGCATTTTCCGCTTCGGTGGAGATCTCCTCGGTCTTGCGCCGCACGCCGCAGAGCGCCGCGTGGTTCTCCGGGTAGATGAGGAAGAAGTCGAAGGCCTTGAGCACCTCGGCGGGTGCGCCGCTGGTCACCCACGCCACCTTCTTCACGCCGCTCGCGTAGCGGCCTTCCAGGTAGTGGCGAGTCATCAGCTCTTTCATCTGCGCCACGCACACCAAAGGCGGTGCGAGCACATCCGTGGGCTTGGGACGGTGGCGGCGGATGGCGCGCTCGTCGCGCCAGCGCTGGATGCGCAACGCCGGCTTTCCGAAGACCTCGTAGCCGAGGAAATGTGCCAGCCGATTGGAGGGCGCGAAGGCCGGAGCGGGGCCGGCGGCGCCAACCGCCGTCACACGGGCCGAGGCGCTCGGAGCGGCGGTCGGCAACGATGTCGCGGCGGTCATTGGAGCGTCTCCACGAAGGCCTCGATCCGGGTCACCGCTTGCTGGCTCAGGCTCGGCACCAGCTCGTGCTCGATGTGAGTCATGGGGTAGCCCGCGTCGGCCAGGTGGTGGCGAAGGCGCGGCAGATCGAAGAGCTCGGGCTCGCAGAACTTGACACCGTACACGAGCATGCCGCGGGCACCGGTCGCCTGCATCCGCGAGATGAGCTCGTGGGAGCGAACGGCGATGCGCGTGCCGCGGGTGGGATCGGCGGGAGCATCGAGGATCGCCTTGGCGATTCGCTCCAAGGCACTGCCCTTTTCGGGCATGTCGTAGACACGTCGGTAGCCACACGCCAGGTCGTCGGCGACCACCGCGGCGCCTGCGGCGCGAATGGCGTCGAAGAGCGCCATGGGCTCGGGAACGATGCCGGAGAGCAGAATGGGGACGCCGTCGGGTGGCCGCGGATCGTGGCGTTCCACCGCGCGCGCGATGCGGACGAAGTCGTCGCTCGGCAGGTACTCGCGGGAGCGCACCAGCGCATAGAACTCACGGTCGGTGAGCGGCAGACGCGAGCGATCCTGGTAGAGATCGGCGAGCGCGCGCGTGGCCTCGGTCTCGGAATCCAGCGCCGTCTTCCAGTCGGCTTCCGAGGGCGTCCGTCCCGACATCGCTTCCAGCTCACGGCCGAGCCGCGCCAGCTCGTCGACGTAGTAGAGATAGTCGGGCTCGCGCCGATCGCGCGGGTGATAGACGGTGAGCACCCGCTGCCGGGGCCGCACGAAGTCGCCGAGAACTGCAGCCATCCCCTGCATGGCGTCGCAGGTATGCGGGATCAGGAGCCCGTCCGCCGCGTCCGCGCCTCCCGAAAGCAGGAACGAGGTCGCCTTGACGACGATGTCGCAGGTGTAGGCCTGGAAATGGCGCGCCCCTTGGGCCACCGGCGCGTCGGGCGGGCCCCAGATCTCGATGGGATGGAAGCCGTACGCAGCGAGCAACGCCCGCGGGTAGTGGATGGGCAGGACCGCGAGGATCCGCTTGCCCTCGCTTTGGACCCGCTGGATCACGTCGGCGCGGCTGGGCAACACCTCGGGCAAGGACATGATGCGCCCCCTCTTTTCCGGTGGTTACTTGCGCCGCATCGTCATCAATTCGCGTGCCCGACTGCCGAGCAGCCGCGGAGAGCCCGTTTTCGCGGCAATTTCCGTGTGCCACGCGCGTTCCGCGCAGACCCGCTCTCGGCCTTGGTAACTCCCGCCACCGCCCGGTGACGCCCACCTCGCGTGCCGGCGCGGCGGCGCACCGAGCGGTTACGCGGGAATCGCTGCCAGTGGCGAGCGGTTGCAGACCAGCGAATCGAGGTGGTAGGTCGCTGCGCGCCGGCCGTCGCCCGATCACCTTCGCGTGCGACGGAGTCCTCGCCGGCATCACGGAGCGTCGCTCAGCGTGCGCCCACCGGGCTGGTTCGTGCTGCTCTGGGAGATCGCGCCGCAGGATCGTCTGCGCCGCGCCCGCGCACGCGTGGTCACGCTCGCGACACCCGAGGTGCCGTTTCCGGACGTATGTCCCGTGTGTGGCGATCCAGCGACGACCGTCGTGGAGGTGATCTACGAAGCGAGCGTGCGGGGCAATCGGCGCTGCTGCCGGGTGCCACATTGCGCCGCGCACGCAGCCGAGATTCGCCGTCGCAAGCGGGTCGTTGCCCGCCGTTTCGTCGCCGTGCTCGCGTTCCAGCTCGGGCTGGCCGGAATCAGCGGAGCCGCGGCGCTGCATTTCGCGATGGCTCCCGAGCCTCGGCTCGGCCTCGTTCACACATTCCGCCTGCTACCGCTGCTGACGATGCCGTTGGTGCTGCGCTGGATCTGGCTCGCCTACAGGCGTTGCTGGTACGTCGGCGTGCGCATCGTCGCCGCAGACCCCACCGGAACCCGCATCGACCTACTCGTCGACGAGCCGAGCTACGCGGCACGCCTCCGGAGCGGCGTGACCTCGTCACGGTGTGAGGCGGATCTCGGTTCGCGCCCGCCGGCCCGCTGAGCGAGCCAGAGCGCGGCTGCGCGTCGGGCGCCTGGCGAGTGCGGCACGGCCTTGTTCGGGCGGGACACGAACCGATAGCCTCGAAGGATGACGGCTACCCGACGACGAGGCGCTGTCGAGCCGCAGCTTTCCGTCTCCGTGGCCCACGCGGGACAGGTTTCGCTCGGCTCGCCGAGCGCCGTTCGATTGCGTGAGCGAGCACCCATTCGCGGCTGGCGCGGCGCGATCCTGCAACGTGTCCCCGCGCTCGACTCGCTGCGCGGCTACGGAGTCCATCACGCCCGCGCCGACGTGGTGGCTGGCATCACCGTCGCCACGGTGGCGGTGCCGCAAGCCATGGCGTACGCGATCGTGGCGGGCATTCCACCGGAGTACGGGCTCTACACTGCGATCGTGATGACCGCCGTGGGGGCGCTCTTCGACTCGTCGCGCCAGCTCATCAACGGTCCCACCAACGCGATCTCGATCGCAGTGCTGAGCGCGATCGGGGTACTGCCCGCCGAACAGCGGCTCCAGGCCGCGATCCTCCTGGCGTTCCTGGTGGGCAGCGTTCAGATCAGCATCACGCTGCTCAAGCTCGGCGACCTGACCCGCTACATCTCGCACTCGGTGATCCTGGGTTTCACCGTGGGAGCGAGCCTGCTCTTGGTCCTCGATCAGCTCAAGAATCTGCTCGGCCTGAAGGCGATGGGAGACGTTCACGATCCGTTCCTGGCACGCTTCTGGGCCACGCTGGCGCACGGCGGTGCCGTACACGCGCCAACGCTCGCTCTCGGTCTCGCCACGATCGCAGTGGTCGTCCTCCTGCGTGCATCCAAGACGCGCCTGCGACTGCCGCTGCTTCCGGATCTCCTGCTCACGGTGATCGCCGCAGCAGCGGCGAGTGCCTACTTCGGTCTGGAAGCGCGCGGCGTGCGGGTGGTGGGCGAGATACCCCGCAAGCTGCCCTCGTTCGCATGGCCGCCGCTCGATACGCCGCTCTTGCAGACGCTGGCGACACCGGCGTTGGCGATCGCGACCCTGGGGCTACTGGAAGCGATCTCGATGGCCAAAGCCATCGCGGCACAGACGCGCCAGAAGCTCGACATCAACCAGCAATGCCTCTCCGAGGGGCTGGCGAATCTGACCGGCTCGTTCTTCCACTGTTTCCCGGGCTCGGGCTCGCTCACCCGCTCGGCCATCAATCAACAAGCCGGCGGCATGACCCAGTGGTCGGGGGTGATCTCGGCGATCGCGGTCGGCGCGATCGTGCTGGCGTTCGCGCCCTACGCGAGGTTCATCCCCCGCACCACCATGGCGGCGATCCTGGTGGTCTCGTCGTGGCGCATGGTCGATTGGCCGGCGCTTCGGTACCACTGGCGCGCCTCGCGCTTCGACAAGGCGATCGTGGTGGTGACGGCGCTCGCGGCGGTCGGAATCAGCGTCGAGTTCTGCGTCTTGATCGGTGTCTTCATGTCGTTTCTGCTGGCGGTTCCACGTGCCGGACGGATGCTGCTCACGGAATTCGTGGTGACCCCGGAGGGCGTGATCCACGAACGCCTGGAAGGCGAGCCCGTGTGCGGTCGAATCCTGATCTTCGGGCTCGAGGGCGAGATGTTCTTCGGCTCGCAGGCGGATCTCGAGCGACATCTCGACACGATCGAGGACCGGATCGGCCCGGAAACCAAGGTGGTGGTGCTGCGCGTGAAACGAGTGCGGAGCCCAGACGCCGTGGGCATGCACCTGCTCGACGAGCACTTGCGCCGCATCGAGCAGCGGGGCGTCCACGTGGTGCTCGTGGGTGTGCGGGCCGACCTCGAGGAAGCGCTCGATCGCACCGGGATCACCGCGCGCCTCAACCCCAATCACATCTTCCGCGAGCAACCCATCCGCCACACCAGCACCCAGAAAGGTGTCCAGTTCGCGTACGAGCTGATCGACGAGCCCTGTGACGCGTGCCCGCGCCGGGACCCCGAGGTGCGAGGGAAGCAGTTCCGCTACAACGTGTGAGCCGCGGGTGCCGCTCAGCGGCGAGGCGCCGGCGCCGGCTCGTCCAGCTCGACGTTCGAGGGCGGCGACGGGGTGTCCGCTGTGGGCGACGCGGGGGTGGCTCTTCGGGCGCGACCGCGCCATCGTCGCAGGTTGGTCATCGTCGACTCGAGCCACGCAAGACGCTCTGCTGGGGTCATGCGCAGACCTTGGGACGCCTGAGCGCGCCGGTGACCGGCGAAGCCCCGTGAGAACATCGCGTGCGGTGCGTGTTCGCTCATTCGACCCCCTCGGTCTCGCGGCGTAATGCATCGAGCGCCTCGATATCGGCTAGGTCCTGCGGGCGACCGCTGGCGCGCTTGAGCGCGATCAAGTGATCGAGCGAAACGACGCTCGCCACCGTGGTGTCGAGCTCGACCTGCACCGCCGCCGCGTTCGCCGCGGTGAAGTCGAACGGCTCCTCGACGAACAGATCGACCTCGAGCCCTGGCTTCGTTGGATGCCAGAGCGAGAAGACCGTCATCCCCTTCTCCGCGATCCAGGCCTCGCGCTCGGTTCGATCGGCGAAACTCTCGATGGGAACCGGCGCTCGCGGCCTGTAGCCGAGAGCGGCGAGCGCATTCACAGCGCGCCTCACGTTGTCTGGGGTCAGATCGACGACCAGATCGAGGTCGGCGGTCGTTCGCAAGTGACCGTGAAGCACCACCGCGACCCCACCGACGATCAGGTAGCGGACGTTCGCCCGCCGCAGCGCTGCAAGGACCTCCTCGATCGCCCCAGTCATCGTCTCATCCTACAAGAGGATGGCTGGCTCACGCGGTTGGCGCTGGCGGGATCCCCAGAGCGGGGACATCGCGCGCAGTCGCTCGACGCCGCGCACCAGGCATTCGA
>CAYUSL010000062.1:0-11788 GCA_964447125.1 uncultured bacterium | reverse complement strand
CCCCAGAGCGGGGACATCGCGCGCAGTCGCTCGACGCCGCGCACCAGGCATTCGACCACCACGTCCACGTCGGCCTCGGTGGTGCCCCGCCCCACTCCGAGCCGGATCGAGGCATGGGCGAGCTCGTCGCTGCGACCGATCGCCTTCAGCACGTACGACGCTTCCTTGGTGGCCGACGTGCAAGCCGAGCCCGACGCAACGGCGATCTCGGGCACGCTCAGCATCAGGGACTCGCCCTCGATGCACTCGAAGCTCAGATTGAGGTTGTTCGGCAGCCGGTTCTCCGCCGGTCCGTTTCGGTGAACGCGCTCGAGACGTGTCGAGATCTCGCTCCACAATCGATCGCGCAGTGCCGCCATGCGCACGGCGTGTGCCGCGCCCTCGGCACGCGCGATCGCCGCCGCTTCGCCGAGCCCCACGATCCCGGGCACGTTCAGCGTGCCCGGGCGCAGGCCGTGCTCCTGGCCGCCGCCGTGGAGGATCGGCTCGATGCGGATCGTGGGCCGGCGCGGAGCCACGTAGAGCGCCCCGATGCCCTTGGGGCCGTACATCTTGTGACCCGAGATCGAGAGCAGGTCGATGGCGTCGCGTTCCACGTCCACATCGAGCTGGCCGAGCGCCTGCGCTGCGTCGCAATGGAAGAGCACGCCGCGCGCGCGACACGACTGGCCGATCGCCGCCACCGGCTGGATCGTGCCGATCTCGTTGTTGGCGTACATCACGCTCACCAGCACGGTCCGGTCGGTGAGCGCTCGCTCCACGTCGCCGGGATCGAGGCGGCCGTCGCGATCGACGGGAAGCACGGTGACCCGGAAGCCTTCCTTCTCGAGTGCCCGCAGCGGATCGAGGACCGCCTTGTGCTCGGTGGCCTGGGTGACGACGTGATCGCCGCGCCGGCGCAGCGCCCGCGCCGCGCCGATCAGCGCCAGGTTGTTGCTCTCGGTGGCGCCGCTGGTGAAGACGACGGTCTTCGCTTTGCGCGCGCCGATCAGCTCGGCGACTCGCCTGCGGGCGCGCTCCACCGCCTCCTCGGCCTGCCAGCCGAAGGCGTGGGTACGCGAGGCCGGATTGCCGTAGACCTCGACGAAGGTGCGGGTGATCGCGGCGACCACCCGTGGGTCGACGGGTGTCGTGGCGTTGTAATCGAGGTAGATCGGTGGACGAGCGGGACTCGTCACGAGAACGATTTGCCGCAACCGCACGTCGACGACGCGTTGGGGTTCTCGATCTTGAACCCGGCGCCGTAGAGACCGTCGACGTAATCGAGCTGTACGCCGGTCAGGTAGATGAGGCTCTTGGCGTCGATGAAGACCTTGACGCCGTTGACCTCGAAGGTCTTGTCCTTCGCACCCGGCGCGGGGTCGAAGCCCATCTGGTATTGCAGCCCCGCGCAGCCGCCGCCCACCACTCGCATGCGCAGCCCCGCTTCGGGCTTCTGCTCCTTGCTCATCAGGTCGCGGATCTTGGCCGCGGCCGAATCGGTCACCGTGATCATCGTCGTTCCTCTCGTGTGGCGCGCGCGGGATGCCCAGCGCACGCTGCGTGGGTCAAGTCACCCACTGAATGTGCGCGAAATCGCCGATCTTCGCTCCCGCAAGCGAGCCGTGGAGCTGCTCGCGCAGGCCATTCCAGAACGTGCGTAGCGAGCACAGGTCCTCGTGCTGGCAGAGATTGGGCAGTCGCTGGCAATCGAAGAGCTCGATGGGGCCTTCGAGTGCGACGATCACATCGGCGAGCGAAATCTCGTTGGACGGCCGCGCCAGCCGGATCCCGCCGTTGGTGCCACGGCGCGAGCTCAGGATGCCGGCGTTGGCGAGCTCGCGCACGATGCTCGACAGAAATCGCTCCGAGATGCCCTTCGAGCGCGCGACCCGGCGCACGCTCGTGTACTCGCCGTGCCCGAGCTTGGCCAGGTCGATGAGCAACAGCAGCCCGTAGTCGGTCGCCTTGCTGAACTTCATCGTCCCCGCACCGCGCTTCCCGCGCCGATCCGACCGCGCATGCTTTCCGATCGCTCATTTCGCCGTAGAAAACAGGCAAATTCGCAGTGTAACCACGCGGTTTCGCGCGTCAAACGCCGGAGCCGGGAGCCGCCTGTGGCGGCGGTCCCGAGGCTCGATGTGTGTCGAGCCAACGCTGCAGTCGCGCGGAGGGCGTGCTCGCTCCGGGGTCGCTGGTCAGAAACCGGATCGTGGTGGGCAGATCCCCACCCAAACCCTCGTGCAGCGCCCGGAAGCGGCCCAGATCGAGCATGTAGAGCTTGAGGCTCAGCAAGAACGCGTTGTTCCAGGGCAGATCGGCGTAGCGGCGGAAAACGCCCACGTCGGCGTCGCGCAGACGCTCCTGCCAAGTGGCCATGTGGGCTTCGCGTCCGGCGATCTTCTCGAGTGGCGATGCCGAGCTGCCGTAGTACGCGGTGAGGTCGTCGAAGAGCGCCTTCAGGAACGCCGTGAATCGGTCCTGGTCATCGAGGCGCTGGCGGAACGCGCGCAGCTCGGGCGAGTCGGCGCCCTTGGTGCGCGCGACGAAGACCGCCGCGCCTTCGCCACCCACGAAGGTTGCGAGCGCTTCGTTGAAGTCGGTGTTGCCCTTCTCGAAGACCGTCGCGTGTGTGGACTCGTGGATGATGGTGTCGACGAGGGAGACGTCGGAGCGGTTCAGCATCGGCGACAGCACCGGATCGTCGAACCAGCCCAGCGTCGAGTACGCGTCCACCTCGCGCAGGTAGGTGTCGAAGCCCTCCGCCGCCAGCGCCGCGCGCGCTTCTTCGGCGCGGGCGCGATCGAAGAATCCCTGGTACGGAAGCCGGCCCACGATCGGGAAGCTCCAGAGATGCGGCTCCAGCCGGTCCTTCGGCGCGGCGGAGAGCGCGATCGAGGCGAACGAGCGATCGAGAGCGACGTACGTCTGGTAGCTGTGCCCAGGCGTGAGCCCGATCTCGGTGGCGAGACGGCGTGCCTCGCCCACGAGCTCGAGCTTGGCGCGAATCTTCGGGTCGAGCGCGGGGTCGGCGAGCACCTCGGTGATCGGCTGGCGGTTCCACAGGATCTCGAGCTGGCCCCGCGACACGTGTGCCAGGTAGCCGACGCCACACCCCGGTTGTGCTGCGATCGCCAACGGAAATACCGCCCACCACCATCGACTCGTCATGGCCCCGACTCGCTCCCCGTTTGGGCTCGCGAGCGTAGAGGGGACGGACCGGGACGTCGAGTGAGCGCTCGAGCGCCGGCGGGGATTCACGCTGCAGTGCGGGCTGAGCTGCGCGCTCGAAGCGTGCGAGACGTGCCCGCCGACGGCTCCCCAGACCCGCGCGACTCGATCCATGCATCCCGACGAGGCGAAACCACCACTCCACCTGCGGTGTCTTGGACTCTTCGTTTCGGCGCGTGTTACGGTCGCGCGACGGTGCCTCCCTCGCGTCGCCGGCCGTCCTCGAACATGGCTGCACTGGGCGCTCGGCTGCTTCGAACCGCGTACTTCCAGTGGCCGGCGCTCACGTCCGGGGCGCTCGCCGCCCGCGACGGGCTCAAGCTGGCCGGGGATCTGGCACGCGCCCACGGCTCGCTCACCCGCGCCGGCTGGCGCGGTTCGGCGCGTTGTGAACGCTGCGGCATCGATGCGCGCGTTCCCGGTGTGTCTCTCAGTCGTCGTGGATGCTGCAACGAGTGCCTGTCCGAGCCCGTAGCGGCACGGAGTGCCGCGCGCGCGCAGCACGCGCCGGCGGGGAGCTGGCTCACGCGCGTGACGGAGCCCGCCGTCCGGCACGCGCTCACGCCACGCGCAGATGGCGGTGTGGACGCGGTCGTCGCGCTCTCGGGTGGTAAGGACAGCCTGCTGGCGCTGGTGGCGGCCCGCGAGCTCGGCCTGCGAGTGACCGCCTCGACCCTCGATAACGGCTTCTTGCTCGACGCGGTGTTGGCGAGCGCACACGGTTGGTGTGAACGACTGGGCGTCCCGCTCAGCATTCATCGCGAGTCGATGCACGACGAGGTTCGTGCGGCGCTGCGACGACGACGCCTCAACCCGTGGCCCTGTGTCGGCTGCTTCGACAGGCTGAGCCGAGCGCTCGTGGCCGAGGTGCTCCGCGTGGGTGCGAGGATGATCGTCACCGGACTGCGGTACCACTGGCCAGGCGGATCGGCGATCGCAGCCGCCAGCGCGGCCTTCGCGCCGTTCGCTCCGGCGGCGGATGCGGCGCAGATTTCCGTGCTCAACCTCCCTGCGGCGCTCGCCCTCGGCGAGTCGGAGGAGCGGGCGCTGCTCGCGACACTCGGTTGGGTCGATCCCGGATTGGCGGGCCACTCGACCAACTGTCTCTTGCCGGCGCGCTTCGAGCATTTGCATCTCGCGCGCCTCGGCCGCCCCCACGATTCGGTGCGATTCGTGGCGCGCGAGGCGCGCGAAGGCGTCATCGAACCGCAGGTGGCCGTAGCGCGCATGGCGGGTACACCTCCCAGCGCCGCCCACCAGGCCGAGCTGGAACGACGACTCGCCGGGAGCGGTGCTGCGTGATCGACGTGGCACGGCTCACGCCGTCCGACCATGCTGACTTCGACGCTTTCGTCGACGCCCACGCCGCGTCCTCGGTGTTTCACACCCGCGCTTGGCTGGAGAACGCGTGTGCCGCGCTCGGCGCTGAGCCGCGTACCTGGGTCGCGCGCGCAGGCGGTGCCATCGTCGGTGTCTTGCCGGCGGCACGGCTCGTGAGCCCGCTCGGCGGCGCTCGCGTGGTTTCCGTCCCGTTCTGTCGCTTCCTGCCCATCCTCGCTGCGAGCCCCGCCGCGGAAGCCGCGCTCATCGATGCTGCGATCCGCGATGCGCGCACCCTTGGATGCCGCTACCTCGAGCTGCGCTCTGGCGCGGTGACGACGCTGCCGCCCGAAGCATCCTCCCATCGTCACTTCGACGCGTGGTCGGTCGACCTCGCTGACGGCGAAGCCGCGTGCTGGGCGCGGCTCCACCCGCGCAGCACCCGGCGCGCGATCCGCTTCGCCCGGCGGCACGCTGTCGAGGTCCACCGCATCGCCACACCGGAGGGGTACAAGATCCTCACTGCGCTCGATGGCCTGACGCGCCGTCGCCAAGGTGTGCCGCGCCATCCCGCGGCGTTCGTCCGCGGCCTCGGGGAGCGCTTCGAGCCCGAGGGAAAGGCGCTGCTCTTGGTGGCGGTGCGGGACGGGCAAGCGATCGCCGCGGAGCTGGCGCTTCGCCATCGCAGCACGTGGCACGGGATCCTGGGCGTCGATCGCCGTGCGGCGGCCGGCGGTCCGCGTGCCAACACGCTCTTGATCTGGGAGGCGATTCGTCACGCGCTGAGCGAGGGCGCGGAGCGCTTCGATCTCGGTCCCGCCCATCGGGCCAACGTCGGCCTCACCGATTTCAAGCGCCATTTCGGCGCCGTCGCGGTGCCAGCGCACACGATCACCATTCCGATCCAGGGCGTAGCACCCGACGTCGGCCGACTCGACGCGCCCTGGATTCGCGCCGCGCGCTGGGCGCTCAGGACGATGCCGCCGCCGCTTCACGGCGCGCTCTCTCCGCTGCTCGTCTCCGAGGTCGCGTGATCCCGCCGCGAGTGGTGTGGCGCGCCTTCGATGTGTGGCGGGCGTGGCGACGGGGCGAGCGCCGGCCGCTCTCGGTCACGTATTTCGTGAACGGCCAATGCAACCTGCGCTGTCGCGGGTGCTTCTTCTTCGAGCACCCACCGGAGCCGCTCGATGCCGCAACGGAGCTCGACACGCACGAGGCGACCGCGCTCATCGACGACCTGGCACGCCTCGGTGTGCCGTTTCTCGAACTGGTGGGCGGCGAGCCGTTCTTGCGGCGAGATCTCCTCGACCTCGCGCGCCATGCTCGCCAGCGCGGCCTTTGGTGCGGCGTCACGACCAACGGCACCCGTCTCGATCCGCGAACTGCCGCCGAAGCGCGTCGCACGTTTCGAACGGTGTTCGTGTCCATCGACGGATTCGAAGCCGCTCACGACGTCGTGCGCGGCGCCGGTAGCTACGGCCGCGCGCTCGCCGGGCTCGATGCGTTGCTCACCGCACCCGGCGACGCGCTGATCGGTGTGAGCACGATCCTGACGCCCGAGAACCTCACCACGCTGCCCGACTTTGCGGCGTTTCTGCGCCGGCGAGGCGTCGGTCAATGGGTGCTGTCGTCGGCGCTCGCACCGGCGCCGGCGGTGGATCCCGTCAGCGCGGCGCCGATTCTCGCTCGGCTCAGGGAGATGCGTCGCCAGGATCCCGAGTTCCTCCCTCAAGAGGAACGTTTCTTCGACGCGTTGCTGGCGTTTCACCGCGGCGAGGGTCGCTACGGCTGCCACGTCGACCAGCTTCTCCACGTGTCGGTGACGCCCGCGGGAGAGACGTCGGCGTGCTGCTTGTGGCCTGTGCCGCTCGGACGCGCCGCCGATCGCGATCTCGAAGCGACGCTGGCCCGGGCCAGCGCCAACCCCGCGCTCTTCGAGCCGGTGGATCGCTGCAGTGGCTGTGCGCGTCACGACTACGCCTACACGATGCGACTCTTCGAGCGGCCGCTTCCCCGGCTCGTGCGCGAGGGGCTGCGCCTCGCCCTCGGTCGCGGGCTCGCGTCTCCGTCAGGCGCGGGCGGCCAGCGGGGCTGAGCTCGCCGGAGTAGCAGGCCATGGGTCGCGCGCTTCGCCGACGCCGAAAATCGCCCGAGCGCGAGCCCGCACGGCAACGCGCACCGTCATCAGGAAATCCCAAACCGCGGCGCGATCGACGAAGAACGGATAGCTCGCGAGGTGCACCAGCGCCGCCTGCCATCCCCATGGACGACGCATCACGCGTGCCATCGTGGGTCGCAGCCACGCCGGTGCAGCCACGTACGCTGGCAACATCCGCGACAGCGTGAAGGCGACGCCCGTGTGGGGCTGCCGAAGCGGCGAGCGTCCGTGATAGCTGCCGCGCCCTTCCTCGATCGCCGCGACGTCTTCGCTCGTGAGCAAGCCGCGCTCGATGCAGTCCCGGAGCAAGGGTGTGCCCGGCAGCGGAAAGAACACGAAGCTCTTCACCGAGTCGGCACGGCTGTCGGCCGCCAGCTCCACCGTCGACCACATGTCCGCGGGCGTCTCGCCAGGGAACCCGAAGATCGCATCCACGTAGAGGTGAATGCCGGCTGCGCGGATCTTGCGCGCGGCCTCCAGCACGCGAGCCGTGGGCATGGGGCGCGCGCGAATCGACTCGTTGAGCGGCTCGCTGCCCACCTCGAGGCCCATCGCCAGCTCGCTGCAGCCGGCGTCGCGAAGGGCGCGCAGCATCCTGTCGGAAACCAACAGCGGATACGCGTTGCCCCAGAACGGCAACCCGACGTGCTCGCGGTAGAGCGGCGCCAGCTCTTCGATCCAACGCTCGTCGAGCGCGAAGAGCTCGTCGACGAACGCGATGCTCCTGGGCCGGTAACGCGCTTTCGCTTCGGCGAGCTCCGTCACCACGCTCGCTGGTGAGCGTCGGCGCAAGAAGCGGCCCTCCCCGCGCTCGCGGTGCAGGTCCTGAAGCGCGGTGTTGGTGCAATACGTACAGCGAAACGGGCAACCACGCAGGGTGTTGCAGGCGAGCGCCGTTTCCGCGACACCCTCGCGCCGGAAGAGCTCGCGATCCGGAAAGCGCAGCGCGTCGAGGTCTTGGCGCAATGCGCGCGACGGTCCTTCGACGATCTCGCCTTCCGGCGTCCGCGACCACAAGCCCGCGATCGAGTCCGTGGGCTCGCCGCGTTCGAGCGCACCAGCGAGCTCGCGGATCACATCCTCGCCCTCGCCCACGCAGAGGTAGTCGGCCCAGCCCGCTTCGAGCGTGCGCCGCGGCAGCATCGTGGCGTGCACGCCGCCGGCGAGCACCGGTATGCCGAAGCGCTCGCGTGCGGCGCGCGCAACCTCGGCGAGCACCGGCACCAGATTCGTCCACACGCTCACCGCCAGCAGGTCCGGCTGGAACCGGGCGATGCGGGCCAGGATCTCGTCGCGCGTGGGCCCGAGGAGCGCCAGCGGGCCTAGATTCGCGTACGGGTGGTGGCGGAATCCGGGATCGAAGACCAGGCCGACGTGGTGGCCATCGGACCGAAGCGCCGCCGCCAGGTACTCGATGCCGATCGACTCGGCGACGGTGTGGAAGAAGAGCACGCGCACGAGTGCTCGGATCGTCGCGCGGCGCGGCCCCGTTTCGAGCCGCGCCGCGCCGGGATTCAGGCTGCGGGCTTGGTGAGCGGCGTGACCGTGGGCTTGAGCGGCTTGTCGATCATCGTGAGCCAGGCCTTCTCGTCCCCAGGCTGCCAGCTCTCCGGGTACATGTAGAAGAGCCGCATGTCGTAGTTGCCCTTCTCCAGCGGGAGGAGGTCGAACTTGAACGCGACCTCACCGATCGAGCCGGGCACGTTCTCGGGATCGTCTTCGGCGGTCACGTCGTCGGTGTAGGTCAGGTCCGTGACCGGTGCCAGCGGCTTCGGCATCTCCACGAACCACAGGAAGGTGCCGGGTTTGCCGGTGAGCAGATGCCAGTTGGGCTGCTTCGGATCGAGCTCCTTCTCGTCAGCCGTGGTAGCGCCATCCACGACGTGCCAGGGATCCTTGGTGCCTGGAGCGGGTCGGTAGTACTTCATGCCCTTCGCCGACTCGTTCAGGTCCACGCTGAGCTTGAACCACGCTTCCCTGGCGATACTCGGGAAGTCGACCGTTTGCTGGATCTTGGCCGGCGCCTGGTGGAAATCGCGGTAGTACGTGGCGAAGACCTGCACCGTGGGCGAGACCTCGATGCCCATGAACGAGAGCCGGTTCTTCACCATTCGCATGGCGCGCACCGGCCCGTCCATGTACGCGGCCACTTTGCTGTCCCACTCTTCCTCGTCGAAGCTGAGCGGGATCAAGAGCTTGGTCTTGATGTAGGTGCGCAGCTTGAGGCGGTCGACGAAGTTCACGCCCGAGCCTCCCGCCGACGTGGGGATGGTGATGCTCGAGAAGAAGATGTGGTCCTTTCCCGGCGTGTACTGCATGGAGTAGTGCTCGGCAGTGATCTTCTCCTGGGCTGGGTCGTAGCTCACGTAGTCGACGTTCGAACGCGGGGCCTTTCCGTCGAAAGCGAATAGGTAGACGTAACCGCTGGTGCCGTCGACCGGATCGCTGATGGCAATCTCGGCAGCGTCGGCAGCACCCTCGGGCCAAGCCGCGCCGTCGAGGCGCGCGCCGCTGTCGTCCGCCATGAAGACCAGCTCGTCTTGCTTGTCGAGCAGCCCGTTGCCGTCGCCGGGGTTGGCTTCCTTGCCGCCCGGGAACACGTAGTTGCCGGCGGCCGTCTTCTCGTCCACCTGGAAGGGGATGGACGCGAGGCCCGAAGCGCGCAGCGCGAAGAGCCCGAGCTGATCGAGCTTCTTGCCGACCAGCGTCGCCGCGGCGTCGCCCGTCAAGACGATCGGATCCGGCACGCGATGAAGGGTCTTGGCGCCGCCGGCCGTCGCCGTTGGCTCCTGCGCCAGCGCTCGCGATACCAGCCCGAGGATCAGCGCTGTGGCCAGCCCCACCTTCGTGGTCGCGCGCACGTCTTGCCGTCGTCGATTCCGATTCATGTAGCCGAGCCTCCTGCGGAGAGTGAAGCGCCACGGCGGGCGCAAATTCGCGCCATCCTCTACCGATCGACGGCCTCGGAGCAAGCGCCTCGAGCGCCCGGGGAACCGAAGGCTCGCGGCCGCCACGTGCGCCGGCGAGCCACACGGCGCGACGCAATCGTGATCGAGCGCGCTCGGGGTATGATGCGCGCCCTGCCCTCGTCGCTGCCTCGGAACCGACCCCACGCCGCCGCCCATGCCCGAGGTCGTTCTCTTCCAGCCCGCACTCGGGTACTGGGAGTATTTCGTTCGCGACGTCCCCATCTCGCTGCTGGCGGTGGCGCGTCACGTGGCCCCGCGGCACTCCGTCGAGCTCGTCGACGGGCGTGTGCCCGGCTGGCGCGAGCGGCTCGCTGCCGCGCTCGCGACGCGCCCGCGCTGCCTCGGCATCACGGTCAAGACCGGCCGGCCGATCACGTTCGCGCTCGAGGCCTCGGCCATCGCACGCTCGATCGCCCCCGAGGTGCCGATCGTTTGGGGCGGCGTACACCCGAGCCTGCTGCCCGAGCAGACCCTCGCGCATCCGCACGTGGACGTGGTCGTGGAAGGCGAAGCGGAGGAGACCTTTCGCGATCTGGTGGAGGTGCTCGGCAACCCTTCGCCGGATCTCACGAGCGTGGCCGGAATCTGGTTCCGTCGTGACGGCGCGATCACGCGCACCGCACCCCGTCCCGTGGTCAGCCTCAATGCGCTCACACCGCTTCCCTACCAGCTCGTGCGTTTCTCCGATTACGAGGGGCGCTCGGCGCTCGGTGCGGCACGCGCCGGGTTCTTCGAGACCGGTCGCGGCTGCCCGTGGACGTGTCACTACTGCTACAACGAGCGCTTCCACGACGCGCGCTGGCGCCCGTTCAAGGCCGAGAAGATCGTCGAGCATCTGGCCCATCTGCGCTCGTTCTGGGACGTCTCGACCCTCTACTTCGTCGACGACAGCTTCTTCACCGATCCCAAGCGCCCGGTGTTGCTGGCGCAGGCGCTCCTCGACGGCGACCATCGGCTCACCTGGCGCTGCGAAGGTTGCGTCCACGACATCGCCAAGCTCAGCGACGCCGACCTGGCGCTGGTGCGCCGTGCCGGCTGCGACTGGGTGGCGATGGGGGTGGAGACCGGTTCGGCACGGTTGCGCGCCACGTACGACAAGCGACTCGACATTGCCCAGCTCCACGACGTGAATCGCCGCCTCGGCGCGGCCGGCATCCACGCCAACTTCAACATCATGACGGGCTTCCTCGACGAGACCCGCGACGACCTTCGTGCCACCACACGGCTGGCGCTCGAGCTTCTCGACGAGAACGCCGCCGCCACGGTGCAGTCGTTTCAAGCGGCCGTGCCCTATCCAGGAACGCGCTACGCGGCCGCCGTCGAGGCCGCTGGCCATGCGTTGCCGGACAGAGTCGAGGATTGGCAGCGGACCAATCCCGAGGACTGGATGCGCACCGTTCCGTGGCTCGACGCGCGGGGCCGAAACCTTCTGCGCAGCCTCTTCCTGGCGTCGCTCTTCGTCGACGGCAAGGTGCGCGAGCGCGCCGGAACCGGGCCGCGCTCGTGGCCGCTGCGGTTGCTGGGTGCCCTCTACAGGCCGTTCGCACGCTTTCGCATCCGTCACCTCGTCGCAGCCTTCCCCTTGGAGGCGTTGCTGTTCGATTCGCTGCTCAATCAACGCTACGTGCGCGCCAGCCGACCCGACGCGGGCGCCCCTTCGCCTGCGGCGGCAAGCGGAGCTCGAGTTGCGCGACCGTCGGCGCTGCCACCAGCAGGCCCCCAGGGTGGCCACCTCGCTGGCACGAGCTGGGTGCAAGACGAACCGCCGCACGCGGCGACGCTTCCTTCGTGATCCGGCGAACGGGTGTGCGTCGCTCCCCTCGCCTTCCCGCATCTACGCGTCACCGCTCTCGTTTCTTTGACAGTCGCAAAATCCGCGTGGTACCCATCTGCCACGCCTCACGGCAGCTTTTCGGAGCCCGGGGCACCCCCCAACACTCGGTCCGAGCCGATGCCGCTCGCGCCCGAGGGATCGGGAAACCGGTCCTCGCGTAGCCGGCACCGCGCCCCAAGGCCCTTCGGCCCGGCGGCACGAGGAGCACGATACCCCGATGGGACTCTGGAAGAACCTCAACGAGGTCTACGAGTTCCGGCGCGCGAAGCAGAACCTGCTCAACTCCGTCGCCTTCCG
>CAYUSL010000061.1:0-20291 GCA_964447125.1 uncultured bacterium | reverse complement strand
TCGAGAAGGGCTACCTCAAGGAGCACGCGATCGGTGCGCTCAAGATTCAGCACCGGCTGCTCGGCCAGATCATCCGCGACCACGAAGGCGAGCCCGAGATCGAGGAGCCGGAGATGCCGGCGCAGCCACGTCCCGCTGGTGAGGTCGGACGTGCGAAGGTGATCCCGCTCGACAAAGCGGCGCGCAAGCCCGTGGAAGACCGGGGACCACGTCGATGAAGCGCGCGTCGTGCCTCGCGGCGTTGGCGATCGCGATCGTCGCGGGCTGCGGCGGCTCGGGTGATCTCGGCCTGATTCAGGACGGCCCCGTGTTGCGTACGATCGCCGCCGACGGAACGCTGGTGATCGAAGGACGGGCGTTCAACCTGAGCGAGCACGCGCTCGATGCGGCCCAGGTCGAGATCGCCGTGCGCCGCGGTGAGCGGCAGCCGGTCGTGGTGACGTTGCCGCTCGGCCAGGCCGGCAAAGTGGGCGCCTTCGAGACCGTTTCGTTCCGCGTCGAGAGCGGCATTCGCGCCGACGCCACGGCCGAGGTCTCGGTCACGTTCCTGTCCGGCGAAACACCTTGACGGTGGCCTCCGCCAGCCGCTAGGAACTCGGGCGCGCGGGTCGCGCAACTGCTGCTCGTCGCGCATCGGGCGGCGCGCCGCGCCGCTGTGGATCGTGGCCTTCGCTCGAGAGGAAACGAGATGGATTACCGCTCCGCATCGCAGTCGCACGGCACCTCACCGCTCAAGGCCGCCGGGCTCTTGGTGGGATTGCTCATCGTGGTGGCGCTGGCGTTTGCGCTGGGAATGAAGGCGGGGCACGAGCTGGATCTGCTGCGTCGCGACGACGGTGGCGAGCCGGCGCGGGTGGCCGCGCACGAGAGCCGCGGCGCCGAGCCCGAGCGCGGTGCGCGCGCCGAACCAGCGGCGCCCCAGCGGGGCAGCGACGCCGATCGCGGTGCTCGCGAGGCGGGAGCGCAGCCGGCCGCAACCGCGACGTCGAGCGCCGGTCCGGGCAAGTCGGGCGCGGCGGCGAGCGTTCCGACGAGCGGCGCCATCGCGAACGACACGACTGACGCGACGGCGTCGGCACGCGGCGAGCACGCCGCTTCTCGAGCTCCCGCCACGCACGCCGACGTTGCGACGCCGCCGACCAAGCCGGCGCCCACGCCCCCCGTGCCATCGCCGGCTTTCGACTACGGGATGTTCAAGTCCACGGGCGGTGCCAACGCCGGTTCGTCGCAGAAGCCCGCTCCGGCCACGGAAACCGCGCGCGCCAGCACGCCTGCGCCAGCCGCCGAGGCGCCGAGCAAAGCGGCCGCACCCGCGACGGCCCCGGCACCCCGCACCGACGCCTCCAAGCCGCCGGTGGAGGCACGGGACACCAAGGTTGCGCTGGCCAAGCCGCCGCCGCCCGTCACTCCCAAGAAGCCGGAAGTCGCGCGTGCGCCAGCGGCCGCGCCGGCCACGAGCCCCAAGCTCACCATCGCGCCCGAGGCGCCGGCGAAGGCCACCAAGCCGGAAGCCGCCACGGCGCCAGGCTTCGTGGTGCAGGTCGCCGAGCTCGACAGCAAGGCCGACGCAGACCAGCTTCTCACGCGCCTCAAGGCGCATGGCATCTCTGCCGCGGCCGCCAAGGTCGACATGCCGACGGGCGCGCGCTACCGGATCCGCGTCGGTCGCTACACGACGATGGCGGAAGCGAAGGCTGCCCAGAAGAAGGTGACGGCGGCGGGCTTCGCCGGTTCGGCGATCGTGTCGAGTCGCTGAGGCGCACTTCCTCCGGTGCCGCGGCGCTATACTCGGCGTTTCCTTTCGCGCGCTCTCGGTTTTCGCCGCGTGCGCTCGTTCGAGCGACGATGAGCCTCTGCTTTCCCGATCTGCGTCAGTTCCGCGCCTGGGCGACGCGGGGCAACGTGGTGCCCGTGAGCCGGGAGGTCCTGGCGGATCTCGACACGCCGCTGAGCGCCTTCCTCAAGATCCGCGGTGACCGGCAGGCGTTCCTGTTGGAGAGTGTCGAAGGCGGCGAGCGCTGGGCGCGTTTCAGCTTCTTGGGCCGTTTCGGCGCACGCGAGGTGGTCGCCGACGGCCGGTGTGTCCAGATCAAGGACGGTGTGCGCATCGTCGAGGAGCACGTCGGTGCGTCACCGCTCGACGTGTTGCGCCGCGAGCTCGAGCGTTATCGACCGGTCGACGTGCCGGGCTTGCCGCGACTCTCGGCAGGCTTCGTCGGCTACATGACCTACGACATCGTGCGCCACTTCGAGCGACTTCCGGATCGCAAGCCCGACGTGCTCGGTTTCCCGCGAATGCACTTGAGCCGCACGGATTCGCTGCTGGTGTTCGACAACGTGCGCGGCACGATTCGCGTGATCCGAAACGTGTTCGTCGACGAGGAGCCGGACCTCGACGCTGCTTACGAGCGTGCGGTGGCCGAGATCGAGGAGCTGATCCGCGAGCTGCGCGCACCGCTGCCCGAGATGGAATCGAGCCGTACGGACGGCTCCGCGGCGACGCCGTGGCGTTCGAACTTCACCCGCGAGGACTACCACCGCGCGGTGGAGAAGGCGAAGGAATACGTTCAGGCGGGCGACATCATCCAGGTCGTGCCGTCGCAGCGCTTCAGCACGGCGCTCGACGTGCGGCCCATCGATCTCTACCGCGCGCTCCGGGTGGTGAATCCGTCGCCCTACATGTTCTTTCTCGGCTTCGACGAGGGGATGCTGGTGGGCTCGTCGCCAGAGCTCTTGGTCCGCGTCGAGGGTGAGCAGGTGATGACGCGACCCATCGCGGGCACGCGACCGCGCGCCGCGTCGGTGGCCGAGGACGATGCGCTGGAGCGCGACCTCCGGGGCGACCCCAAGGAGATGGCCGAGCACGTGATGCTCGTCGATCTGGGGCGAAACGACGTCGGCCGCGTGGCGCGCGCTGGCAGCGTGCGGGTGCCCGAGCTGGCGGTCGTCGAACGCTACAGCCACGTGATGCACCTCGTCTCCCACGTCGAGGGCCGGCTGCGCGAGGACCGCGACGCGCTCGACGCGCTGCGGTCGGCGTTTCCCGCGGGAACGCTCACGGGCGCGCCCAAGATCCGCGCCATGGAGATCATCGAGGAGCTAGAGCCCAGCCATCGCGGGCCGTACGGGGGTGCTGTCGGCTGGGTGTCGTTCGACGGCGACATGGATTTCTGCATCACCATCCGCACGTTGGTCCTCGAGAACGGCGAGATCCACGTGCAAGCCGGTGGCGGCGTGGTGGCGGACTCGGATCCCGAGCGCGAGTACCGAGAAACGGTCAACAAGGCGCGCGCGGCGCGCAAGGCGGTGGAGCTTGCGCGCGCCGGGCTCGAGAATCTGAGCTTGGTGGAAGGCGTGCCGCGCGGCTCGGCTACCGGGGAGGAGCCCTGACATGCTCCTCATGATCGACAACTACGACTCGTTCACGTGGAATCTGGTCCAGTACCTGGCCGAGCTGGGCGAGGACGTGGTCGTGAAGCGCAACGACGAGATCAGCGTCGACGAAGTCGCGAGCTTGGCTCCCGAGCGCATCGTGATCTCGCCGGGACCGTGCACGCCCAAGGAGGCCGGGATCAGCGTCGAGCTGATCCGGCGCTTCCGCGGCCGGATTCCGCTCCTGGGTGTGTGCCTCGGGCATCAGTCGATCGGCGCGGCGTACGGTGCTGCGATCGTGCGGGCGCGACGGCTGATGCACGGCAAGGTCTCCGAGATCCGCCACGACGGCGCGGGAGTGTACCGCGGCCTCGCCAACCCGTTTCGCGCCACGCGCTATCACTCGCTCGCCATCGACGAGAGCACGCTGCCCACGGAGCTCGCTGTGACGTCGCGCAGCGAGGACGGCGAGATCATGGGAGTGCGAACCGCGGATGGGCTGGTGGAAGGCGTCCAGTTCCATCCCGAATCGATCCTCACCGAATCCGGGCACGAGCTGCTCGCCAACTTCCTGCGGGTCAAGGTGGGCACCGCCGCCGCGCACGAGCGCAGAGGATGACGCCCATGTCCGCGCGACCCGAAGGCCTGCTGCGCCAGATTCTCGAACGCAAGCAAGAAGAGGTGCTGGCGCTGCGCAAGCGCTACAGCCTGCGTACCCTCGAAGACGCGGCGCTGGGGCGTGGCGCGGCGCGCGGATTCCGCAAGCGCATCGACGAGGCGAGCCCGGCGGCGCCGGCGCTGATCGCCGAGTTCAAGCGCGCCTCGCCGTCGAAGGGCGCCCTCGCCAGCGGCGCGGAACCGGCCGAAAGGGCGCGCAGCTACGCCGCCGGCGGTGCCCAGGCCATGAGTGTCCTCACCGACGAGGACTTCTTCCGCGGCTCCCTGGACGACCTCGAACGCGCCCGCGACGCCACCGAGATTCCGGTGCTGCGCAAGGATTTCATCATCGATCCCTACCAGGTGTTCGAGACCCGCGCCGCCGGCGCGGACGCGATGCTGCTGATCGTGGCGGCGCTCGATCGTTCGCTCCTCGGCGAGCTCCTCGCTGCGGCCCGCGAGGTCGGCCTCGACACGCTGGTGGAGGTGCATCACGCCCGCGAGCTCGACCTGGCACTCGAGCGCGGCAGCGACTTGGTGGGGATCAACAACCGCAACCTCACCACCTTCGAGACCAAGCTCGACGTCACGCTCACGCTGGCGCCCGAGGTGCCGCGGCAGGTGCCGGTGGTCTCGGAGTCGGGCATCTTCACCCGCGAGGACGTGCTGCGCGTGGGCGAGAGCGGCGTGCGCGGAGTCCTGGTGGGCGAGTCGCTGATGCGAGCCGACGATCCGGTGGCGCAGATTCGCTCCTTGCTCGGCCGCGGCGGGCTCAAGTGATTCGCGTGAAGATCTGTGGGCTCACCAGCACACGCGACGTCGAGTCCGCCGCCGACGCCGGCGCCGACGCGGTGGGCTTCAATTTCTGCCGGTCCAGCAAGCGCTGGATCGCGCCCGGCGATGCGGCGGCGCTGGCGAGGCGTTTGCCCGCGTTCGTGACGCGGGTCGGGGTCTTCGTCGATTCGCCCCGTGACGAGATCGAGGCGATCGCTTCCGAGGTCGGGCTCGATGCGCTTCAACTTCACGGGGACGAGTCCCCCGAGCTGGCGCGCAGCCTGAGCCGCCGCGTGATCCGCGCCGTGCGCGTCCGCGACGAGCGCGATCTCGAGGGCGTCGAGGCCTACGGCGCCGCCGCGGTGCTCGTGGACGCCTACGTGCCGGGGCAGGTCGGTGGTACGGGAGTGCGCTGCGATTGGGAGCTGGCGCAGCGCGCGGCCCGCCGCTTTCCCCTCATCCTCGCCGGCGGGCTCGACTGCGAGAACGTCGCCGCTGCGGTGCGAGAAGTGCGACCGTATGCGGTGGATGTGGCGAGCGGCGTCGAAGAGGTACCGGGTCGCAAGGACCCGAGAAAGGTGCGCGCTTTCGTGGAACGTGCTCGCCAAGCGCTGGCCGACGTCGAAGCCCACTCATGAAACGAGCAAGCACGCAACCCGCGCAAGCCGTTCGCACCGTGCCGGATGCCCACGGACGATTCGGGCTTTTCGGTGGGCGCTACGTCCCGGAAACGGTGGTTCCCGCGTGCGTCGAGCTCGAGCGCGCGTGGCGCGCGGCACGCCGCGATCGCGCCTTCCGTCGCGAAGTCGACGATCTGCTCCGGAACTACGTGGGACGGCCCACGCCGCTGACCTTCGCCGGTCGCGTGAGCGACGAGCTTGGGATTCGGCTTCATCTCAAGCGCGAGGACCTCTGTCATACCGGCGCCCACAAGATCAACAACACCATCGGTCAGGTGCTGCTCGCGCGTCGCATGGGCAAGAAGCGGATCATCGCCGAGACCGGCGCCGGCCAGCACGGTGTGGCCACCGCCACCGTGGCGGCGCTCTTCGGCCTCGAGTGTGTGGTCTACATGGGCGAGGAGGACATCGACCGCCAAGCCCTCAACGTGTTCCGCATGCGGCTCATGGGTACGCGGGTGGTGGCCGTGACCTCCGGCACGCGCACCCTCAAGGACGCGACCAGCGAGGCGATCCGCGATTGGGCCACCAACGTGGACTCGACCCATTACGTGATCGGCTCGGCTGTCGGCCCGCATCCCTATCCGTGGATGGTGCGTGAGCTTCAGTCGGTGATCGGGCGCGAGGCCCGGCGCCAGATCCGCGCTGCAGCAGGGCGGTTGCCGGACGTGTTGGTGGCCTGTGTGGGCGGCGGATCGAATGCGAGCGGCTTTCTTCATCCATTCCTGGGTGATCGATCGGTGCGGATGGTGGGCGTGGAGGCTGCGGGCTTCGGTCTCGCCAGCGGGCAGCACGGTGCGTCACTGGGGCGCGGCAAGCCAGGCGTCTTGCACGGCAGCATGAGCTACGTGCTGCAGGATGCGGATGGACAGATTCTTCCCGCCCATTCGATCTCGGCCGGTCTCGACTATCCGGGCTCGGGACCGGAGCTCTCGGCGTGGAAGGCGGCGGGCCGCCTCGAGGTCGACGCCGTGACGGACGACGAAGCCCTCGAGGGCTTTCAGTATCTGGCGCGCATGGAAGGAATCATTCCCGCCCTCGAGACAGCACACGCCATCGCGTGGGTGCGCCGCGCGGCGCGTCGCAAGCAGCTCGCGAAGGGTGCGCTGGTGGTGCTCAATCTCTCCGGTCGCGGCGACAAGGACGTGATGAAGGTCTCCGAGCGGCTCGCGAAGGAAGCGACGTGAACGCGGCGCGTGCTGAGCGGGCGAGATCGCGCTGCGAGGTTTCGGTGTCCCGGATGCGGCGGGTAGGGCGCCGATGAGCCGCTTGGCTGAGGCCCTCACCACGGCTCGCGCCGCAGGGCGTCGCGTGCTGGTGCCGTTCATCACCGCTGGAGATCCCGACCTCGCCACCACGGAGAAGCTGATCGTGGCGCTCGCGGACGCGGGTGCAGACGCCATCGAGCTGGGCATCCCGTTCTCCGATCCGCTCGCCGACGGGCCGGTGATCCAGCTCTCGAACACGCGGGCACTGGCGGCGGGCGCCACGCTTCGTGCGATCCTCGACTTGGTGGCGCGCGTCCGAGGGCGGGTGAGCGTGCCGCTGGTGCTCATGGGCTCGATCAATCCGATTCACGCGTTCGGCATCGAGCGATTCGCTCGCGCCGCCCACGCCGCGGGAATCGATGGAGTGATCATCCCGGATCTTCCCATCGAGGACGGTGGATCGATCTTCGGTCCGCTCCAGGCACACGATCTCGACACCGTGATGCTGGTCGCTCCCACGACTCCCGCGAGGCGCCTCGCTGCGATCGGTAGGCACAGCCGGGGTTTCGTCTACTACGTGTCGCTCACCGGCGTGACCGGCGAGCGCACCAATCTGCGTTCGGACTTGCCGGCGAAGATCCGCGCCGTGAAGCGCGCAGTGGATCTGCCCGTGCTGGTGGGCTTCGGCATCAGCACGCCGGAGCAGGCGGCGGAAGTCGCGGCGGTCGCCGACGGCGTGATCGTGGGCTCCGCCGTGGTGCGCCGCGTGCCGGGGCCGGGCGGCGCGCGCGGTGCATGTGAGCGGGTGGCGTCGTTCGTGCGCGAGCTGCGGACGGCGCTCGACCGGGTTCCGCCGCCGTCGCGCGGGAGATCGCACTGATGGCCTGGTTCAAGAAGGAAGGCGAAAGCCGGGTCTCGATCCCCAAGGGGCTCTGGATCAAGTGCAACGCGTGCAGCCAGATGCTCTACAAGAAAGAGGTCGAGCGGAATTTCAGCGTGTGTCCGAAGTGCAACTATCACTTCCGCATCTCGGCGCGCGAGCGGATCGCGATCATGACCGACACGGCGAGCTTCCAAGAGCTCGACGCCGAGCTCGAGCCGCTCGATCCGCTGGGCTTCCGCGACCCCGCCCGTTATCCGGATCGCGTGCGCGACGCCCAGAAGAAGACCGGCTCCCGCGAGGCCATCGTCACGGGCTCGTGCCGCCTCGGCGGAGTGCCGTGCATGATCGGCGTCATGGACTTCCACTTCTTCGGCGGCAGCCTGAGCTCGGTGGTGGGGGAGAAGATCGTGCGCCTCGTGGACGTCGCCATCCGCGACCGCTTGCCGGTGGTGATCGTGTCGTCGAGCGGCGGCGCCCGCATGCAGGAAGGCACGCTGAGCCTGATGCAGATGGCGAAGACGGTGGCGGCGCTGGCGCGATTGCGGCGCGAGGGATTGCCTTACGTGTCGTTGCTGGCCGATCCGACCACCGGCGGCACGGTGGCGAGCTTCGCTACCGTGGGCGACGTGATCCTCGCCGAGCCGCGGGCGCTCATCGGCTTCGCTGGGCCGCGGGTGATCCAGCAGACCATCAAGGAGACGCTGCCCGAGGGATTCCAGCGCTCCGAGTTCCTCCTCGAGCACGGTTTCATCGATCGCATCGTCGAGCGTCGCCACGTGAAAGAAACCTTGGCGCGCATCCTGAGCTTGCTCTTGGGACAGCCGCAGGCGCCGGGCGGCCGGAGATTCGCTACCGCCCCAACGGACGACGTGAACGCGGGCAATGGCGACGGCCAATCGTTCTCGGGCACGCCCTGACCGGGTGCGTGCGGACCGTGCCACTGCCTCACGCCCGCGCGGCCGTGTCGCGCGCCCCGCGCTGAGAGCGCCGGGAAGCATCGGCGTCCGCGAGCGAAGCGCGCTCGCGTATCTCGACGGCATCGATCCGCGCGACATTCGCCCCGGCCTCACGCGGGTGCGCGAGGCATTGGCCCGCCTCGACCACCCCGAGCGGCGGTTGTGCATCGCGCGGGTCGGCGGCACCAACGGCAAAGGCTCGGTGTCGGCGCTCATGGCCGCGGCGCTCGCGCGCAGCGGGCTCCGAGTGGGGCTCTACACCTCACCGCATCTGATCGACGTCGCCGAGCGCATCCGCGTCGCCGGTGAGCCGATCTCTCGCCGTGCGCTGGCGCGCGGTATCGAGCGCGTTCGCCGCGCGATCGAGCGCCCGCCGGCGGTGCGGCTCACGTATTTCGAGCTGGTCACGGTGGTGGCACTGCTCGAGTTCGTGCGCCGCCACGTGGACGTGGCAGTCCTCGAGGTGGGGCTCGGCGGAAGATGGGACGCGACCAACGTCGGCAAGGCGTCGGTGGCGGTGCTCACCAACGTCGAGCTCGACCACACCGAGTTCCTCGGAAGTACGCGGCGCGCGATCGCCGCCGAGAAAGTGGAGATCGCGAGCCCTGGCGGCATCCTCGTGACGGGTGTGACGCGGGGCGCGGCACGGCGGGTGATCGATGCGTTCGCGCGCACCCACGGCATCACCGTGGAAGTCCCCTCGATCGACGCGCGGGGTGTCGGTACGGATGTGCTGCTGAGCTATCGCGGCCGACGCTTCGTTCTCGACCGCGTGCCGTTCGGTTTGCTGGGCGCCCACCAGGTGGCGAACGCGGCGCTCGCGCTGCGGGCGCTCGAATGCCTCGCCGAGCGGGGGATCCCGGTGTCGGTCGACGGCGTCCGCGCCGCCCTCGCCGATACGCGTTGGCCGGGGCGACTCGACGTGGTGGCGGGCCGGCCGAGCTGGATCTTCGACGGCGCGCACAACCCACACGGCGCCGCGGCTTCGGCGCGTGCGCTCACGGCGATCGTGCGCAGCCATGCGGGGAAGCGCGTGGTCGTGGTGGGAGCGCTGCGGACCAAGTCGCCCGACCGCCTGCTCGCGGCGCTCTCGCGAGTACCGTGGGACGCGATCGTGTGCACCACGGTGCCACGCGCGGACGCGGTGGCGGCAGGGGCACTCGCGCGGCTGGCGCGGCGCGCGGGGTTGCGTGCGGCCGCGGTCTCTTCGTGGCGCGACGCGCTGGCGCTCGCGCGCCGGCGCGCCGGCGGCGACGGTGCGGTGGTGGTGATCGGCTCGCTCTACCTGGTGGGTGCCGCGATGCGCGAGCTACGCGTGCCCGTGACCCTCGAGCGCCTCGCCGATTCCGAATTCCCGACGCGTAGGTGTTGACACACCGAGATGACGGGCGGATGTTACCGCGCGCTCGACGGTCCCCGATGGCCGCGCCCGCGGCGCGAGCGATGGACCGAGGGCTCGTGCCCGAGCCGAGTACCACCTCGTTTCGATCCGGAGTCGAGAGCGCGATGTCGAGCCTGAAATCCCGGCGCCGTGTCCTCGCGCCGCTCGTCGTCTGTTGGTGGTGGCTCGTCGGCGCGGGTGTCGGCGCGGCGGAGGCGCAGGATTCGCCGGAGCCCTTGGCGACGCTGCAGTCGGTGCGCATCTCCTCGGGCGACGAGCAGACCGCGATCTTCCTCGACTTCGATCGCCCGGTGCCGTACCTGGATCGGCTGCGTCCGGCGACTGCGGGATCGTCGTTCGAGGTGCAGGTGTACGCCGCCGTCGTCGCACCGCGCGCGGTGCCGCATCTCGATCCCTCGGACCGGCGCGTGCGCGCCGTCGAGATCACGCCGAGCGGCGAGCCAGGGACGAGCGCCGGCTTCGTGGTGCGCATCGACGCCGTCGCGGCAGTGGTGACTCGGGTCAGCTCGCTCACGTCGCCATTTCGGATCTTGATCTTGGTCGCGGATGCGCCGGGCACCACCGTGCCTGCGCCGACGGTCACGGTCTCACCCACGCCGTCGCAACCGGCGGCGACGACGGCTCCCGAGACCACGACGGCAGCTCCGTCGTCGCCCGCGGCGACCGCGCCGGGCACCGAGGCCCCGGCGCCCGCCGCGTCGGTGGTCGCATCGCAGCCCAAGGCGAAGAAAAAAAAGCGCTCGAAGGTGGCCGCCGAGTCCTACGACGCCGAAGCCCTGGGTGGTGACGCCAGCGACGACGACCTCGACACTCTCGACGACTCGAGTGGCGCGACCGCCACGGCAGCGCCGCGAGTGGGTGCCGGTGGGAAGGTCCAGCTCAACGCCGACAACGTGGTGCAAGATCGCCAATTCGACGAGTTCATCGCCGAGGGCAGCGTGCACGCGGTCTACGGTGAGGTGGCGATTCGTGCCGATCGCGTGGTGTATCGAGCGGCGTCGAGCGAGCTACAGGCGGACGGAAACGTGTGGGTCACCTGGCCCGCGGGCACCTTGCACGGCGCCTCGGTGAACGTGAGCCTCGACACGCTCACGGGCGTGGTGTTCGACGGCACCTTCACCTCGGCCGACGGCGAGGTGCGGTTCCAGGGCGCCAAGATCGAGAAGACCGGCGAGAACACCTATCACGTCGAGGACGCTCAGCTCACGAGCTGCGCCTGCGACCCACCCGACTGGTCGTTCACCGGCGGCGACGTCGACATCACCGTGGGGGGCTACGCGAGTGGCTTCGGCACCACGTTCCGGCTCTGGGACGTGCCCGCGGTGTGGGCGCCGTACTTGATCGTGCCCGTCAAGACGGAGCGCGAGACCGGGCTATTGATCCCGCGCTTCGGCTACTCGGACCGCCGCGGCTTCCAGCTCGAGCAGCCTTTCTTCTGGGCGATCGCACGCAACGTCGACGCGACCTTCACGCTCGAGACCTCCACCGAGGAGCGGCTCGGTGGCCAGGTGGATTTCCGCTACATCCGCACCCTCACCAGCGCCGGCGAGATCTCCGCTCGCTACTTCCAGGAGCAAAAGGCACGCGACGCCACCACCGATTCCGAGGGCAATCCCGCGAGCGGCAAGGTGGAGCGCCAGCGCTACGCGGTGGAGGCGTTCCACGACGAGATCCTGTCGCCCGGCGTTCGCGGCAAGGTGCTCGTGGACGTGCTCAGCGATACCGAGGTGAACCGCGACTTGAGCGACGACGAGACCCTGCGCGCCCAGCGCTTCTCCCAGTCCAAGGTGACGCTGACCTCGAGCTGGCGGCGGTGGAGCTTGCTGGGTGCGGTGCGCTGGTACGAGAACATGCTCACGGATTCGAACAACGAGCTCCAGGAGCTCCCCGAGGTGACGCTGCGGGGAATCCGGCAGCCGGTGCCCGGGACGCCCGTGCTTCTCGATTTCCGCAGCGACGCCACGGACTTCTACCGTCGCGAGGGAGCCGACGGCTTGCGCTGGGACACGAGCCCGCGCTTCTTCCTCCCCATCGAGATCGGGCATTTCAATCTGGAGCCATCGATCATCCCGCGCGCCACCGTCTACTACGCCGACGTGGCGCTCGAGGAGGACTCGACCGATCCGCTCACCGGCGAGACCTCGACGACCACGCGCCTGGAACGCACCAGCGCCGCGCGGCTCCTGCCGCAGCTCGACGTGACCCTCGACACCACGCTGTCGCGGGTGTTCCGAGGAGACACCAAAGACCCCAACGAGACTCGCTGGAAGCACGAGATCGACCCCTACGTCACCTACGACTGGATCCCGGAGGTCGACCAGTCGGGGTTGCCGTCCTTCGACCGCACCGACCGCATCGACCAGAAGTCGCTGGTCACGTACGGCGTCGAGCAGACGCTCTTCTCGCGTACGGGCGGCCAAGGAAACATCCAGCAGTGGGTGGACGTGATCCTCGAGCACTCGTTCGATCTGCTCGGCGACACCTGTGAGAACGGGGTTTGCCCGGTGCACGGTGAGGTCTCGTTCGCGCCCTGGCGAGCGCTGTCGCTCAGCGCGTACACGGACTGGGATCCGGAATCGCACCGCTTCGCGGACTACACGCTCAAGGTCGGCCTCTCGGATGCGCGGGGTGACCGCTTCACCACCCGCTACCGCTTCGTCGCGGACCGGATCGAGGACGTCAGCGCGGGCGGACGCGTGGTGCTGTGGGAAGGCACTGCGCTCTACGGCCTCACCCGCTACGACCAGCTCAACTCGCAGCTACTCGAGAACCGTGGCGGGTTGCACTTCACCGCGCCCTGCGACTGCTGGGGTTTCGACCTGTGGGTGATCGACCGCACCAATCCCGAGGAAACCAAGGTCGGGATCCAGTTCAATTTCGAAGGGCTGGGGTCGGCGGGACAGGCGCCGTGGTGGGGCAGTCGCAAGGAACGGCGCTCGTCGCTCGTCAGCAGCAGTCCGTGAGCGGCTACCCACGTTGGAAGATCGCCGCGGCGCTCGCGAGCGGCGTGCTCGTGGTGCTGGCGTTTCCCATCTACCCGGTGCGGCCGCTGGCCTGGGTGGGGCTGGCACCGCTCCTGGTGGCGCTCGTCGGCGAGCCGTGGCGGCGCCGTTTCGCGCTCGGCTACCTCGCAGGAATGGCGCTCTTCCTGGGCGGGCTCTACTGGCTGGTCGAGACGATGCACCATTTCGGCGAGCTGCCGGTGGCGCTGAGCGTGCTCGGCCACGTGCTGTTGTCGGCGTTCCTGGCGCTCTTCGTGGCGACCTTCGCGGCACTCTCCGGGCCTCTCGGGCTCGATCGCGGCTGGGGCATCTGGGGGCTCGCTTCGCTCTGGTGCGCGCTCGAGTATTTCCGATCGTTCTTCCTCACGGGCTTTCCCTGGCTGACCCTCGGCTACAGCCAGGTGGGCTACCTGCCCATGGTGCAGATCGCCGACGTCACCGGGATCTACGGTGTGAGCTTCGTGCTGGTCGCGACCTCGGCGGCGGTGGCGCTCGCGTGGCGCGCGTGGCTCGGTGCGGTGCGGGTGCCGCTCGCCCACCTCGTGGCGCTGGTGCTCGTGGTCGCGGGGGTGCGCGCGTACGGCTTGGTGCGATTGCGTTCCGTGCCAGCGACGAGCGAGCCGGTGCGGATCGGGCTTCTACAAGGGAACATCCCGCAGGACCAGAAATGGGACGAGGCGTTTCGCAGCCACACCATCGACGTCTATCAGTCGCTCGCGGAACGCGCCGCAAAGGAACCCCTCGATCTGCTGGTGCTGCCTGAAACCGCCATGCCGTTCTATTTCCAGCGCGGCGGTGCCTTCAGCGAGCGCGCCCGAGACCTGGCGCGGCGCGCGGGCCTGCCGACGCTTCTCGGCGCGCCTGCCTATCGTCTCAAGGAGGGCACGGTGCCGAGCGCCGGCCGCCCGCTCACCGCCGCCGACGTGGAGAGCCTGAATCGCGCCTATCTCCTGGCAGCCGACGGCAGCGAGCTCGCCCACTACGACAAGATGCACTTGGTGCCGTTCGGCGAGTGGAGCCCGTTTCCATTCTTGGAAAAGATCGTCGCCGGTGTCGGGAATTTCCATCCCGGGAAAGAGCACGTGACCTTCGCCGTGGGCGAGCACATCCGCTTCGCGGTGCTCATCTGCTACGAGGCGATCTTTCCGATGGAAGCGCGACATGCCGTCGCCGCGGGCGCGCGATTCCTGGTGAGCATCACCAACGACGCGTGGTTCGGGCGCTTGGGCGCGCCCTATCAGCACCTCGAGATGGCGCAGGTGCGAGCGATCGAGAGTCGCGTCTGGCTCGCGCGTGCCGCCAACACCGGCGTCAGCACGTTCGTCGATCCATGGGGCCGCCGCGTGAGCGAGACCGGGCTCTTCGTGGACGGGACGCTTTCCGGAACGGTGACGCTGGGGCCAGTCCTCCAAAGCTTCTACTTGCGTTACGGTGACGTTTTCGCGTGTGGCTCGGGCGGCGTGGTGCTGCTGGTGCTCGTGGCGCGAGGCATCGGCGCTCGGCGTCGGCGCGCGCCCGGCGACGACGAGCCGCGGCCTTGAACCGAAGTGGTGCGGACCGTAGGGGGATGGCGATGGTCGACGTTCAAGAACGGCTGCTCGAAGCCGAGGGACGACTGACGAAGGTGCGGGGAAAGATCTCCGACCTTCGGGGGCATCTTTGACCTCGATGGCAAGCGGCGCAAGCTCGACGAGCTCGACGCGCTGAGCGCTCAGCCGGATTTCTGGAACGACCGCGACAAGGCGCAAGCCTCGCTGCGCGAGCGCAGCCAGGTTCGCGCGGATCTCGACGCGTGGGGCAAGGCGGACTCGGCGCTCGAGGACGCCGCCGTGTACGTGGAGATGGCGCGCGAGGGCGAGACCGAGGCGGTGGGCGAGCTCGAGCAGAAGGTGGACTGGCTCGAGAGCTGGACGCGCGAGCGCGAGCTCGAGCGCATGCTGGCCGGACCCGAGGACCATCGCAACGCGATCGTCGCGATCCACGCGGGCGCAGGCGGAACGGAGGCGCAGGACTGGGCCGAGATGCTGCTGCGGATGTACCGGCGCTGGGCCGAACGACACGGCTTCGCGAGCGAGCTCGTGGATCTGCTCGCCGCGGACGACGCGGGGATCAAGAGCGCGACGCTGGCACTACGCGGCTCGCACGCCTACGGCTACATGCGCGCCGAGCGCGGCGTGCATCGCTTGGTGCGGATCTCGCCCTTCGACGCCGCCAAGCGGCGCCACACGTCGTTCTGCTCGGTGGGCGTCTCGCCGGAGATCGAGGACGACGTCGCCATCGACATCAACGAGGACGATCTCAAGGTCGACACCTACCGCGCCTCCGGGGCGGGCGGTCAGCACGTCAACCGCACCGACTCGGCGGTGCGCATCACGCACCTACCGACCGGCATCGTGGTCCAGTGCCAGAACGAGCGCTCGCAGCACAAGAATCGCCACACCGCCATGAAGCTCCTGAAGGGGCGCTTGCTCGAGCTCGAGCTCGAGGAGCGGGAGCGGCATCTGGAGAGCCTGTCGGGCACCAAGAAGAAGATCGAGTGGGGCTCGCAGATCCGTTCCTACGTGCTGCAGCCCTACCAGATGGTGAAGGACCACCGCACCGGGGTGGAGTCGGGCAATCCCACGGCGGTTCTGGACGGAGACCTCGACCGGTTCATCGAGGGTTATTTGATGGGTGAGGGGGCGGGCGAATCCGCTTCGGACGGGATCGACGTATGACGACGGCGGCTCCGGAGTTTCCCAACGACTTTCGTCCCACCCACCGCGCGAGCGCGATCGTCGCCACTTTCGGCGAACGCGCGGTGGTGGGCGCCGAGCCGCTCGCGGACGAGGTGGCGATCGGCGGGCGCGTGGTGTCGAAGCGC
The DNA here is from genome assembly GCA_964447125.1 of uncultured bacterium. Taxonomy (GTDB): domain Bacteria; phylum JADJOY01; class JADJOY01; order JADJOY01; family JADJOY01; genus JADJOY01. The sequence goes on along the minus strand of CAYUSL010000061.1, from coordinate 4,494 downwards.
GACATGGGCAAGGCGGGTTTCGCCCACCTCCTCGACGGCACCGGCAAGATCCAGATCCACGGCCGCAAGGACGTGCTCGGTGAGGACGGCTTCGCGGTCTTCCGCGCGCTGCGGCCGGGCGACGTGGTGGGCGTGCGTGGCCGGCCGTTCCGCACCAAGACCGGCGAGCTGACGCTGGCGGCGAGCGAAGTGCGTCTCTTGGTGAAGGCCCGCCGCAGCTTGCCGGAGAAATGGCACGGCTTGCGCGACGTGGAGACGCGCTATCGGCGGCGTTACCTCGATCTGATCGCCAACGAGGAGGTGCGCCGGGCGTTCGCGATTCGCGCCCGCGTCGTGGGATTGGTGCGGTCGTTCCTGCTCGAGCGCGGCTTCCTCGAGGTGGAAACGCCGATGCTGCAGGCGTTGCCGGGCGGGGCGCTGGCGAAGCCCTTCGCCACCCACCACAACGCCCTCGACGTCGATCTCTTTCTGCGCGTCGCGCCCGAGCTCTACCTCAAGCGCTTGGTGGTGGGCGGGCTCGACCGGGTCTTCGAGATCGGCCGCTGCTTCCGGAACGAGGGGCTCTCCACGCGCCACAACCCCGAGTTCACGATGCTCGAGTTCTACCAAGCGTTCGCGACCTACGAGGACCTGATCGAAGAGGTGGAGGCGCTCTTCGTCCACGTGGCCGACGGCCTCCATCGCGAGGGGTTGCTCGAAGATCCCAAGCGCCTCTCCTGGGGCGATCATTCGATCTCGTTCGAGCGGCCGTTCAAGCGCTTGCGGCTCCGCGAGGCGCTGGCCGAGCGGCTCGGCGTGGCCGTGAGCGAGCTTGCGGATCGGACGCGGGTTCGCGAGCTGGCGCGCGAGCAGGGGATGCCCGTGGAAGAGGGCGCGAGTGCCGGCGAGGTCACGCTGGCGCTCTTCGAGCATCTCTTCGAGAGCGAGCTGGTCGATCCCACCTTCGTGGTCGGCTTTCCGGTCGAGACCTCGCCGCTCGCGAGGCGCAACGACGCCGATCCGAGCCTCGTCGATCGATTCGAGCTCTACGTCGGCGGGCGTGAGCTCTCCAACGCGTTCAGCGAGCTCAACGATCCCGCCGACCAGCGCCAGCGCTTCCTCGACCAGGTCGCGCACGACCCCAGCGGCTTGCGGGCCATCGACGAGGACTACGTGTTGGCCCTCGAGCACGGGTTGCCGCCCACCGCCGGCTGCGGTGTGGGGATCGATCGGTTGGTGATGCTCTTCACCGGCTCGGTCTCGATTCGCGACGTGCTGCTCTTCCCCCAGCTTCGTCCCGAAACGGCCGAGGAAACGGTCGCCGCTGCAGCCGACGACGGCGAAGCTGCGGCCGGGAGCGGCGCGTGAAGTTCGAGACCTTCGTCGGCTGGCGCTATCTGCGCACCCGTGGCAAGCAGACCTTCGTCTCCGTGATCTCGCTGATCACGCTGGCGGGGTTCACGCTGGGTGTCGCGGCGCTCATCATCGTGCTGGCGGTGCTGACGGGTTTCGAAGATGCGCTCAAGTCGAAGATCCTGGGCATCAATCCCCACGTGATGGTGCTCAAGTTCGGCGGCGGCATCGACGATCCGGCTCACGTGCTCGAGGTGGCCAAGGCCGATGCCGAGGTGGAGGCCGCCACACCGTTCGTTTACGCGCAGATCATGCTGCGCAACGACGTGTCGAGCGCCGGCGTGGTGGTGCGCGGCATCGATCCGGCGACGGCACCGCAGGTGATCGAGGTGCTGCGTGACCTGCGCGAGGGCGCGCTCGAGGATCTTCATCCCGGCGGTCAGGGCAAGCCCGGCGGCGTGGTGCTCGGCAAGGCGCTCGCGAATCAGCTCTCGGTGGGCGTTGGCGACCGGATCGACGCGATCTCGCCGCGCGGCGCGATCACTCCCTTCGGCGCCGGCTACAGCTCGCGGCCGCTGGAGGTGGTCGGCATCTTCGATTCGGGCATGCACGAGTACGACAACTCGCTCTGCTACGTGCACCTGGAGGAGGGCCAGAGCTTGCTGGCCATCGGCAAGCAGGTGACGGGTGTGGAGCTTCGGCTGCGCGAGCCACGGCACGCGGTGGAAGTGGCGGAGCGCGTTCAAACGGCGCTCGGCTTCCCGTACAGCACCCGCAACTGGATCACGATGAACCAGAATCTCTTCGCGGCGTTCTTTCTGGAGCGCCTCGTCTACTTCATCGTGGTGCTGCTCATCACGTTGGTGGCGGGCTTCAACATCGTGAGCACGCTGATCATGGCGGTGCTCGAGAAGACCAAGGACATCGCGATTCTCAAATCCATGGGAGCGTCGTCGGCGAGCATCCGCAAGATCTTCCAGGTGGAAGGGCTCGCCGTGGGATTCACGGGTACGGCGCTGGGCGTGACCCTCGGTCTATTGACGGCGCTCAATCTCACGAACCTGGCGCGGTTCGTGGAGCGCGTGTTTCACATCGTCATCATTCCGCCCGACGTCTTCTACATCAACGAGGTGCCGAGCAAGGTGAACCCGCTCGACGTGGTGATCGTGGCCGTGACCGCGATCGCCATCTCCTATCTGGCCACGATCTATCCGGCCTGGCAGGCTTCCCGCCTCGATCCCGCCGAAGCGCTCCGTTACGAGTGACGCTCGCGCACCTCCTCACGTAACCACGATCCTCGTGAGCCCGATGAGCGAACTCGCCGACGAATCGCCCGTCCCACCGGTCGGCGCCGTCGCGGGCGCAAACCTGGCGGTCGCGATCACGGGCCTCACCAAGACGTTCCAGAAGAATTCCGTGAGCGTCGAAGTGCTGAAGGGCGTCGATCTCACGCTCGCTCGCGGATCCTCGGTGGCGATCATGGGAGCTTCCGGAACGGGGAAGTCGACGTTGCTGCACGTGCTGGGGGGGCTGGAACGGCCGACGGCAGGCTCGGTGACGATCGAGGGAAGCGACGTCTATGCGCTGCCCGAGGCGAAGCGCTCCGAGCTGCGCAATCGATCGATCGGGTTCGTGTTCCAGTTCCACCATCTGCTGCCGGAATTCACGGCCCTCGAGAACGTGATGATGCCAGCGCTCATCGCTCGCGAGAGCGAGGCGGCGGCGCGAGCGCGCGCCACCGCACTCTTGGAAGAGGTGGGAGTGGGCCATCGGCTCACGCATAGGCCCGGCGAGCTTTCGGGCGGCGAGCAACAACGTGTTTCGCTGGCGCGAGCGCTGGTGATGGACCCGGCGGTGGTGCTCGCCGACGAGCCCACGGGCAATCTCGACGTGGGCACGGGTACGCGGATCTTCGACTTGCTGTTGGACATGAACCGGCGGCGCGGTACCACGCTCGTGGTCGTGACCCACAATCCCGAGCTCGCGACGCGGATGGAGCGGTGTCTCACGATGTTCGATGGCCGGCTGATGGTGGCCGGTGCGGAGCAAGAGGCGAGCGCATGACGAGTCGGTGGCAGGGACGCGGCATCCGGTGGGCGGCGCTCGCAGCACTGGCGGCGGCGTGGATCGGGCTCGTGTGCGCCGGCGCTGCGCGCGCTGCTGCACCGACCGTCGAAGCGGTGCATTTCGTGGGGAACCGGCTGGTCGAATCGGACCGCTTGATGCAGGAGGTGCGCACCCGCATCGGAGCGCCGGTGGATCCCGACGTCATCCGTCAGGACGTGAAGGCGCTCTTTCGGCTGGGCTATTTCCGCGACATCGAGGTCCGCAAGGAGCCGGGTGCCGTGGGCACGGTGGTCACGTTCGTGCTCACCGAGAACCCGCGCATCAAGGAAGTGCGCATCACCGGCAACGACGAGATCAACGAGGACAAGATCCGCGAGGTCGTCACCGTCAAGCCGCGCGAGCTGCTCGACGAGGACAAGGTGCGCGCGGACGTCAAGAAGATCCACGACCTCTACGACTCGAAGGGCTACACCCACGCCCAGGTCGAAAGCGAGCTGGTGCCGAGCGCCGAGACCGTCGAGGTCGTCTACAAGGTTCGCGAGAACGAAGAGGTCTACGTCGTCGAGCTCGCCTTCGAAGGCAACGAGCACTTCGACAAAGACGAGATCATCGATGCGATGGAGACCAAGGAGAAGTGGTTCCTGAGCTGGCTGACCGAGCGTGGGCTCTACCGCAAGGAACAGGTCGACGGCGACGTCGCACGGATCTCGTCGCTCTACTACAACCACGGCTACCTCGATCACCGCATCTCGGACCCGCGGCTCGATTTCCGTGACGACGGCTTGCACGTCACCATCGGCATCGACGAGGGGCCGCAATACACGATCTCGGGGCTTTCGCTCGCAGGCGATCTGTTGCCCGATCCCGATGGCAAGCCACTCATCGACCGCGTCGAGTCGAAGAAAGGCGAGATCCTGAACCGCGATCTCCTGCGCCAGGACATCCAGCGGCTCACCGAGGCCTACGCCGATCAGGGCTACGCCTTCGCGAAGGTCGATCCGCTCACCAAGCTCGACCGCGCCGCACGCACCGTCGAGGTTGTGTTCCAGATCGAGCAGGGAAAGAAGGTCCACTTCCGGCGCATCGAGGTCGAGG
>CAYUSL010000060.1:0-20387 GCA_964447125.1 uncultured bacterium | reverse complement strand
TCATGGCGCAGCGAATCGTGTCGCTCTTGCCGTCGGCCACCGAGATCGTGTGCGCACTGGGTGCGCGCGGCGAGCTGGTGGGTGTGTCGCACGAGTGCGATTTTCCGGCGGACGTGGTCGGGCTGCCGGCGCTCACCAGCGCCAAGTTCCGCAAGCAATCATCGAGCGCGGCGATCGACGGCGCGGTCCGCGACGTGGTGCGCGAGGCACTGGCGGTCTACGACATCGACACGGCCCGCCTCGGCGAGCTCGCGCCCGACGTGATCGTGACCCAAGACCTGTGCGACGTGTGCGCCGTCTCCATCCAAGACGTGCGCGCGGCGGTGGCGCGCCTCGCTCACCGCGAGTCGATCGACGTGGTGAGCCTGAGCCCCACGTGCCTCGACGACATCTGGGCCGACGTGCGGCGCACCGCCGCAGCCCTCGGCCGGCCCGCGGATGCCGAGCGCGTGGTCGCGGACGCAGAGGGACGCATCGAGGCGGTGCGTGCGCGCGCTACGGCCGCCGCCGCAGCGAGTGGCTCACATCCGCGCGTGCTCTCGATCGAATGGCTGGAGCCGGTGATGATCGGCGGCATGTGGATGCCCGAGCTGATCGAGATCGCCGGCGGCACACCGATGGTGACCGGGGTGCGCGATCACGCACCTACCCTCACGCGCGCAACACTCGAAACGCTCGATCCCGAGGTGGTGCTCATCAAGCCGTGCGGCTTTCCACTCGAGGAATCCTTTCGTGAGCTCGAGATCCTGCCGCGGGTGCTGCCGTGGGATCGCTGGCACTCGGTGTCCACAGGACGCGTGTTCCTCGCCGATGGCAACGCCTACTTCAACCGTCCGGGCCCGCGCATCGTCGATTCTCTCGAGATCCTCGCCGCCTGCATCGCGCCCGACGCTTTCGCCGACTTCCGAGCCACCTACGCCTCTGCCGTGCGACGCATCCGACCCGATCTGAGCACCGAGCCTTGCTGAAGCGCTTCTGGCCGCGGCTGGTGAGCCGCCCGCCCGCGCCGCCCACCTCCGGCGCTTACGATCGGCTGGCGCGCTGGTACGACTGGTCAGGCGCCGCCGACTTCACCGACGCGTGCCTGACCGCCACCCGCGAGACGCTGCAGGCACTCGGCCACGAGCCGCGAAGCTGCCTCGACATCGCGTGCGGCACGGGCACGTTCTTGCTCGTGATGGCGCGAAAGGGCCTGCGCGCCGTGGGTGTCGATCGCGCCCACGCGATGCTTCTGGAAGCGCGCGCCAAGGCCCAAGCGCGCGGTGCGCGGATCGAGCTGGTGTGCGCCGACATGCGCGACTTCGCGCTCGCCGCGCGTTTCGACCTCGTCACCTGCTTCTACGACGCGCTCAACCACATCACCGACGCCAGCGGCGCCGCCGCTGCAATCGCGAACGCCGCACGTCACGTGGCGCCCGGCGGGATCTACCTCTTCGACACCAACAACGAGCGCATGTTCGAGCGCGTGTGGTCGGGCCCCCGCGAGACGATCGACGTCGGCAGCGGGCTGGTGGAGATCGACTACCAGTACGATCCCGCGCGGCGCACCGCGTCGGCGCAAGTGACGTTCCGCCGCAGTGGCGAAGAGCCGATCACCGGCTGGGTCCACGAGCGCTGCCACGCACGCGACGAGATCGAAGCGGCGCTCACGCACTCGGGGCTGACTCTGGTGCGCCGCGATGCGCACCCTTACTTCCGCGGCAGCGACGTCTCGCTCAAAGACCTGTGGATCTGCAGCAGGCCCTGATCGCTCTTCCGCCGTGACCGGCCGAAATCACGTGGCAGGCGTCGCTGCTGGCGCGTGCGCTGCGGCGCGCTCGCTGCGCTCACCGCGAAACACGAGCGCACCGAGCGCCAGCACCACGAACGGCAGCACGTCCATGCACCACGTCAGCGCGGTGAAGCGCACGCCGTCCCCGGCGTAGAAATAGAGCGGCTCGAACGGGTCTTCGGCATTTCCAAGCAAAAGCAACGGTGCTCCTGCGAAAGCAAACGCCAGCGCTCCGGTGAGCCAGAGGTTCCGCACTCGATCGAACAAGATTCCGAGCGCCACCGCACGCGTCAGCTCACGCAGCCACACGGCGGCGCCCATGGCCCAATCGTCGATGAGCCCCACACGGGCGAGAAGCGGCAGGCGATAGAGCGAGGACAGCACAGCCACCAACGCGATCGCCCGCACGCGTCCCCAGCGCTGTCGGGCATCGCCGAGGATCACCCCGCGCCACGCCAGCTCGTCGCCTAGGACCAACGACGCCACCACCAGCGCCGCGCGTGCCGCGAACGCGCGCATGAGATCAGGCGCCGAGCGATCGACGCCATCGGAGATTTCGACCCAATGCATGTGCCAGCCGAGCGCGAACGGCAACGCCAGCGCGAACAGCGCCGCGAGCAGCCAGGGCAGCCCGCGCAGCATCCCGCGCGCGGTGAGGCCCGCGTCGGCGAGTCGTGCCGGCCGATCGAGCAGCATCGCGAGCACTCCCGCGATGAGGCCGCAATACGGCAGCGTTTGCGGATCGTGCTTGCCGGGCGTGAAGAAGAGATAGGGCGCTTGGGTGGCGAGGACGATGAGCGTGATCGGCACGAAGGGCCGGCGCTCGCTCGTTTCCACCTCGGGCATGGTTGCGTCCCGCGACGCCGGCGCGAAAAGCGCCGCCGAGCGGGCCGCCAATCCTACTGCCGATCCCCTTCGCAACGAAGCCCACCGTCGACATCGTTGCGAGCCGAGCGGCGCTGCGGTGGGTTCCCCTGCGGCTTCGCCGCACCGATCCTTAGCCCGGAAAATTCAGGAATCGGAACCTGCGGCCGCGACGAAGCGCGGCCCTCCACACTTCTTGCACGCTCGAATCGACGGAGGGCACGGGGCCAGCGGCCCCTGCTCCGTCGGCGCCGACGCGCTGTTGCGGGCACGAGCCACGGCCACTCACGACCATCGAAGGTGTGAATGTAGCGATTCGTGGTGTCGCGACATGATGTTCGCGAACAGATCGGGCTAGCGCGGGGGGCTTTTTCAAGCCCCCCGTAAACTCCGCGTTACCAGCGCTCGGCCCAGTGGCCGGGCACCCAGCGACCGCACTCCCAGAAGCCCGCCACCCAGAACCGGGCCGGTCGTGCGTACACGACAGGCGCCGTCACGTACACCCGGCGCGGGGCGTACACCACGGGGGGCGGGACGTAGACCGCCCGCGGTGCGTACACGACAGGCGGCGCGAAGAGCGGGCGAAACGGGACGTTCACGCCGACGCTGACACTCACGCCTGCGTGAGCCGTGCGCGCGGGCACCAAGGTGCCGATCACCGCCGCCGCGCCCATGGCCAGGACGATCGACTTCCACCGACGAGACGAGATGCGAATGGCCTTCATGGTGATTCCTCCGCGATCCAACACACCAGCGAGAACACTTCACGCGGAGCAGTTCCACGAATCGTGCCAGCGCCGCGCTGGCCCCGACACATTCGAAAGTCAGCCAATTCTGGGCACTTCCGCGCACGCACGGCGGCGCGCGGGAGACGCTCGTCGATGTGATGTAAGAGTCGTTTACACGCGCGCTTTGCGGGCTCAGCCTTCCGGGCGGCGCATCTGGAAGCGCTCCAGTCGGTCGTAGATCCACGGACGCGACACACCGAGGCGACGCGCTGCAGCCTCGATCACCCACCCGGAATCCTCGAGCGCACGGGTGAGCGCCACGCGCTCGACCTCGGCGCGGATCGTGTCGAGGTCACGGCCGGCGACGAGCTCTGCCACCACGGTGTCCGCGAGGGTCGCACCAGCAGACGGAGGCACGCTCGTGGAGCCTTCGGCGGCGGGGGTCGCAGGCGCCACTACGCTCGCGTTGCCTCCCAGACCCAGGTCTCCGGCGCTCAAGAACGTGCCGTCGTCGGCCTTCCGAACCACGGCGTCGCGGATGGTCTCCACCAGCTCGCGCACGTTGCCCGGCCACGGGTGGGCGCGCATCGCCGCCACGGCGCCTTCGTCGAAGCCGAGCACCGCGCGCGAATAGTCGCGGTTGAACCGATCGAGCCAGTGGCGTGCGATGGCGGGCACGTCTTCCGTGCGCTCCCTGAGCGGCACGATGCGGATGCGCGAGCCGCGCAGCCGGTAATAGAGGTCGCGCAGGAAGCGTCCCTCCTCGATCGCCGCCTCCAGGTCCTCGTTGGCGGCTGCGACCACCCTCACGTCCACGCGCTTCTCCTCGCGCGCACCCACGGGCAAGAAACGGCCGGTGTCGAGGAAGCGCAGCAGCTTGGCCTGGATCGCCACAGGCGCCTTGCCGATCTCGTCGAGGAAAAGCGTGCCAGCCGCCGCCGACTCCACGAGCCCGGCTCGGTCGACGGCGCCGCTGAACGCTCCACGCCGCGTCCCGAAGAACTCGCCTTCCAGCAGCGTCTCGGGGATCGCAGCGCAATTCACCGCCACGAACGGGGCCGCCGCTCGAGCGCTCGCCTCGTGGATCGCCCGCGCCACCAGTTCCTTGCCGGTGCCGGTCTCGCCGAGAAGCAGCACGTGCGTGGCCACCCGCGCCACCCGCGCGATCTCTTCGCGTAGCCGCTGGATCTCGGCGCTCGATCCGACGATGCCATCGGCGCGCGTGTGCCGATCGCGCTTGAGGCGCTCGTTCTCGCGGATGACCGCTTCCAGCGCGCGGTGCTCGTCGAGGGCCTCGCGCACCACGCGCACCAGCTCCTCGGTGCGATACCCCTTCTCCAGCAAACGATTGATACGCCCCGCGTTGACCGCGTCCGCGAGCTTGAGCTCGCCGGCATACGCCGTCACCAGGATGCGCCGCGCCCGCGGCGCCACGCGCGCCACCTCGCTCAAGAGGCCGATGCCATCGGGCTGACCCGGCATCTTGAGGTCCGTGAGCACCACCGCGAGGCGTGTGCGCTCGCGGGTCAGGATCGCGAGCGCCTCGCGGCCGTTGGCGGCGGTCAGGACCTCGACCCCGTGGGCGGCATCCAGCGCGTGATCGGCGAGGGTGTAGACGAGCGCGTCGAGCTGACCGCGATTGTCCTCCACCACCAGGATCGCGTCGGTGGGCGCATCGGCATCGGCTGTCACGGACCCAGCATCGCTCACGCGCGCGCCCCTTCGCCGTCGCCGCGAGGCGCCTGCAGTGGCAGTCGCACCTCGAACGTGGCGCCGCCGAGCCGACCGGGGCTCGTGCAACGCGCGTGGCCGCCGTGCGCCGCAGCGATCTCGTGCACCAGGAAGAGCCCCAGCCCGGTGCCGCGGCCGACCTCGCGGGTGGTGAAGAAGAGATCGAAGATCCGCTCGCGGACGCGCGGATCCACGCCCATCCCGTCGTCGTCGACCGTCAACACGGCTTCGTTCGCTTCGATCGCCAAGGTGAGCCTCACGCGGTGCGATCCTCGCCCCGAAGCCCGGGCCTCGTCCACCGCCGCGATCGCGTTCGACAGCAGGTTCTGGGGAATGCGCGCCACCGACGCCGTGGCCTCGATGGCGAGCTCGCGGGGGGCCTCGATCGCGAGATCGATGCTCCCCGCCCAACGCGCCCGCAGCTCCTCGGCGGCGGCGCGGCACACGGCAGCGAGATCGCGAAGCTCGCGCGGATCGCTGGCCACGCGTTGAACGGCGGAGATCTCGTCGAGGATGGCACGCATGCGCCCCACGTTCTCCTCGCCGCCCGCGAGCAAGCGTGTGATGCGCTCGGTGAGCTCGCTGCGGCGCGACTCCACCAACGTGTCACCGGCCGTGAGCTCGGCGTGGTATCTCCGAACCAGCCCAAGGGCCTGATCGAGGGCGTGCACCGGGTTCTTGAGCTCGTGGGCAGCGCCGCCCACGAGCAAGCCCATCGAGGCCAGCCGGCGTGCACGCTCACCCTCGGCGATGCGCGCCGCCATCTGATTGAGGTCGCGCGCCACGGAGGCCAGCACGTCGGCGCTGGCCACGTCGATGCGGTGCGTGAAGTCGCCACGCGCGAAGCGCTCGATGCCGTCCTGGATCCGGCTCAAGGGCTGAGTGGAGCGACGCGCGACGGCGATTCCCAGCGCCACCCCGGCCGCCACCAGGAAGGCGCTCACCCACAGATAGCGGCGTGCGAGCTGCTGGAAGAGTGCTAGGTGCGGTGACGCGAAAGCCGCTGCAACCAACGCCGTGGCGCCTGGCTGGAATTGGGTGTCGTCCACCCAGCGTCCGATGGTGCGGCTCAACGCGCGCACCGCATCCACGTCGACGCGATCGGTGAGCGGACCGGGGATGAGCGCCAACGCGTCCACCAGCCGCTCCGCCGCTTCCAGCGGCGCGGGGATGGCGGCGTCGGTCGTGGCTGGCGAAGCGGCGCCACCGCCCAAGCTCGCGGGCACCAGCACCCGGGATTCGAGGCGCGTCAGCGCACCATTGAGAGACACCAGCGCATCGAGCGCCTCGCGCTCCGCGGCCGATTCGGCGACCTCCGCCGCCTGTTGCTCCGACGCGTAGCGATCCAGCACCTGCGTCGAGAGCGTGTCCAGCGTGCGGCGCACGGCCACGGCGAGATGGCCCGCACCGGCGAGCTCGGGCGGCGGGATCGGCAGCGCCAGCGGCACGCTGCCCACGCGCACCGTCACCTCGCCTCGCTGCCGCGTGGCGATCCCGTCGAAGTCGGCGCCGGACGCGAGCACCTCGGCGAGCGCCGCATCGAGCTCGGCTGCGAGCGCAGACGCATCGGCGCCAGCGCGCCCCATGCGATCGACGATCGCGGCTTTGGGAATCTCGGGTGCGCGCCGCTCGATCCGCCCCACCCGCGCCACGTCCACCACCACGTACGCGAGCACCCGCGGATCAGGCTCGAGCGAGCGAACGATGGGTGCGGTCTCCGCGTTCGAGCTCGCGCCTGGCGAGCCCAGGAGCCGCGCCTGGACGAACGGGTCCGCGGCTAGCGAGTCGGCGAGATCGCGCCACGGCTCGTCGACTCCCGTGCGGAAGAGCCGCTCGGTCATCGCGCGGTGCACCGAGAAGAAGGCCGCCGCCACCGCGAGCACCACGGCGACGGTGTACGCGACGACCCGGTTTCGATAGCTCACGCGCGCGGACCCGAACGAGATCGGCCGCCAGCGAGCGGCCAGGATTCGTGTAAGCGACGCTGACACGGCCGGCAAGGAATCGCGCACGAGCACCGCTCGATGCACGCGCCGCGCCGGCGCCCACCGGCTGCGGGAACGGGATTCACCGCGGAAAACGCTCCGACCCGCGCGCGAAGCCGTGGCACTGGGATTGCGGTGCAAGCAGGCGAGGAGGGAGCGCGCGCCGGCTCGGTGCCGGCGCGACCAACGCCCGATGAAGACCCAGGTGGGAGCACGGCTGTCGTCGAAACGCGAACGCGTCGTGGCGCTCGTGGGATTGCTGGTGGCGGTGATCGCCGGCGCGAGCGGCTGCTACGGCGGCGAGCTCGGCCTCGTCATCGATGACGACGACGACGGCCCATGCTGTTCGCCGCCTCCTCCAGGTGGCCCGCTGATCGTCGACCTCGCCGGCTACGACGACCTCGACGGCTTCGTGGAGCCAGGAGGTCACGTGCACGTCTACGAGGGGCTGGTCACCACGGATGCCGGCACGGTGTCGTTTCTGAGCTTCGATCTCACGCGCATCCCGCCCAACGCGCGGATTCGCTGGGCCGATCTGGTGCTCACCAATGCCTGGTGGAGCACCTGCTGCGGGTCGATCGAGCTCGACGTGAGCACGGTTCCGTACGGCGATGCGCTCGACTGGGGTGATCCCGCCATCGCCGGCTACGACACGCTCGCGTTCTCGCTCGGTGCCGCCGCCGAGGGCGCGGCCGTCACTCTCGACGTGTCCACGCTGGTAGCGACGGAAGTAGAGTACGCGAGCGCGCTCTTCCAGATTCGCCTCGACTCCTTCGGAGGTGACCTCGGCTTCGAGGATGCGGGCGGGAATCTGGGCCTCGGCGCGGGGCTGGCGCCGGTGCTCACGGTGAGCTACGACTGAGGCGTGAGCGTGGAATCGAGGCGCGGGGCGGAACCAGGATGTCGCGAATGACGAATCCGCCTCGCCACCGTCGACGGTGCAGCGTCGCGGCGCTCGTCGCCGCGACGCTCCTGCTCGATGCGAGCGCGGCCCACGCCGACTGGTGGCGGCCGCGGAACAACGCGAGCGGCACCAGCAGTGGGAGCGGAGGTCGCGATCGCAGTGGATCGGGATCGGGCTCCGGCAGCTCGCAGCCCAGCTCGCGCCCGCGCGGCTATTCACCCGGCTCGTGCAACTGGGTGACGATCTCGCGCCAGCCGCAATACCAAGACCCGTCCGGTCGCATGGTCTACGAGATCACGCAAAAGAACACCTGCACCGGCGAGGTTCGCACGTTCTTCGGCTACTGAGCCTGCGGCGCGGCAGGAGCTGCGCCCTCCACAGGAACCGCGCCCTCCACGATTGGAGGGACCGGCTCCCGCCGGTCCACAGCGCGTCCACGCGATCCGCGCGGCCAATCGTCGCCGCGCGCTCAGGGCGCCGTCGGCCGGTACTCGCGTTCGAGGTGCTCGCGTACCTGGGCCTCGGTGAGCAACACCGGCTTCCACTCGTGGCGCACGAACAACGGCGCTTGATCGGCGTAGTGGCGAGAGGTCTGTACCGTCGACGCGGCGCCGTAGTTGTGGATGCTCTTCGAATGCACGCGCCCGTCCGCGTCCCAGCTCACGAGCATCACCAAGCCGTCGCCGTCGTGAGCGGTGAAGCGGCCGTCGACGAGCGGATCGCCCTCCACGGCGCGCACGATGTCCGGACCGCCGTCGAGCGGCAGGTCGAGATCGCCGCGGCGCAGGCGATTGACGTCGCCCCAGCGCGGATCGATGCGCCCGTGCGTCCGCATCAGCTCCCGCGCGGCTGCGAGCACCGCTTCCCTCGGATTCGCCGCGAGCGGCTCGAGCGAGCCGCGCCACGTCGGGTGAGCGGCGAGCACCGCGAGCGCCGCGCCCCGGCTCTCGACGTCCGTTCGCAGATCCCAGCCGTGTAGCAAACCGAGCGCACTGGCCAGCGTGGGATCGCTCGGCGCCGGACCGTCGAGCGCGGCGCGCACGAACTCCGCCATCGGTGAGCTCGGCGAATAGGAGACGTCGAATTTGATCGCCTCCAGCTCGTCGGCGCTGATCGAGTCGTCGGCACCGAGCAGCTCCACGAGCCGCCTCTGGCGATTGGTGAGACGCGTCTCGATGCCCGCCATGGGCGGCGCTTGCTCGGGCCGCGGGTTGCCGGGATCCGAGGTCACGCGGAACGGATTCGCGTTGGCGCTGGCGAGGAATCCCGAGGGTGGATTCGTCACCTGAGGATCGCGCTCCGGCCCCCATTCGCTGGTCCAGAGCGTCTCCGAGGTGTCTCCAGGCAGCACTTTCGTCCAATCGTACGCCGTGGAGCGCACCGGAAAGCGTGCGTTGTAGACGTAGTGGATGGTGCCGGTGCGGTCGGCGTACACCTGATTCACCGACGGCATGGCCTGCATGTTCACGGCCTTCTTCCAGGCCTCGAAGGTGTGCGCCTTGTTCATGCGGAAGAGCTGCTCGACGGCGCGCACGTCGCCCATGCCGGCGTAGCGGATCGCGTAGGTGCCGTGGTCGAGACGCAGCACCGGGCCGTACACGCTCCACGGCACTTCACGGTGGAACGTCCACGAGATGGGACCGAGGAGCTTCACCTCGATGGGCGCTTCGCGGACGTCGAGCTCGCGCCACCCGCCGTCGTAGCGGTAACGGTTCGGGTTCGCGGGATCGATGGTGAGCCGGTAGAGATCGATGAGATCGGGCTCGTTGAGCGTGCTGCCCCAACCCAGATCCTCGTTGTGCCCGAGCAAAACGAGCGGCGCGCCCGGAAACGTGCCGCCGGCCATGTTCCAGCCCTCGCCGCTCACCACGTGCGCTTCGTACCAGGCGACCGGCCCCTCCCACGGCTGGTGCGAGTTCACGACCAAACGCGTGGCGCGGTCCGCGGAGCGCGAGGGCGCCACGGCGAACGCGTTCGAGCCGCGCATCCGCGAGGTGCCGAGGAATTCGCCCGCCGCCAGCACGGGATTGCGCGCGCTCACCTCGGGAGCTTCCGCGGACTCGAACAGGTTCTTCGCCACTTCGTCGAGAAAGAAGAAGAACGGCACCTTGAACACGAAGCCCGCCACCAGATCCTGCCCGCGCGCCGGAAAGAGGCCGGGCACCACGTCGCGAGGATGCTGGGCGACATACGCGTTGACGCCCTCGGCGTAGGCTTCGCACACCGCGCGGACCTCGGGTGACAGGTCGCTCTCGTACTTCGCGTTCACCACGTCCCACACGCGCAGCAACTGCAGGAAGAAATCCACGGGCGCCGCATCCGGTCCGTGGACCGACGCCAGCTTGCCGCGCGCCGCCAGCAGCACGTCCTGCAACGTGACGAGATCGTCCTCGGCCTGCGCGTAACCCAGCCCGAACGCAGCGTCGGCGTCGGTCTTGCCGAAGACGTGCGGCACGCCCCACTCGTCTCGCAAGATGCGCACGTCCCGCGTGGGCGCCGCCGACGCCAGCGATGGCGGCGACGGTGCGCGCTGGCACGCGCCCAACACGAGCACCACCAACGCCACGGCGAAGGTCGTCACTTCCCGAGATCTCACCCGCGGCTGCCTTCGACTCATCGCTTCCTCCGATTCGTCGTTGCGAGATGTTCGATCGCGCACGCGGCCGTCAAGCGTGTTTGTGGCAAGATCCCGCGCCATGTCGACCACCGTGGCCATCACCGGCGCCACCGGATTTCTGGGGGGTGCCTTGTGTCGTGCATTCCGCGCAGCGGGCTTTCGCGTGCGAGCGGTGGTGCGCAGACCCGTGACGGTCGCCGATGCCGACGAAGTGCGTTGCGCGACGCTGGTGGCCAGCTCCGCGCTCACCGAGGCGCTCGAAGGCGCAGACGTCGTGGTGCACTGCGCGGGTGGCGGACGCGCGGTCACGGCCGAGGACTTCCGGCGCAACAACCTCGACACCACGATCGCCATCGACGAGACGATCGCTCGGCTGCCGCGCAAACCCGCGCAGCTCGTGCTCGTCTCCTCGATCGCCGCTGGCGGCCCCCAAGGAAACGGCACGGGCGCGCTGGCCGCCACCGAATGCACCGCGCGTTCGAGCTACGGCCGCCACAAATGGCTCGCCGAGCGCGAGGTGCTCGGTTTCGGCGAACGCACGAGTGGCGCCGTGCAGATCACGATCGTACGCGCGCCGGCCATCTACGGCCCCGGCGACGATCGATTCGCACCACTCGTTCGCGCCGCCCGCATAGGCTGGCTGGTGGCTCCCAACCCGGACTCGCCGCTCTCGATGATCGACGTCGACGACGCCGCCACCGGAATCGCCTGCGCCGTGGTGCAGCGCGCCTCCGGGCCACGGCTCTACTTCCTCGAGGACGGCCAGCGCTATTCGGCGCGGCGGATGAGCGCCGCCCTGGCGCGCCACTTCGGCCGTGAGCTTCAGACCCTGCGCTTGCCCGTGCCGATCCTCGCTGCCGCCGCCGTCGCCGAGGAGTGGCGAGCGCGCCTCACGGGGCACTCGGCATTTCTCACCCGCGACAAGGTGCGCGACCTCACGGCGCCGAGCTGGCTCTGCGACAGCAGCGCGCTGCGCAGCGAGACCGGCTGGCAATCCCGTCACACCTTCGAGTCGAGGGTCCCCGAGATCGTGGCAGCGTTCGCACGCAGCGAGGACGCGCGATGACGCCCACCAATGCGGCTCTGGTGGTGCTGGGCGGGAGCATCGTGTTCATCGTCGGCGCCATCGGTCTCGGAAAGGCGTTCTTCCGCGCGTTGCTCGCGAAGCATCTCGCGGGCGATTCACTCGAGATCGCCACGGTGCTCGCGACCAAGCTCACCAGCGGCGTACTCTTCGGCGGCGCAGCGTGGGTATCGCTGCGCGCAACCCTTCCCGAAGCCACTGCCGTCGCCGTGAGCCTGACCTGGACGTGGCGCGCAGCCGCCGTGCTCGCGGTGGTGGCGGCGATCAGTCTCACGCTGGTGGCGCGTACTTCCCGCGCGCCAGCGATGCGCGAGCGCTATCCGGAGGCGCGGGTCGCGCGCTGGACGCACTCGGCACAGTCACTCGATGCGCTGGGGTGGATCGTTTACCTCTACGGCTACGAGCTGCTCTTCCGCGGCGCCTTGCTGTTACCACTCGCCGCGTGCCTGCCGTTGGTGGCGGCGCTGGCGATCCACACCACCGTCTACGCCCTCGCACACCTCGACAAGCCGCTCGCAGAGATCCTGGGCACGCTGCCGATGGGCTTCGTCTTCGGCTGGCTGGCCGTCGAGACCCACTCGATCCTCCCGGGCACGGCGCTCCACGTCGCCATCGCCCTCACCAACTCGACGCTCTGCGCTCGTGGCGACCACGCCGCGGCGACCGCATCCCGAGAATCGATGTAAGCGCTATCCGCGGGCTCAGTCCTGCGGCTCGTTGCGCAGCGCGCGAGCGACGCGCTGCTCCAGGTCCGGCCGGTCGCCGTTCAAGAGATCGCAGTTCGCGACGGCCGAGACGTACACGTCGAGCTCGGGGATGTACTTCATCACCGACATGGAGCCGGGCAACGCACCGTCGTGGCCGACGTACGTCAATCCGTCGCGCTGCGAACGGAAAAGCCCCATGCCGTAGTCTCCACCTCCCGACTCCTCGGTCGGGATCCAGTCGGTGGCGTCCGCGAGGCTCTCCGCCGAGTAGAGGCGTCCTTCCAGCAACGCCCTCAGGAACGTGCCGAGGTCGTGGGCCGACGCGATGAGCCCGCCCGCCGACCACGCGGAGCTGTTCAGGCTGTTTCCCGACTGCACGAGAGCGGTGCCCGGGATGCGCACGGGTAGCAACCCGAAGATGTTCGTGTAGCCGCTGGGATCGAGTGGCTCGCCGGGCTCGGGCAGGCGAGTGTCGTCGAGCGCCAGCCGATCCAGGATGCGCTCGCGATAGACCTGCGCGAGCGGCTCACCCGTGACGGCTTCGATGATGAGCCCCAGCGCGATGTAGTTGGGCTGAGCATAGTGATAGTCGCCGCCGGGATGGGTGACCGGCTCACGCGGCACCAGCGTGCCCGCGAACAGATCGAGCATGGGGATCGGCAGATGCGTCCAGTCGAGGATCTCCTTGGGCGTGAACCAGTGCTCGTCGTTCAGGATCACGTCGAAGATGAAGAAGCCATCCGCCAGCTCGAGCTCGGGGATGCCGCTGCGGTGACGCAGCAGATGCTCGATCGTGATCTGATCGCCGTTCGGGTAATCCGGCACGAACTCGGCGAGCTTGGTGTCCAGCGTGAGCCGCCCTTCGTCGCGAAGCTGAAAGATGACGCTCGCGGTGAAGGGCTTGGTGGCGCTGGCGATGCGACCCACCGTGCCGAGCTCGAACGGCTCCTGCGTGGACGTGCTCTGCACGCCGGCGCGTCCCGACCAATCGAGCCAGCCGGGCGTGAGCACGCGCGCGGCGGTGCCGATCACCTCGTGGTCCGTAGCCCAGCGCGCCAGCGCATCGTCGAGGCGCGCGCCGAGGGCGGGATCGGCGTAGTCCCAGGTGGGCTCGGCATGCTTGGCGCCGCCGTCACTCGAGCCGCCACAGCCGACGACTAGCGCGAGCACGCCCGCCAGCGCTCGAACCGACCACGCCATCGACTTCCATCGAGCACCTCGATCGCTCATCCGCACGTTCCTCTGCCTCCCGACGAAAATGGCGGCCCTCCGCCCTTCCGGAGGACCGCCCATCGTACTGCGACACGTTCCGCCGCGCGCTCACGCGCGGGCAGCCGGTCGTGAGGGGGCAGTTTCGTGCTGAACCCGTTGCAGGCGTGAGGGGCTGGGGGCACCTCGAAGGGCGCTCCGTGGCCACGCACCTCGAGGCGCGCTCACGGGCAGTGAGCCCCTATCGCGTGGCCGCGTAGGCCGGCGAGCCGCGCTGCCACGGAGTCGAGCGAGGGCGAGCCGTGTCGCGCGGCTCAACCAGCTCTGCGCAGGCGGAAGACTCGGATGTTGCGATCGGTGCGCGCCTCGTAGACGTTCATCTGCGGAATGGTGCGCTTGATCGCCGGCCAGAGCCGCGCTTTTTCGTCGTCGCTCAGCGGCACCGCGGTGGCGGCGAAGCGCTCACCGCGCACCTGCACCTCGACGGCGGGGTTGGCCTCGATGTTGTGCTTCCAGGCGGGATGGCGTTCCTGTCCCATCGCGCTCGCGACCACCAGATAGTCGGCGCCATCGCGGTGATAGGCGAGCTGAACCGCACGCTTCTCTCCCGACTTCCGCCCCACGGCGGTCATCGTCAGCATCGGGAGAGTGGGGACTCCCGTCGACGTGAATCGTCCGTTGGTCAGACGAAAGAGGATCGGATCGACCTTGGACGCGAAGTGCTTGACCAGCCAGGAGCCGAACCGCGTCGCCGAAAGCCAATTGATGAATCGCGCGTACATGAGCGAATTGCTAGCACGCCGCCGCGTGCCGCGGCGAGGGCGGCACGCGTCGCGAACGGCGAATGCGATCAGGGCGCGACGAAGTTGAGCGTGCCTGGGCCCACCAAATAGTAAGGCCCGAGAAACGCGGTGATCGGCGTGGTCACGAAACCGGCGTAGACGTTCTGGATCCGGTGATCGTCCGGTGAAAGCGTGCCGCCGAGAGTGAGCAAGCCACCCGGCAGTTGTGGAACGGTGCCAACCGACACATCCAGGCCCGTCACCAAGAGATCGAACGAGAACTCGCCGGTCGTGGGGTTCACGGCCACCTTGCGCACGCCGCCCGAGCTCGCCAGCACGATCTTGGGGTGGAGCAACGCGATGTTGAAGAGCCCGAAGAAGTGCATGTCCGCGAGCGCGAGCTCGAGATCCTGCAGCGTGACCTGGTTGGCGACAGGATCGACCACCAGATCCACGAAGCTCGTGCTCAGCACGTTGGCGGTCTTGGTGTCGAGGGCACCGATGAAATTGCCGAGGTAGAACGTGAACTGATTGGTCTTTCCGACCTCGGGGGTGAAGTGGCGCGTGACCTGCCCGCCTTCGCACGCGTTGCCGATGCCGTCGTGATCGTCATCCGCCTGATCCGCGTTCGCGACGCTCGCGCAGTTGTCACAGGCGTCGCCGACGCCATCTCCGTCGGTGTCGGTCTGAGATGCACTCGCGATCCGCGGGCACACGTCGTGGCCGTCGGGGAAACCGTCCCCATCGGTGTCCGCATTCGCGCAGTCGAGGTCGCTCGCCAGCTCGCGGACGTCGTCGAGGCCGTCGCCGTCGCCATCGCCCGGCAACAAGTGATTCCGCCAGCGGGCGAGCTGGCTGGTACCCGTCGTGGCGATGAGGTCGTCGAAACCGTCGTTGTCGAGGTCTTGGGCGACCACGGATTCCGCGGCCACCCCCGACACGGATCCGGCGTCGGCGAAGCCACCCTGCCCGTCTTCGGCGAGCACGTGGATCGTGTCGTCGCCGGGCGACGCGACCACGAACGCGCGTCGCCCCGGCACCAGCCACGCGGCCGAATCGACGCTCGCGAGATCGCGGCCGACGTCGACGTGCGAAGGCGTCAGGCTGCCGCCCTGGTTCCTGAGCACCGTCACGCGCCCGGCGCCGCTCGCGTCTGCATCTCCAGCAAAGGCGAGGTCCCAGTCGCCGTCGCCGTCGAGGTCCTGGGCGATGGCGCCGCGCGCGTCCCGCGGGCACGCGACCGATTGGCTGTCGACGAAGCTCCCCGGGCCCGAGGAGAGCAGTACGTGGCACGTTGCGGAGGCCGCGTCGGCGATGACCAAGTCGTCGAAGCCGTCACCATCGAGCGCACGCGACTCGATGGCGTGGATCGGCCCCGTGGATTGGAATACGACCTCGGGATCGCCCCACTGGCCCGGGGTGATCGACGGGATACGCACCACGCGACCGGCACCGCTCGCCGCGTCCTCGACCGCCACCAGCAGGTCCGGCCCCTCGGTCTTGGTCACGTTCGCGACGCGGAGTGCCACGGCCGGACCGCCGGCAGGCACGTGCAGCGGGCCGGCCACCGTCGTGAGGTCCGACTGGGCCCAGATCACCGAGACGGCTTCGCGGGTGGCGTTCGGGTAGAGCACGATCGGCTGCTGGAAGCCTTTCGAGGCGAACAGATCGCGACGAATCTCACCTTGGGTGTCCACGTCGGCGTAGAGCAGGAACGAGCCGCCGTTGTTCCGTGCGAATCGCAGTCGCAGGGTGCCGTCGGTCCGTCGTACCGCCGCGACCAGCGACGGCGACGTGAGCTGATCGAACATCGTCGTGACGAGCTCGGGCGTAGCAGGCGCGAAGCTGAAGCCCTGGATCGGGTCGAGCTGACCCGGGGCTCCCTGCAACGCGACGTTCCCCACGTTCGTGGCGCTGCCGTTCGCCAGCGTGGAACGCGACGAGCTACCGAGTACCCAGCTCGACCCGCATTCGACGGCCGCGTACGTCCAGGTCGGATCGACGGCGCGCGGCCACTCGGAGAATCGGAAGCTCCCGTCGGGCTGCGTCGCCGACTCCTCACCGAAGTTCCCGACCCACGCGTTTGCGACCGGTTTCCAACCGCCGCCATTGGCCGGCACCGACACCACACCCGCGAGCTCTCCGTCGGGATAGCCCGGTTTGGTGCTGGAGAAATCGAGCGCGATGGGGCCCTGCACGCGCAGACTCACCGGGTAGTAGTACGTGTAGAGGTCGGTCGGCCCCGTCGCCGTGAGCGACATCGTCACGGGACCGGTCTCCGTCGAACCCTGGTAACGGAACGTGCCGCTCAGGTCGATGCTTCCCGAGGCCAAGGGAACCTCGCCGTAGCCGGGCAACGTGGCCACCAGCGTTGGATAGACGGCCATCGAGAACGCGCCCGTCGCCGGATCGAAGTCGAACCCGGTGGGCGAGGAGAAGATCGTGACCAGCCGCACCTCGTGGAACGGAAAACCAGCAAGCCGTACCGTTCCCGCATCGAGGACGAGCGACTCGAGGGTGACGCGGTGCGCCTCCGCATCCAGGCGCAGCACCATCGAGGATGCCGTTCCAAACCGCATCGAGCCCGGAGCCGACGCGCTGTAACCGCTGTAGTTGATGGTTGCGACGAACTCGAGGCCGTTGGCGGCGCTCGGGACCGGTGCAACGGGTCCGAGCGTGGAGGTGAGCGGCCCCGCATGCCCGGCGACCGTGCCGAGCACCACGAACGCGAGCGCCCCCACGGTCGTACGCAGGCAGCGCATCGTGGTGCGCCACGCCCGAACGTGAGCCGTCTGCAACATCTTCACCCCGTCCTCGCTCGCGGCGATCGAGCGACCGCGATCTGGCCCGGATTGATTGGGAGCCCATTGAAACACTCCACCCCCAGCCGCGCAACGCGCCGGTCGGCAAGCCGCTCACGCGTGTGGCCAGCCAGTCGCTGACGGCCTCGCCGTCAGGGGTTCTCCGCATGCTGGCCAGGATTCGTCGCGGCTCGGTGCGGCCGCGCGACTGAGCGTCACCGACCCCACGCGGGGCGCCGCGCCGACAACGATGAATACTCGCTCGCCACGTGCCCGCGGCGCGTGCATCGTTCGGCCTACGGCGACGGAAGTGCGAAGCGGCGAGCTGCGCACGCGTTCAGAACGATGCCCAATCACCTTCGTCGCGGCCGTCGTCCTGGGCCACACGCGGGGGGGCTGGCATTGCGGCCCGCGGACGAGCGACGGGCGAAGCGCTCGCCGGTCGCCCAGCAGGCTTCGCTGCTCGCGCGCCCACGGCCGCCGGTCGCGGCGCTTGGGGCAAGTGCGCGACGGGCTTCGCTCGGTGGTGCTCGTCGATGGTGAAGAAGCTCACGACCTCGAGAAGCTGCTCGGCCTGGTCCTGCATCGCCATCGAAGCGGCCGCAGCCTCCTCCACGAGCGCCGCGTTCTGCTGAGTCATGCCGTCCATCTGCATGACGGCCAGGTTGACCTGCTCGATTCCTGCGGACTGCTCGCCGGATGCAGCAGCGATGTCGGCGACGATGTCGGTCACGCGTTTCACCGAATCCACGATCTCGTGAAGCGCCTTGCCCGAGGCGTCGACGAGCTGCGAGCCATTCTCGATCCTCGCGACCGAATCGGTGATGAGCCCCTTGATCTCCTTCGCCGCCGTCGCGGCGCGCTGCGCGAGGTGCCGGACCTCCGTCGCCACGACCGCGAAACCCCGTCCCTGCTCGCCGGCGCGCGCGGCTTCGACGGCGGCGTTGAGGGCCAGCAGGTTGGTCTGAAACGCGATCTCGTCGATCACGCCGATGATGTCGGCGATCCGCTTCGCGGTGGCGTTGATCTCCTGCATCGCCGCGACCGTGCGTGTCACCACCTCGCCACCGGCGATGGCCTGGGCACGCGCATTCGAGACCAGCTCGCTCGCCTGACGAGCGTTGTCGGCGTTCTGCGTCACCGTCGAGGTCAGCTCCTCCATCGACGACGCCGTCTCTTCCAGCGCTGCCGCCTGCGATTGGGTGCGTCGCGACAGATCTCCGTTTCCCTCGGCGATCTGCTTGGAAGCGCTCGTCACCTCTTCCGACGCGCCGCGCACGTCGGCGACGATCGCGACCAGCTTCTGGTTCATTTCGCTCATCCGTGCCAGCAGGCTGCTGGCATCGCCCCTTCGGGTGGCCACCTTCACCGTGAGATCGCCGCCCGCGATCTTGCGCGCGATCTCGGCGGCGTACATCGGCTCGCCGCCGAGCTGGCTCAGGATGTTTCGGATCGTGACGAGCGCGATGACGAGCGTCACGAGCACGGTAGCGAGCGCGATCGACAGGAAGATCATGAGCTCACGGTGCGCACGCGTCCGGAGCTTCACGGCCGCATCGCTCACGTCGCGGGCCAGCGCGTCCTCGACCTTCTTCAGGAGGTCGATCTTGCCGGTCACCATCGCGAACCAACGCTCCGGGTCCACACCCAGCTCACGACCATCGGTTCCCTCGAGGGCGATCTTCTCCAGACGCTGCGCCTCGTCGACCGCCTGCCCGACGATGGTGCGGGCGAAGAGCTCACGTTGTTCGGTGGAGGCCGTGCTCTCGAACTCACGCAGATAGACGTCCTGCGCCGACCTGTTGGTGAGAAAACGCACCAGCGAGTCCGAGCTGAACTTGCCCGCCGAGAACACTCCCGTGAGCAGGGCCCGCTCGATTCCCACGCGCTCCTTGGCGTGCGAAAGGTTCGAGTACGCCGCGAGGAGCTGCGTGAGGACGCCGTCACCGGTGATCAACACCGCGCGGCGTGTCACCTGCAACATCGCGCCGATGGTTTGGGTGTAGTAGCCGATGGCGTCCGGGACGCTGATCGCGAACCGCGTCACCGCGTCCCGTTTCGACGGTAGCTCGTCCAGTAGGCGGGTTGCCGTGTCCAACGACTCGGCCAGCGAAGCGTCGTAGCCGCCTCGATCGAAGCTCGTGAGGGCTCCGCGCAGCTCGTCCACGCGGCCGTCCACTTCCTTGCGCTGACTCACCAGCTCGGTGGCGAATCGCTGTCCCTTGCTGCCGAGAAAGCCGCCGGTCATGCCGCGTTCTCTCTGGACCTCGTGGGCCACGCCCCCGAGCTTCACCGACAGCTCGACCAGCGCTTCCAGACGCGTCATCGCGCGAGACCGCGCCTGCTTGTCGATGGCACTCTGGATCGAGAAGAACGCCAATCCGGCGATGGGGAGCGTCAGCAACAGCAGCAGCCGATCGCGCATCTTCATTCGATCGAGCGCGCCCATGGTCACCTCGGTTCCTGAGTGCGGCCGTGCGGGACGAGACCGAGATTTCGCCCGGTCACGAGGGCCCGATCGCACGCCAGGGCAATGCCGAGGACGCACGTCGAAACGACGATGCCGAGCCCCTGGACGAGCATCGGCATCCACGCCGACGACTTGAGCCGGACGCGGCCCACGCTGCCGACGAGTGCTCAGGCCTTTCCGGGCTCAGCGACGACGACGGCGCGAGGCGGCGAGCAGCACCCAGCCCGGCACGAGGTACTGGCCCAGATCCACCACGGTGCTGAGCGGCGCCCGCTCCGCGCTGGACGCCGCGCCCTGCACCCCGGCCTCCGCAAGGGCGGGGTTGCAGCCACCGGGGGTTGCAGCGTTGCAGTCGTCGTCGACGCCGTTGTTGGGAATCTCGGTCGCGCCCGGGTTCACGTTCGCGTTCGTATCGTTGCAGTCGAGCTGCGGATGGGCGCAGCTCGGGGATGCGGGACTGCCGTAACCATCGCCGTCGCCGTCCGAGCAATCGGTCGTCGAAGGATTGCAGTCGTCGTCGATTCCATTCCCCGGAACTTCCGCATGACCCGGATTCACCGCCGCGTTGCCGTCGTTGCAGTCCACGGCGCCGCACGCACCACCCGTCGGCGAGTAGCCATCGCCGTCACCATCGACGCAATCGGTCGTCGACGCGTTGCAGTCGTCGTCGATTCCATTCCCCGGAACTTCCGCATGACCCGGATTCACCGCCGCGTTGCCGTCGTTGCAGTCCA
>CAYUSL010000059.1:7821-20447 GCA_964447125.1 uncultured bacterium | reverse complement strand
AGATGCGCGTCTTCACCGAGCGCCTCGACGGCATGAGCGAGCAGATCGACCGCGCCATGGCCATGGCCACGAGCGTGCTCGAAGACGAGTCCGTGCTCGCCGAGGACGCACCGCCGGATCAAGTGCTGCGCAGAGCGGCAGCTGCTGCGCGCAAAGCCTCCCAGGGCGGAGCGCCCGCGCCACGACGCAAGCCTCGAAAACCCTGACCGACTCGCTTCCAGTCCGATGGACCTGCGTGGCGAGCGCCGTACGCGGCGCTGCCGGAGGCGACGCGCGCTTCATCGGAGCGCGAAGCGGCGGGTTGCGGAAGGGCAGAGCTTGCGAGACGCTCGCTGGCGAGCACGAGTCGCCACGAGGGATGCCATGAACCGAACGCGAAACGAGGCGAGACGATTGCAGCGAGCGCTGTCCATGGTGCTCGTCGTCGCGGCGCTGAGCACGCCCGCCGCCCAGGCCACGACGATGATCGCGCTGGATCTGGATCAGCTCGCGCGGTTCGCGGACGCGATCGTCGTCGCGCGCTGTGACGAGGTGATCTCGGGTCGCGCGGCCCGCGATGGCGCCCAAGCGGAAGGGCCGCTGGTGATCCGCACGCAGGCACGCTTCGCCCGTCTCGATTCGTGGAAGGGTGCGGCGCCGGACGAGATCCGCGTGGTGCAGCCGGGCGGTGTGGACGGCCGGTATTCCGCGCTGGTGCCGGGCGGCGCGGCTTTCCAGCCCGGTCGCGAGAGCGTGCTCTTCTTGCAGGATTTTCGAGATGGAAGCTGGGGTGTGATCGGGCTCTTTCAGGGCAAGCTCGACCTCGATCACGACTCCCATGGCCACGTGTGGGTGAGCCGCACCGGTGGTATCGGCGAGGGCGGCGACGCGGCGCCGCGCGGTTCCGGCGCGATCGAGATGCTGCGGCTTCGCGACGTCGGAATCGATGGTCGCGTCTCCATCGACTCCTTCCACGAGCAAGTGCGCGCGGCGATGACGCGCGCCGCCGCGTCGCGAGGTGTGCGATGAATCGCGGCGGCCGTCGCGCATGCGGCCGCGCGGGAGCGCGGCCCTCCATCCGAGTGTTCGGCCTTGCAATCGTAGCGATCGCCTTGCTCGTGGTCGCCGACGAATCGGCCCGCGCCGGCGGGCGGCTCTACACCACGTCGAAGACGGTCGCGCCGTACTGGCCGGACAAGGACGGCGACGGCCGTCCCGATCCGGTCATGTACAACATCAATCTCGACAACATCACCGAGAACATCGCCGGCCCCGATCCGCTCAACGGCTGGCAGGCAGCGATCGCTGCATCGTTCGAGACTTGGCAGAACGTTCCCACGGCCTCGATCGAGCTCTTTCGCGGACCCAACACCAGCAAGGTGAACGGCTTCGCCCTCGACGGCGTGAATCCGATCGCATTCTTGCCGGTGGGCATTCCCATCGGCGTGCTCGCCATCACGCTGCCGCTCTCCGAAGCCGGCAGCGGCGAGATCGTAGAAGCGAGCATGCTCTTCAATCCGATCCCGCTCGGCTACGACGTCCCCAAGCCCCATTACGCCACCGACGGTGCATTCGGCAGCCTCGACATCCAGGCGATCGCCACCCACGAGGCCGGTCACTACATCGGCCTCTGCCATTCCGCGATCCGCAACGACGCCGACGACGAGAATCCGCGCCCCGCCGAGCAAGCGGTGATGTACCCGTACATCGGCGATGACGTGCTCGCGGGTCGGCAGCTCAAGCAAGACGACATCGCGTGGGTATCGAACGTCTACCCAACGCCGTCGGAAGCCACCACCTTCGGCGGGATCGTGGGCAGGATCGTGGTGGGCTCGGCACCGCTGGGTCTCTACGGTGCCCGCGGTACCCACGTGGTCGCACGCGAGCGCGCGACGAACCGCATGGTGGTCGGCAGCTACAGCCGCCCGGAGCTCGGCATCTATCGCATCCCTGGCTTGCCGCCGGGTGACTACAACGTGTGGGTGGAAGCGCTCGACGGGCCGGTTTCGAGCCTGCAGGTGAGCGCGCTGACCCAATTCACGCATTTCGGCAGCATCCCCGCCGACTACTACAGCGGCGATGCCGAAAGCGGCAGCGAAGCGAATCCCAACGATGTTGCGAGCGCCGTGCCCGTCACCGTGGTGGCGGGCGGCAATCGCAGCTTCACCGACATCGTGCTCGAGGATTCGGTTCCGGTGTGCGGGCGAATTCCGCGGAGCGCGGGGTCGAGCAGCGATGCGAGCGACGCGGCGCCGGCGCTCGCGTGGCTGGTCGCGCTGCTGCTGCCGGTCGTCGCCCCGGGCCAGTTTCGCCGGCAGCGCTGGTTCTCGAGCGCCAACCAGTGACCAATTTGGGCTGACGGATCCGGCGATCTGACAGCAGGCCAGCGCACGCGTCGCACCGCTCGCGCGCGAGACGCGTACGCGGCGTCACGCATCACGGCGGTGATTTCTCGCGCCGTCGTGCTGCACTGAATGGGTCGCGCCGGTTGTATACACACGCCAGCGTGGGCGTGACTCGAATTTCGGGCTCACGGTACGACCTTTGCTATGAGCGTTTTGCAGCCGACCACTCGTCGGAGGTGAAACCAAGGAAGGTGCGCCATGCCCGAGCCCGTGATCGTTCTCGCCGGCCCTGATCCCCGATCGCTCAAGGTCTTTTTCACCGAGCTGACTCACGAGGTCTTCGAGCAGCTCGCGATCCAGGACGCCGCGATCACCGACTATGTCTCGGGAGTGCTCGCCGATTTCGCGCGGTCGGAGAAGCTCTACCGAATCACCAACCTCGCGGGGCGTCCCATCGAGAATCTCGTCGAGATGCTCGTGGGTGAGACGATCGCAGAGCAATCCGGGGAGGCGAAGCACCGAGACTTCCGGCGCTACATTGGAGATTTTTCACTCTTCATGAGTGGGCTCTTTCGCGACTTCGTCGAGCGCCACGCATCGCTCGAGCGCTACGTGCAGGAAGGGCAGCGTTCGTATCGGCGAGTCGCCGAGGTCGAATCGCTCATCGCAAGCCAGGACGCACCCATGTACCGCGATCTCGCCGAGCGTTTCGTTTATTACTCGGGTGCGCTCGACTTCATGCGCAAGACGCGCTTCTTCCGGCAGGAAGCAGCCATGCCCCTGCTCACTTTTGCCGAGGAAGTCGCCCGCCGAATGGGCACCGAGCTCACGTACCACTGAGTTGTTGCGCTGCGCTTGCGGCTCGCCTACCGGCTCGCGGAGAGAGCGGAGACGAGCGTAGAGACCGAGGCGCCTCGGCTTCGGTCAGGATGCGCACTCGGGGCGTTTCACGACCCGCGCCCAGCGCGGCAAAGCCGCGGCGCTCTTGGGATCCCGAATCAGCGCAGGA
Organism: uncultured bacterium; assembly: GCA_964447125.1. Lineage (GTDB taxonomy): Bacteria > JADJOY01 > JADJOY01 > JADJOY01 > JADJOY01 > JADJOY01. The sequence continues at coordinate 17,114 of CAYUSL010000059.1, read as the reverse complement.
TCGCGGCGATCTCGTGGACGATGCGGGTGGCTTTGGGCAGCGGCAGCGCGCAGAGCCCGATCCTGAGCCCGCCCGGCTCGAGCACGGGCACCGTGTAGACGTCGCGCTCTTCGAGCTTTCGCGCCACGTCGAGAGGATCCGGTACGTAAACCACCGCGAAGTAGCCACCCACGGGCTTCGAAACCTTGAGCCCGGCGTCGTGCGCGGCTTCGTTGAACGAGAGGAAGCGCCGCTGCACGATCTCGTTGCAGTGCTGGCGCTCGGCGGCGACCTGGGCGCGCTTCGTCTCGGAGCTCAGGATCGCAACCAGCGCCTGCTGCGGCGCCGTGACCTCGTTCGAGTTCGAGCCGCGAATCGTCCCTTCCATCACGTCGAACCACTTGGTGGCTTCGTCCTGGTCGCGGGTGAGCAAGATCGCGGCGCCCGAGCGCCAGCCGTAGGCCATCATCGACTTGGAGAGCGACGGCACCAGCACGATGTGCAGATCGGGCACGCGCTCGAAGAGCTTGCCCACGAACGCCAAGTCCTCGGGATCACGCCCACGCGGCCCGAAGTCGATGTACGCGAGGTCGAGGATGAGCACCTTGTCACCGCTGACACCGGCGAGCACGCGCCCGATCTCGTCCCACTCGCTCGCCTCCAGCGCCGCCCCCGTGGGGTTCGAGTACGGGCTGTTGATGAGCAGGCAAACGCGCCCCTCTTCCGCCGCGACCTTCTTGACCACTCGCTCGAAATCCGCGGCGTCGAAGCGCAGTGCCGAGTCGAGCAGGTTGAAGCACGCGAGCTCCTTCCCGCACTGCTGGGCGATGAGCGCGTAGTTCTCCCAATACGGCGCGTGCGAGATCACCGTTCGCGAAGCGAGATTGGTGATGCTCAGCGTGAGCCCGCCGGTGCCGCCGTGGGTGGGAATCGCCTTTCGCACCAGGCCGTCGGGAAGCGGCACACCGTCCAGGATCGAATTCGCGTACGCGTCCGCGAGCGTCGCGGCGCCGGCAGGCGGCGTGTAGGCACAGAGCGCCTCGGGCTTTCCTTCCAGGAGCTCCTGCATCGTGGAGACGAAGGTGGGGATGACGAAGGGTTTGCCGCTCTCGCTCAAGCCCACACCGATGGTGGAGTCGATGACCCGCTCCGCGCCGTGGCGGGCGATGGCGTTCTTGGCGCGGGCGGCGATGGCGAAGATGCCCGACGCCTTGTCGACGACGAGGTGACGGCGAGACGGAATCACGAGCGGCATGACGAGGTCCTCGGTGCGCGGCGTCCGCGCGGAAGCGGCGGACGGGAACGCCCGTATAACGTACCGACGTCGGGCCGGCCACGTAGCCGCGCGGAGCGTCACGCCCGGGTGGACACCAACGCCATCGCGCGCTCGGCGAGGGCCGTGATCGTGAGCGACGGGTTCACACCCACGTTCCCGCACACCGCCGCGCCGTCGAGGACGTAAAGCCCCGGATAGCCGAATACCCGGTGCTGGGGATCGATCACGCCGCGCTCCGCATCGAGCGCCATCGGGCAGCCGCCCAGGATGTGCGCGGTGATCGACTGATTGCCGATGCTCTCGGGCGCGAGATTGAAAGGCTCGCCGTCGCTCGCGGCAGCGAGCGCGCGCGCCGCTTGGTTGGCTTCGCGGAGATAGGTCGGTGGCCGCCCGCCGCTCGCCACCCGCGAGCAAAGCCGGGGCGACCACGGCCACGTCCAGTGGCGTCCGTAGCGGAACGCGAGCTCGTTCGATGCGTGCTGCATCACCGTGAGCATGGTGATGTGGCGATGGAAGTCGCCGCGGCGCCACACGCGCGTGGCGCGAATCGGATGCGTCACGATCCGCGCCAGGCTCGCGGCCGCCCGCGCGAGCGGTCGCTCGCCGTCGACCAGCGGTGCCGCGTACCAGCGCATGAAATCGTACGCCGGCGCGAAGCGGTTCTGGGTGAGGTGGGTGCGCTCGTTCGCCCAGAAATGCGAGGAAATCGCGGTGCCCTCGGTGAGATCCGCAGGCGGGTTGCGGTGCAGGACCCCGACGATCGCCTCGCTGTTGGTGAACACCCGCTCGCCCAGCCGCCTGGAGATCGCGGGCAGCGTGCGGTCGACGTCGCGAGCCCGGAACAGGATCTCGAGCGTGCCCACGACTCCGGCGGCGAGGACCACCTGTCGCGCGTCGACGGGCGCCGGCCGAAGGCGTGGCGAGCGTGGATCCCGAACGGAGAGTCGATAGCCGCCGGCAATCCGCTCGATGCGCGTGACTCGCGCGTGCGGCCGTACCTCGGCGCCGTGACGCTCGGCGAGAAAGAGGTAGTTGAGGTCGAGGCTGTTCTTGGCCCCATGTGGGCAACCCGTCAGACAGCGCCCGCAGAAGAGGCAACCGGTGCGCGCCGGGCCTGCGCCGCCGAAGTAGGGATCGGCCACGTCGCTTCCGCGGGCGCCGAAGAAGATCCCGTTCGGTGTGGGACCGAAGCTCGCGACGGCGCCCAGCGCATCCGCTGCAGCGCGCAGGTATCGATCTTGGCTTCCGAAGCCCGGATTGGTGGCGCGACCGAGCATGCGCGCCGCCGTCGTGTAATGCGGCGCGAGATCACGCTGCCAATCCACTCCCAGCTCGCTCCACGGAGACCCCGCGAAGATCGCCGCGTCGGGCTCGAGGAGCACCGCGCCGTAGACCAGGCTGCCGCCGCCCACGCCCACGCCGGCAGCGATGCTCAGGTGCTGGAAGACGTGCTGCGTGAAGTAGCCGTGGAGGCCGAGCGCCGGCAGCCAGAAGAGCTCGCGTGGGCTCTGGTCGGCGGCGGCGATTCGTTCGGGCGTGAGCCGCGCCCCCTGCTCGAGGACCACGACCCCGTAGCCCTTCTCTGCGAGCCTGAGCGCCGCGACGCTACCGCCGAAGCCGCTACCCACGATCGCGAAGTCGTGCATCAGCCGCGCCTTCAGGTGTTGGCGCGCTCGCGCCCATCACGCAGGAAGCCGTGGATGCGCTGGTGCGCGCTTTCGGCGAGGGGGAACTTGAACTCGTCGAAGCCGTGCACGCCGCCGGGATGGATCGCGAGCTCCGCGCGATTGCCGGCGGCGATCCAGCGCGCGTGCATGAAGAGCGTGTCGTCGAGCACCGGATCGAGGGTGCCCACGGTGAAGAGCGCTGGCGGCAGCTCGTGGAGCCGCGCGAAGAGCGGGGACACGTCTGGATCCTGACGCAGCGCCCGCGGGACGAAGTGGCCGACGTACCACTCGAAGGTGGCGCGGTCGAAGTGGAACGAGCGCTCGTCCGTCTCCCGGGCGCTCGGCGTGGCACCGAGATCGAAGGTGCCATAGCTCGCGATCAGCGCGGCGAACGGCCGCGCATCGTGACGATCACGCAGCCGCACCAGCGCCACCACCGCGAGCTCGGCACCCGCGCTCTCGCCGCCGATCGCGAACCACGCCGGCCCACCCAGCTCGCGCGCGCCGTGGCGCACGAGCCAGAGCGCCGCGTGCTCGGCGTCGTCGGGCGCCGCGGGATAGGGATTTTCGGGGGCCAGCCGGTAGTCGACGCTCACGACCGTGAGCCCCGTCTCGGCGGCGATGCGTGCCAGACGGGGGTCCTGGTGGTGCGCGCCGCCCAGAACCCAGCCACCGGCGTGGAGGTGAAGATAGAAGCCTGCACATGGCTCGGCGCGAAAGATCCGCAAGCCGAGCGGCCCACCCGGCCCGTCGATGATTCGCGTCTCGGCGCTGGCGACGAGCGCGAGTGGCGGCCAGCTCTCGCGCAGCTCGCGCGCCTCGCGTGGCGACATCGTCCACACCGGCGGTGTGCGGCGCGCCACCTGCTCGATGCGCCGGTTGAAGGCCCGGGTCGCGGGAGCGATCGCGTTGTCGTGGAAGAGAAAGGGATCGAGGCTCGGGTCCGTCATCTTTGCGAAACGGTGGGCCACGCACGGGGCACGTGGCGAGCGCCGCAGCGAAAGATACCGTGCCCAAGGCTGCGCGAGCGCGCGCCGCTCGACCGAGGACGAAACCCCGGCTGCTCGGCCACACTCAGCGCCAGCGCGGGATGGCGGCACCGATCGCCGTCCGGACCCCACGCGGACACTCGAAAAGCGACGAGGCGCTCACGCAAATGCCACCCAGCAACTACGCCGAGATCCGTCAGCTCGTGATCGATTGGCTCGACGACAACTTCCACTTCGGCGACGCCGCCCAGCTCGTGAAGACCGACGAGCTGAGCTTTCTCGACAACGGCATCTTGGACAGCCTCGGATTCGTGCAGCTCATCTTGCACCTCGAGGATTCGTTCCACTTCCAGATCGAGCGCAAGGATCTCTCCCGCGAGAACTTCGACGGCCTCGGCAAGATCGTCCGTTACGTGATGGCGCATCCGAAGTTCGGAGCGCGCACGTGAGCGACGCCGTCGCGCTGTTCGTTCCCAGCGCAGAGAGCGTGGCGCGCACTCGGCTCACGGCGTTCATGCGCTCCGTCGAGCGCGAGACGGGTCGTACCATCCCCGATTACGCGGCACTGCAGCGCTTCGCGGTGGACGAGGCCGAGACCTTCTGGCGCTTACTGCTCGCCGAGAGCAGTCTCGCGTTCGCGGGCGAGACGACACCCGCGCTGATCGGCGATTCGATCGAGCACGCACACTTTTTTCCGAACATCACCCTGAATTACGCCGAGAACCTCCTCGCCGCCGGTGCCGGCCGCGAGGACGATCGACCGGCGATCACCGCGTGCGGCGAGAGTGGCCGGCTCGCGCGGCTCACGCGCGGCGAGCTGCGAGCGCGCGTGGTGGCGCTGGCGCAGGCGCTCGCTGCGCGCGGTGTCGTGGCCGGTGATCGGGTCGTGGGCGTGGTGCGAAACGACGCCGACGCGATCGTCGCGTGCCTCGCGAGCGCGGCCCTCGGTGCCACGTGGTCGTCGGTGGCGCCTGATCTCGCGGCCAACGCCGTGCTGCAACGCTTCACGCCGCTCGCGCCAAAGGTTCTCTTCGCTCATGCCCACCAGGTGCAACAGGGGCAGGAGCGTCGTCTCGACGGGCACGTGGGCGAGATCGTCGCCGGGCTCGACTCGCTGGCACTGGTGGTGTCCCTCGACGCCGAGCCGCTCACCTTCGGCAGCGACGTCACGGTGACGACGCTCGCGGCGCTCACCACCGCCGCACCGTCGGTTTCGGCCGAGCCGTTCGAGTGGCCGCGCTTCGCCTTCGATCACCCGCTCTTCATCCTGTTCTCGTCAGGCACCACCGGCGCGCCGAAGTGCATCGTCCACGGCGCCGGCGGCACGCTCCTCGAACATTGGAAGGAGCTGGTGCTGCACGCGGCGCTCACCCCCGAGGACAAGCTCTATTTCCACACCACCGCAGGCTGGATGATGTGGAATTGGCAGCTCTCGGCCCTCGCCACCGGTGCCGAGATCGTCGTCTTCGACGGCTCGGTGAGCTTTCCCACCGAGGACTCCCTGTGGCGAATGGTGTCGCGCGAGGAGATCACTGTCTTCGGCACCAGCCCGGCCTATCTCCAGTACTGCCGCGACCTGGGGATCGTGCCCCGCGAGCGCGCGGACCTGACGCGCTTGCGCGCCATGATGTCCACGGGCTCGATCCTCCACGAGCCGCTCTACGATTGGGTGCACGAGAACGTCGGCGCGCTACCGCTGCAATCGATCTCCGGCGGCACCGACATCATCGGCTGCTTCGTCCTCGGTAATCCCAACCTGCCCGTGATGCGTGGCGAGGCGCAGTGCGTGAGCCTGGGTCTCGACGTCCGCGCGCTTCTGCCCGACGGAACATTCGGCGCCGGCCCCGGCGAGCTGGTGTGCGCGCGCCCATTCCCGTCACGGCCCATCGGGCTCTTCGGCGACCCAACGGGCGCGCGCTTTCACGACGCCTATTTCTCGCAGAATGCCGGGCTTTGGACGCACGGCGACCTGATCGAGCTCACACCCACGGGCGGCGCGCGGATCCTGGGACGCTCGGACGGCGTGATGAACGTACGCGGCATCCGCATCGGACCAGCGGAGATCTACGCCGTGCTCGAGCACGTTCCTGAGGTGGTCGAAGGCATGGCCGTCGAGCAAGTGGCGCCGCGCGAGCCCGGCGGCAGCCGCATCGTGCTGCTGGTGGTGCTGAAGCAAGGCCTCACCCTCGACCGACCGCTGACGTTGCGCATCAAGAAAGAGATCAAGACCCGCACGTCACCGGCACACGTCCCCGCGGTGGTGGCGCAGGTCCCCGAGGTGCCGATCACCCTCAACAACAAGCGCTCGGAGCGCGCGGCCCGCGACGTTCTGAACGGGCTCTGGCCCAAGAACGTCTCGGCGCTCAAGAATCCCAAGATCCTCGAGCTGCTCCGCGAGCACCCGGACCTCCTCGTGAAGCCTGCCGCGAGCTGACGAGGCGTGCGGCAACATCCGTTGTCACACGGACCCAAAAGTTGCGCCCGGGAGTTGCGTGCCCCATCATCGTACGCAGCTCGTTGCTCGGTTTTCTCGGATCGCATCGCTGGCGCAACACCTCCGCTGCGGCTCGAGGCGTGCAACACACTGGCCCGCGGGGTGTGCGCGTTGCGGGGATGCGGAGCGGGCCGGATCGGCGGCGATGGCCGATCTCGCATGGCTGTCTCGGTGGCCACCCGCGCGACGGCACGGGAGGGAGACATCATGTGGAATAGCGGTGGTCTGACCGCGCGTGGGCGTGGGCGTGGGCTTTGGGTCGCGCTGGTGAGCGTGCTGCTCACGAGCTGTCCGATCGTCACTCACCTGACCCCGAGCTCCTCGCCCGCTGGATCCGACATCACGATTCGCGGAGCCGGCTTCGGCGGCAGCCAAGGTTCGAGCACGCTGCGCTACGACGGTGCCGCCATGGCCGTCGTGTCGTGGTCCGATGCCGAGATCGTCGCGACCGTCCCCGACCCCAAGCCCGCGGGGACCTATGCGATCGTGCTCACCGTGGGCGGCTCCGCGCTGAACCTGAGCCATACGATCCCCGCCGGCCCACCGCCCGTCGGCCAGGTCACCAACCTCGAGCCGGTCTATAGCGAAACGGTGATGGACTCGACGGGTCCCAAGACGGAGCCTGCGATCTGCCCCTCTGGGAAATCGCTGCTGGGAGGCGGCGCGAGCCTGACGAGCGGAGTCGTGGGGCTCTCAATCCTCGAGAGCGCGCCCAACGCGGCGCTCGACCGGTGGGTGGGTTCCGGTCAGGAAGTGGTGGCGACGGAAGACGACTGGAGCCTTCAGACCACGGCGATGTGCGGCAATGCCCTGGGCTACGAGGTGGTCACCGAGACTGGCTCGATCGCGAGCGACTTCGCGACGTCGCTGTCCGCGAGCTGCCCCGCCGGAAAGATCATGATCGGAGGTGGCGCACGCTTCTTGGGTGCGGCGTCGACGGTGGCGCTGCAGTCGATGCAGGTGAATGGCAGTACGAACGGCGCGCTTGGGCTCAGCGTGCTCGGTCGCACCAGTGTGATCACGTCGGACGCGTGGGGAATCGAGGTGCAGCTCGTTTGCGCACATCCACCGCCGCCGGCGAACGGAGTGCTCGAATCCTTCATCCCGCCCGACAGCACCGACTCGAAGTCGCTCGACTCTCCGGAGTGCCCGAGCGGATTCGCGGCCATCGGTGGCGGCGTGAACATCATCAACACGCCACCCGGCACCACGGCGAAGGTGTCGATCACCGCGAGCGAGCCCGTCGAGCTCTCGAATCCACCGGTGAAATGGCACGTCGCGGCACACGAGATCGTTCCCACGAGTGAGTCGTGGGGCCTCCTGGCGCAAGTGATCTGCGTACCGATTCAGTGATGCCGCCGGATGGGACGCGACGCGCCGCCTCGATGGGCAGGACGACGAAGGAGATGACGATGACGATTCGACCGCTGCGATGCGCGATGACTCGCGCCGGGATCTGTGGCCTCCTGATGCTCGTCGGCGGTGCCGCGTGTACCGGCGACGACATCGCGATCAACGCGCCGTGGCACGATCACGACGAGAACACCGGGGCGTCGCACCCCGCCGTGGCTTTCGGCTCCACGCCCGGCGAATTCGCGGTCGCCTACGCGAAAGGGCCGACGTACGGCAACCCCGAGGGGGTGTGGCTCGAGCGCCTGAACGCGACGTCCGGCGCCACGGTGGGAGGCGCCGGCCCACTCAACTCGGTGCCGTTCGAATCGATCTCGCGGGTGCGGATCGCGTACGCCAGCGGCGCGAACCAGTACCTGCTGGTGTTCCAAGCGCGCCCCGTCGGAGGAGGTAGCGATCAGCTCTACGGACAGCGCCTCACGGCAGCGGGCGCGGAAGTGGGCGCCGACGATTTCACGTTCGCGGCGACGGCCGCGGCACAGCTCGGCGTCACGTACGATTCGGCCACCAACGAGTACCTCGTGGTCTGGGCGGCCGGTGGTAGCTCGGTCTCGGCGACCGTCTACGGCCAGCGGATCGACGCGGCCACGGGCGCGGAGGTCGGGACGGACGATTTCGTCATCGCCACCGGTGCCGACATCAACGGGAACGTGGACGTCGCCTTCAACTCAGTCACGGGTGAGTACGCGGTGATCTACGCCGCCACCACGGGATCGAGCTACGAAGTCTTCGCCCAGCGCGTCGACGGCGCAGGAGCAGTGGTGGGGACGCCCGTCCAAGTCAGCCAGAATGGTCCCACGTCCTCCAGCGACGTCCGCGCGGCAATCGCCCACGCGACCGCCGCCAATCGTCATCTGGTCGTGTGGAGCGCGCCCGTGAGCGCCGAGGTCGATCAGGTATTTGGTCAGTTCCTCGATGGGTTCACGGCAGCGGAGGACGGGAGCGACTTCCAGATCACCAGCGTTTTCGGCGGCTCGTACGAGCCGAGCATCGCGTTCGCGCCCTCGACGGACCGTTTCGTCGTGGTGAGCCACGGCCTCTCCTCCACTTCGCAGGGGCTCGCTCCCGAGATCTTCTATCAAGAGGTCGATGCACCGGCCGGTGCGCCGCTTTGCCCCTTCGACGTGGTCATCAGCGATCGCAATCCGGTTACCGGCATCCCCACCTCCGTCTCCGACCCCGGGCTCGGAAACGGCCTGGCAGTCGCTACGCCGACTGGGCGCTTTCTTGCCACCTGGGGCGATCGCACCTTCCTTCGGTACGTTCCGCCGCCTCCGCCGGGAGGCTCGTACGTCTACGAGTTCGACGTCGCAGCCGATCTGAGCCCTGCCAGCGGGTCCTGCGCCGATCTCTGATCGGCTGCCCGCCCCCGCCCGTCGTCGCTGCGCACGCGAGGTGCGCAGCGGTGCGCCCTGGAGCTAGCGTCTTACGAGACGCGGCGAGGGGGCCGCGTCGCGGCCGTGGGGGGGCGATGACCG
>CAYUSL010000059.1:0-7721 GCA_964447125.1 uncultured bacterium | reverse complement strand
GCGACCGTCGCGAGCCCCGGCGCTGCGCCGCGCAAGCTCTGCGTCGGTCACTCCGATCGCTTCTACGACGACATCTACGACGAAGTGATCCAGGCACGACGATTCGTCGATGTCACGAGCTTGAGCCCCGCCGACGGCCGCTTCGAGGCGGCGCTGCGCAACGCGATCACGTACCTGGCACGTGCCGGTCGCCGCGTGGAAGTTCGCCTCTTCTACGGCGCGCCGCCGGCGCCGCCCACCAAGGCCAGCGAGGTGGTCGCGCACCTGAGCCGGGACCTCGACCCGAGCGCGTCGGTGACGATCCACGTGGGAGCTTTTCGCACGCTCTTGTCGTCGTGGAACCACGCCAAGATCCTCGCGGTGGACGGCGAGCGGCTGCTGGAGGGCGGCCACAACCTGTGGACCGATCACTACCTCACGTATTCACCCATCCACGATCTATCGATGCGGCTCGCGGGCACACCTGCGCTCGACGGCCATCGTTTCGCGGACCGGCTATGGGGCCTGATCTGCGACGAGCCGTACTTCGAAGGCTCGATCCAACTCGAGCACTTCCCCGAAACGGCGCCTCGGTGTCCGCCCACGTCTCACGACGCGGGACTGCGCGCCACCGCCGCAGCGCGCGCCGGCGCGCGCGCCGTCACCATCGGACGCCTGGGTGTCCTCGGGGAGCATCCCAGCGATCAGGCGATCGCGGAGACGCTGAATGGTGCGGCGCGTTCGATCCGCATCTCGCAGCAGGACATCGGCCCCATTCGCGCCGCAGGCATCACCGTGGGGAATTGGCCCGAGCCGATCATCGCGGCGCTCGCGCGCGCCCTGATCCGCGGCGTGCCGGTCGAGCTCGTGGTGAGCAATTTGGGCTCGCTGCCCGGTGGTCTCGGGCCGCTCGAAGCCGGGTACGGCAATGGCTGGACGCCCGAGGACGTGGCTACACAGGTCTACGAATGGCTGCGCGACCATCCGTTCCAGGCGCCACTCTTCACGGACTTCGAATCGCTGGTCTGCGACCGGCTGAGCGTGGCCGTGTTGCGCGCGTCTCCCGACGACGACGCGTGGCCGAACGGCAGCGGCATCGGCAATCACGCCAAGATGTTCATCATCGACGACGAAGCGTTCTACGTGGGCTCGCAGAACTTCTACTTCTCGGATCTCGCCGAATGGGGTGTCATCGTCGACGACGCGGCACTCACCAGCGAGCTGCTCGACCGCTATTGGAGCCCGCTCTGGGCGTACTCGTCACGCACCGCCGTTTCCGGGCCGAGCGCGGCGCAATGCTTCCTGCGCAGTCCTGCCTCCGCCTGAGGTCGGGGCGCGGACGAGCCAAGCTCCCGCGCCTTCCCTAGACTCTTCGTCGTTTCCGGCAGATCGACGCGCCGGACGATCGGAGGGGCCATGAATCCCGTTGGCGAGCACCCGCTCGACGGTCGCCGCGACGTGGAGCGCGCAGTGTCGCTGCTCATGCAGTGGCTGCCAGTTTCGCTCCAGCCGCTGGCCCGCATCGCGTTCAACTATCGCTGGTGCTGGATGGGACCCGATGCGGAGAGCTTGTTTCGCCTCATCGATCCCGCGCTGTGGCGGCGCAGCGCCCACAATCCGCGCACCATGATCGAGAACACCCCGCCGGCGCGCTTCGAGGAGCTGGGCCGCGAACGCAGTTACGTCGAGCTGGCGCGTCACGTGTGGAGCCAGATCAAGCACGAGCTGGAGCGGCCACCCATGCCCGGCACCTTCGCCGCGGAAAGCCCCGTGGCCTACGTGTGCTCCGAGTTCGGCATCCACGTGTCGCTGCCGTGCTACAGCGGCGGGCTGGGCGTTCTCGCCGGCGACCTGCTCAAGGCGGCCTCGGACCTGGCACTTCCGATGGTGGGCGTGGGGCTCATGTACCGGCAGGGCTATTTCAATCAGCGCCTCGATCTCAGCGGCCTTCAGCACGAGTTCTGGATCAACGCCGACTTCGACCGGCTTCCCTGCGCACGCTTGACCACGGCCGAGGGTAAGCCGCTGGTGGTGGAGGCGCGCATCCGTTCGCGGGTGGTGCGCATCCAGGTGTGGCGCGTGGACGTGGGGCGAGTGCCGCTCTACCTCCTCGACACCGATCGCGAGGACAACGATCCGATCGATCGCTGGATCACCGCGCGGCTCTACGTAGGCGACCGTCACACCCGCCTCGCGCAGTATTCGGTGCTCGGCATCGGCGGCATGCGGGTGCTGGAAGCGATCGGCCTGCGCCCGACACTGGTCCACCTCAACGAAGGGCACGGCGCGCTCTCGAGCTTCGAGCGCCTGCGTGAGCGGATGGCCTTCGGCCAGGACTTCGACGCGGCGCTGGAGCACGTGCGCCAGCACACGGTCTTCACCACCCACACACCGGTGGAGGCAGGGAACGAGAGCTACCGCGCGGACGAAGTGGAACCGGTGCTCTCTGACTTCGTCGAAGAGCTCGGCATCTCGCGCGACGCGTTCTACGGCCTGGGACGAAAGCACCCGGAGAATCGCGACGAGCCCGCGGGCTTCACTCCCCTCGCGCTGCGCACCAGCCGGATCGCCAACGGCGTGTCGCGGCGCCACGGCGCGGTGTCACGCGGGATGTGGAAGGCGATCTGGCCCGAACGCGCGCTGGAGAACGTGCCCATCCGCCACGTCACCAACGGCGTCCACACCACCACCTGGATGGCCGGACCAATGCAGGCGGTGCTCGACGAGCATCTCGGCGCCGACTGGCGCCGCCGCCTCGCCGATGCGGCGATGTGGGATGAGATCGATGCCATCCCCGACGAAGCGATCTGGAAGGTGCGCTGCGATCTGCGCGCGCGTCTCATCGACTACGTGCGCGAGAAGGCGGTCATGGACCGGCTCGCACGCGGCGAGCCGCCGCATTACGTCGAGGCGGCGGCGCGGGTGCTCGATCGCGATCGGCTCACGGTCGGCTTCGCGCGGCGCGTCGCGACCTACAAGCGCCTCTACTTGCTCACGCGCTTTCCGGATCGTGCGCTGCGGCTCCTCGACGGCGAGCGCCCGATGCAGATCCTGCTCGCCGGCAAGGCCCACCCCGCCGACGGCGAAGCGAAGGACGCGCTGCGCAACATCTTCCAGGTGAAGCAAGCGCCGAACGTGGGCGGGCACGTCGCGTTCCTCGAGAACTACGATCTCGAGATCGCGCGGCGGATCGTCGCCGGTGTGGACGTCTGGGTGAACTTGCCGCGACCGCCGCTGGAAGCGAGCGGCACCAGCGGCATGAAAGCCACGCTCAACGGCGTGCTCAACTTGAGCGTGCTCGACGGCTGGTGGGCCGAGGCTTACGACGGCTCGAACGGCTGGGCGATCGCGACGCCGGAGGCGAGCCCGGGTGAGCAGGACGATCACGACGCGCGGGCGTTGCTCGATCTCCTCGAGCACGAGGTGGTACCGCTCTTCGACGCGCGGGATGCTTCAGGCATCCCGCGCGGCTGGGTGCGCAAGGTGAAAGCGTCGCTCAAGACGCTGATCCCGCGCTTCACGGCCGAGCGCATGGTGCGCGACTACGTCGACACCATGTACCTTCCGCGCAATCCGCTGATCGCCTGATCGACCGACTGCGCATCGGATCGATCGCAGGGCGTGCATACGTCGGTTGGAGGCACCTCCCCCGCCGCAGACCACTGATCGACACGATCTTTCGTGTCTCACGGCGGAGGCAAGCTCACGCAGCGAACCAGTCGAGCGCCGCGCTGAAGTCCGGTACCAGCGCCAGCACGCGATCGCGCACCGCGGGCATGCCGTAGACGAAGAGCCGCACCGCGCCGTCGCGCCGTCGCGGCGGAGGGGAGGATCCCGGCTTCCACTCGATCGCACGCACGTCGCTCGCGCCCTCCTCCACCAAGAGCGCCGCCCACACGCCGAGCGTGCGACCCACCGAGACCACGTCGATGGCGCGCGCGGCGCCAGGTCCACGAGCGAAGTAGTGCGCCTTGCAGCGTTGCAGCGTCGCGAGCCGATGCCGCTCGCTGGTGCGCGTGTCCTGTGCGGCGTGTTGCCGCCACCGGTAGAGCGGGCGCGGCACGCGTCCGATGCGCGCGCCGGCGGCGAAGGCGCGCATCCAGAAGTCGATGTCGAGCGGCCAACACTCGGGCTCCGCGAAGCCGCCGATCCCATCGATCCACGCCCGCCGGAAGAGCCCGGTCTGAAGTAGCGCGGGGATTTCCACGAAGCGCGCCTGCGCCAGCTCGTCGGGAGTGGCGAGCGCGTTCTGCCAGTCGAGGTATCGGCGCATCCCCGCGCTCGGCGCGCCGAAAAGTGTGGTACGACTCACCACACCGTCCCAATCGGGGTTGGTACGCAGCGTCTCGACGAGAACTTCGAAACGGTGGGGATGACAGCGATCGTCAGCTTCCATCATTCCGACCAGCGGCGCCTGGGCGCGGGCGAGTGCTGCGCGGAGCGCGGCGGCGATGCCACGCCCCGACGCGGGCACCGGAATCACGCGCGTGTCGCTGGCGGCGAAACGCTCGATCCATCGTTTCGTGCGATCGGTGGAATGATCGTCGACGACCAGCACCTCCAGCACGACGCGGCGCTGATCGAGAACGTCGCGAAGCGCGAATCGAAGCCAGCGAGCTGCGTTGCGCGCGGGCACGAGCACCGAGACTTGAGGCCCGAAAGTCATGATTGACGCCAGCTCGATGTCGCCGATGTGGCTGGCCCAAGCATTGCAACGGCGTTGCGTCCGAAAAACATTCCGTTCCTTGGAGGCTCTCCCCGTCTGCGGGTGAGTCGTGCTAGAAGGCGATCATGGCTAGCATTTTCGGGATTCGAGGCTTCCGGGCGGGGTTTGCGCCGCTGATACTGTTGTTGGCACTGCTCGAAGGTTGCGGTGACAGCTCCAGCGGGCTGCCACTCGCCATCGGGGCGGAGCCGGGCGTCAATGGCGCGGGTCAGAGCGTCGCCACCGTCGACATCTCCGGGCTCTGGCAGGGCACCTGGTATTCGAACAAGACCCCCGCCACTGGCCTCCTCGCGAACCTCACCGTTGCCCAAAATGGCAACGATTTCATCGGCAACCTGGAAGTCGTCGGCGCGGTGCTGATCCAGGGCAACCGGCCGGTCACGGGCACCGTGTTCGGCACCAAGCTCGACGCCGACTTCGATTCCGGTGTGGCGATCGCCGACTGCTTCGCCGACATCAAGCACCGCACGATGACGGGAACGTACCAGTTCCACTTCCCGTTTCCCGACGAGTTCGGGCATTTCACGATGTTTCACGACTGAGGTTTTTCGGGGGGCTGTTCCAGCCCCCCGCCCAACGCGGCAAAGCCGCGTTGGGGCCCACCCCCGAGGCGCTTCGCTGCGCTCGCGGCTCGCCTGCCGGCTCGCGGAGAGATAGACGGCGCGCGTAGAGACCGCGGCGCAGAGCAAACGGTAGACGGGCCAAATCGGGGGCTGTTCCAGCCCCCCGCCCAACGCGGCAAAGCCGCGTTGGGGCCCACCCCCGAGGCGCTTCGCTGCGCTCGCAGCTCGCCTACCGGCTCGCGGAGAGATAGACGGCGCGCGTAGAGACCGATGGTCCGTTCGGCTGGAGGGCCATCGGTCCCTCGATGGCCCAGGCTCGATCGATTGCGCGGGAGCGGCGGATACGAGCGGCGGGTCAGAGCGTGAGCGTGAAGTCGTCGATGAGCGCTCCCGGCAGCCGTGCGCTCGTCACCGAGCGGCTCTCGTACGTGTCTGCTGCGAGAATCAGCTCGCGCTCGGCGGTGAGGTCGATCAGGTTGTCGCCCAGCATGCGGTAGATCGTCTCGTCGAAGCGCATCACGTTGACGGGCTCGATCAGCTCACCGTTTTGCACCCAGAAAGTCGCAAAGCGCGTCATGCCGGTGGTCCGGCAGGCGCTGCGATCGGAGAAGTTGCAGTACCAGAGGTTGCTCACGTAGAGCCCGGTGCCGAGACGCGCGAGCACGTCGTCGCTGGGTAGGCGTCCGGCGGCGAGATCGATCGAGCAGGGCATCTCCGTGCTGTTTGCGCCGTTGGTGGGAACGCCGTATTCCGCGGCGGAACGAGGCGAAACCAGGCTCGACGCAGGCCGGCCGTGATGGACGAGCGGCACCCGATCGGGGCGGATGAAGCCCGACTCCTGGAAGTTGGGAGCGACGCCCTCGTGGGTGTTTTCGGTGATGTCGACGAGCGGGCTGAGCGTGACCTCGTGCTCGACCAGCTTGAGCAAGGGCGTGGTCTTGGTGCGCGCGGCGCGCAAGCTGAAGCCGTTCCAGCTCAGCACCTCCACGATCTCCCCGAGCGCTGCCGGCGCCAGGAACACGCGGTAGCGGCCCGGTCGCAAGGTGCGCGGCTGACGGGCAAGTGTCGCGAGCTGCTCGGTGGCGAGACGCGCCTTGCGTTCCAGCTCGGCAGGCTCCCAGACGAACCCCGCGTAGCTCGTCTTCACCGCGCGATCCGCCTCGTGATAGAGGCTGAAATCGAGGTGGAAGCTCTCGGTCGAGTGCCAGTTGCGCTGGCCGAACGAGCTCGCGAAGCCGGAATGGATCGGGCCCGCGGCGTAGATGCCGACCAGATCGTGCTGCGCGCCGATCGCCTGGACCGCCGCCGCCGCCGCGGCTGCCTCGGGTAGGTGGCCGCGGTGGACCTGCTCGCTCGTGGGAGCGTGCTCGGCGTAGAGCAGGTGCGGGTCCTCGGGAAGAAAGGGGCGGGTGGCGCGCAGCGCTTCCACGGCACTCGCGAGACGCGCCCGATCGGTGTCGCGGTCACCGGCGAGCGACAGCTCGCAGGACGCGTGGCGGCGCCCTTCGATGAGATCGACCTCCAGGTAGCGCTGCGCCACGCTGCCGGCCTGGCGGATCTCGCCGCGGTTGAAGCGGACGAAATCCGACTCTTCGCCCGAGAAGCTCGCGAGGAAGCGCTCCTCGCCCACCAGCAAGCTCGACAACGCGTCGACGATGTCGTGGAAATAGCTCTGCATCAGGCGCCGCCGAAGACGTCGACGTTGGTGAAGCGGCACGGCGGCGCGGCGTGCCCGACGCGGATGGTCTGATTGGGCTCGCCTTTCCCGCAGTGGGGCGTGCCCAGCACCTCCACGCTGCTGGCGTCGCCGACGGCAGCGAGGTTGCGCCAGAACGTGGCCGAGACGCCGCGGTAGTTCGGGTTCTTGAGCACCTCGCGGAGCTCGCCGTCGCGGATGGCGCGGGCGCGCTCGCAGCCGAACTGGAACTTGTTGCGCGAATCGTCGATCGACCACGAGCAGTTGGTCTCGAGGTAGATGCCGTTCTCCACGGCGCCCACGAGCTCGGCGAACGTCGAGCTGCCCGGCTCCAGGTTGATGTTCGCCATACGATCGATGGGGGGCCGGTTCCAGCTCGTGGCGCGGGCGTTGGACACGCCGGCGAGCCCGGTGCGCACCTGCGACGTCAGCCCACCCAGCGGCCGCAGCAGCACGCCGCCGCGGATCAAGTACTCGCGGCTGGCGGGCTGACCGACGTCGTCGAAGCCGTAGCTCGCCAGCTCACCGGCGCGTGTGGGGTCGAAGGTCACGTCGAGCAGCTCCGAGCCGTAGCGGTAGCTGCCGAACAGGTCGAGAGTCACGAAGCTGCGGCCGGCATAGTTGCGTTCGTCGCCGAGAATGCGATCGAGCTCGAGCGGGTGCCCGATGGACTCGTGGATCTGCAGGATGAGCTGATCGGGCGCGATCACCACGTCCATGGTGCCGGACGGGCAATCGGGAGCGTCGAGAAGCTCGA
>CAYUSL010000058.1:0-20466 GCA_964447125.1 uncultured bacterium | reverse complement strand
CGGTCACACCCTCAGCAGCAGGCGACCACACCGCAACACGAACCGCGTCGTGAAGAGCCGTGCTGCCTCGCTCGTTGCGAGCGTCCACCTCCGCACCCGAGTCGAGCAGCGCGCGTGCCGATTCCGCGTCGCGCACCGAATGCAGCGCTGTGTCACCGTGGGTGTCCCGGATCTGCGAGTCGGCGCCAGCCTCGAGCAAGAACCGCACGGCCTCCGGGCCGGCGAATGCCACAGCCAGATGGAGCGCCGTTCTACCGCCCTCGCCGCGCAGGTTCATGTTGGCGCCGTGGGCCAAGAGAAAACGCGCCGCTGCGTAGCGTCCCTCGACCACGGCCGTCGGTAACGCCGCGAGTGCCCCTGGGATCGCGCCGTCGACTGCAGCGCCCTTCCCCAGCAGCTCTTCCGCCAATGGCCAGTCTTCGGCGAGCACGGCGGCGGCGAAGACGTCGGGTGTCGGTACGCCAGTCGTGCGCGAGCGGAGGAGCGCCACGACCTCGGAGCGGCGCGCCGCGATCGCCGCCGCGAGCGGCGTGTTCCCTTTTACGTCTCGCGCACCCGTCGGCGCGCCCGCGGCCAACAAGCGCTCGGCGATCGCACCGCTCGTCGCCTCGTGGAGCGCGGTTCGCCCCCTTTGATCCGCTGCTCCAACGTTCGCGCCGGCGCCGAGGAGCGCATCGACGATCGCGATCGATCCACGCCCGGCTGCGAGGAGGAGCGGCGGTGGCCCCTCGAATTGCTCGCCGTTCGGGTCGGCGCTGCGCGCGAGCAACGAGCGCAACAGCGCGGCGTCATCACAGTTCGACGCGAGCCCGAGCGGCGTGCCCGCGAGGCTCGGTGCATCCGCGTCCGCGCCAGCGTCGAGGAGCACGGCGGCCATGGCGGAATCGCAGCGTGCAGCGGCGCGATGCAGGGCGCGGATGCCGCGTTCGCGATTCAGGTTGAGGTTCGGGCTCGCACCGGCGGCCAGAAGCGCGCGCACGCGCTCGACCGAGCCGTCGGCTAACGCCGCCTCGAACGGATCGACCGTCTCGGGCGCAGGCCAGTCACATTCCCGATTGCGCTCCGGCACGAGCGCGCCTTCGAGCAGCGCACCGGTTCGAGCATCGAATGCGAAGCGAACGTCCCGCGGAGCCGTGATCCGGTACGCGCCCGATTCCGCATCGAGCTTGCCCGTGAGGAGCCAAGCGTTCCAGGGACGATGCTGAAGATCCACCTCGTAGCGCACCAGCTCACAAACTTCGTAGCGCCGAACCAGCTCCCCCGATCGAAAGAAGCGCAGCGCCGCCTCGCCGCCGCGAACGACGACGTGCGTCCCGTCGCCGAGCATCGAGACGTCGTCCGCGAAGGCGTACCAGTCGGCCGTCCAGAGGGGATCCGTGTCCGCCGTGCCCGTCGGATAGGGCCCGCTGCGCGTCCCGTCTGCGGCGTGCCCCTCCGGGAACATCCGCAGCACCCGCGTTCCGTCGGGCGTGGGCCTCTCCCAGGTCTGCGCCGGACCGGGAGTGAAGCCAGATGCACGCTGCACCAGCACAGCGAGCAGGAATGCGACACAGCCGAGCGAACGCGCTCGATGGGTGCCCGTCACCGTCCGATGCTCAGCGCGAGGGGAAGTTCAGGTAGTAGATGGTGATCGCGACCACCCGGCCCTCGGCGTCGCAGTCGAAGAGATCCATCGCGCGTTGGTCGGGGATCGGCATGCCGAAGCCGTTGTCCTCCGGGAACGTGCCGAGCATCTGTTGCGCGACCGTGCTGCCGCCGCGCAACACCGGGCCATCGCCAGCGAGATTCGTCTTGGCGCGGAACACGGCGTTCTCGTAGAAGCCGAGCACCAGGTCACGGCCTTCGAAGACCCCCATCGGGTGGTGCAGCACGATGTTTGCCGCGAAGAGCTCGCGAAGCGCGTCGAGGCTCTCGGCGTTGATCGCTTCCATGTAGCGGCCGGGAACCGAGGCGACATCGAGGGTCATCATTCTCTCCGCGCGACCTCGATCGGTCGCTGGTCGATCAACGGGTGGGCTCGAGCCTCACCGGCATGTGCCGCATGCCCGTGAACTTGTTGGTGCGCATCCACTCGACGTCACCCGTGAGCTCCACCTTCTGCACGCGGCTCACGAGCTCTTCGAACACGATCCGGATCTCCAGGCGTCCGAGCGGCGCACCCAGGCAGAGGTGCGGACCTGCACCGAACGCGAGGTGCTCGTTCGGGTGGCGCTCGAGGTCGAAACCGAACGGGTCCGGGAAGACGGTCTCGTCGCGATTCGCCGACGCGTACCACACCGTCACCTTCTCGCCGGCGCGCATCGCTCGTCCGCCCACCTCGACGGCGCAGGTAGCTGTGCGGCGGTTGTAGGCGGTAGGCGTCGTCCAGCGCAGGATCTCCTCCACGGCGGTCGGCATGAGCCGTGCCGGCTCCGCGCGAAATCGCTCCCAGAGCTCGGGGCGTTCGACGAAAGCCAGCGTTCCGCCGGAGATGGCGTTCCGCGTGGTCTCGGAGCCCGCGGTGATGAGCAGCACGAAGAAGAGATCGATCTCGACGGCGTCGAGCTGCCGTGCTGCCCCGTCGGCGTCGGGCAGCTCGGCATGCACGAGGACGCTCAGCATGTCGTCACCGGGGGCCGACCGCTTCCGCTCGACCAGCTCGTGGGCGTAGGCGAACGCCTCCATCGCCGCAGCACGGGCACCGTCGATCTGTCCCGCGCTCTCGCCCGCCTCGTGGTCCGTGAACGCGTTCGCCCAGGCGAAGAGCCGATGCCGATCTTCCTGGGGCACGCCCAGGATTTCGGCGATCGCCTGCAACGGCAGCTCGGCGGCGACGTCGACGACGAAGTCGCACGTGCGGCGAGCGAGCGCCTCGTCGAGGATGCGGCGGGTACGCGCCCGCAACCCCGCCTCCAGCGCCGCGATCATGCGCGGTGTGAATCCTTGGTTGACCAGGCGCCGAAAGCGGGTGTGCGCCGGCGGGTCGGTCATGTTGATCATCTGCCCGGGGCCTTCGCCGGGCTGGTAGTCGACGAGAGTCGTTCCGCCTCCCGTTCGACCCGGGCCGCCCTCGGACGAGAATGCACGCGGATCACCGAGCACGCGCTTGGCGAGCGCGTGCGTGCTCACCACCCAGAAACCCTCGCCGCCGGGAGCACGCGGGGTGGGCGGGTGCCACCACACCGGCGCCTCGTGGCGCAGGCGAGTGAAATCTGCGTGTGGAAACCCGCGCTCGAAACGATCCAGATCGGTGAGATCGAGATCGCCGAGCGAGGACATCGCGCGCCGGCGCTCAGGCGCCCAAGAGCTTCGCGAACTCGTCGAGTCGCGGCATGACCGAATCACGCGGCTCCGACGGGATCCTGAGCACCACCTCGTCGATTCCGAGCGAACGGTAGTAGTCGAGCTTGCCGGGACTGGGCAGCGTGCCGAAGGGCACGATGCGGATCGACTTCGGATCGCGTCCGCGCGCCGCCACCGCCTCGTGGAGCTTGGGGATCAGCTCGCGCACTCCGGCGCCGCCGATGGGGATCCAGCCGTCGCCGTACTCGGCGATGTGGGCGAAGAGCTTGGGTCCGCCGCCACCGCCCAAGAGCACCGGTACGCGCGGCTTCTGCACCGGCTTCGGCCACGACCACGAAGGCGGGATCTTCACGTACTGGCCCTGGAACTCGGCGACGTCGCTCGCCCACAACGCCTCCATGGCGAGCATCTTCTCGCGCGCGATCTCGCGGCGCTCCTTGAACGTGACACCGTGGTCTTCCATCTCGTCTTCGTTCCAGCCGAAGCCGATCCCGAGAACCGCGCGCCCCTTCGACAGCACGTCCAGCGTCGCGACCTCCTTCGCGAACACGATGGGATCGCGCTGCGCCACCAGCGCGATGCCGGTGCCGAGCACCAGCTTCGACGTCACCGACGCGCACGCGCCCAGCGCCACGAACGGATCGAGGGTGCGCTTGTACTCCTCGGCGAGCACGGCGTCGCCCGTCGGCGGCGGGGTGCGGCGACTGGTGGGGATGTGGGTGTGCTCGGGAATGTAGAGCGAATGGAAGCCGCGGGCTTCGGCTTCGCGGGCCAGCTCGATCACGTCCATGCACTGGTCGGTGGCGAAGATCGTGATCCCGAGCTTCATGCGAAACCCGCCTTCCCGACGGCACTCACCGCGTTCGACGAGGCCGCGCCTTTACACGATTTCGGTGGATCAATACACTCGCGACGCAAAGTGAAACGTGTTCTATTTTCGTCATGACCGTCAAGCCGCCGCCCTATCCCACCGGGCACCAACTGCTGGCCGGCAAGAACGTGCTGGTGACCGCCGCCGCGGGCACGGGCATCGGTTTCGCCGTGGCCCGTCGGGCCGCCGAAGAAGGCGCGCGCGTGATGATCAGCGACATCCACGAGCGGCGCTTGGGTGAAGCGGCGGCCGAGCTCGAGCGGCTCACGGGAACGCGCCCACCCACCCAGCTCTGCAACGTCAGCGACGAAGCCCAAGTGCGTTCGCTCGTGGAAGGCGCGGTGTCCGCGCTCGGGCACGTGGACGTGCTCGTCAACAACGCCGGGCTGGGTGGCAACGCGCCGCTGGTCGAGATGACGGACGACCAGTGGAACGCCGTCATCGGGATCACCCTCACCGGCACCTTCCGGATGATGCGCGCGACCTTGCCGCACATGTATCAGCGGGGCACCGGCGTGATCGTGAACAACGCGTCGGTGCTCGGTTGGCGTGCCCAGCCGCTCCAGTCTCACTACGCCGCGGCGAAAGCGGGCGTCATGGCGCTCACGCGCTGCGCCGCTCTGGAGGCCGCCGAGCACGGAGTGCGGATCAACGCGGTGGCGCCGAGCCTCGCGACCCACAAGTTCCTGACCAAAGTGATGCCGGACGGTTTGCTCGACGAGCTCGAGCAGCAAGAGGCCTACGGCCGCGGCGCCGAGCCGTGGGAAGTGGCCAACGTCATGGTGTTCCTGGCCAGCGACCTGTCGAGCTACATGACCGGCGAGGTGGTCGCCGTGAGCAGTCAGCATCCCTGAGAGTCCGCCATGGTGAACAAAGCAGCCCTCGGTGAAACGGGGACGCCGTTCGTCCTCGACGTGGAGCGCGGCAAGATCCACGAGTTCGCAACCGCCACGAAGTCCGAGCATCCGGCGTACTTCCAGGGCGACCACCCGGTCTGCCCGCCCACGTTCCTGACTACGGCCTTCTTCTGGGAAACGCGCGTTCCGGGTAGCAACCCGTGGCAGAAGGTGGAGATGGACCCCAAGCGCGGCATGCACGCGGAGCAGGAGTTCGTGTTCCACGGTCCGCCGCCGCGCGCAGGCACGCGTCTCGTCGGCACCTCGCGCATCGAGAACATCTTCGAGAAGCAGGGCAAGCGCGGTGGCACCATGACCTTCGCCGTCATGGTCACGGAATGGCGCGACGAGAGCGGCAAGTTGGTCGCCGAGAGCCGCCTCACGGGCGTCGAGACCGCGAAGTCACCCGAGGAGAAGTGATCCATGGCGACGAGCTGGGATTCGCTCGTGGAAGGTCAGGGGCCGGCGCCTTGGACCGTCGGTCCGATCACGCTCACCGACGTGGTTCGTTATCAGGGTGCCTCGGGCGACTTCAACCCGATCCACCACGACACCGACTTCGCGCAAACCTCCGGCTTCACGCGGCCGCTGGTCGTGGGGATGTTTCAGGCGGGCGTGCTCAACACCTACGCCACCGACTGGCTCGGACCGGAGAACGTGCGCCGCACCAAGGTGCGGTGGAAGACGCCGCTCTTTCCCGGCGACCTCCTCACGTTCACAGGCAAGGTTGCGCGGAAGTACGAAGAGAACGGTGAGCGCCGCGTCGAAGTCGAGCTCGTGTGCACCACCCAGACGGGTGCCGTGGCCGTCGAAGGCTCGATGACGTTCGTGGTGCCGTGAGCGGGCGCGAATCGTCCCGCGTCGTCAACGGCTTCTCGCGTTCGGGGGTTCCCGCCCATGGACTTCGCGTTCACCGAGGCTGAGCAACGGTTTCTCGCCGACGTCGACCGCTTCATCGACGAGCACCGCGATCCCGAGGTGATGGACGTGACTCGCGAGAACATGGCGCAGCTCGTCGACACGCCGCCGCGGCGCGCGTTCATGGGCGAGATCGGCGCGCGCGGCTGGCTCGGCCTCACCTGGCCGCGCGAGCTGGGCGGCTCGGCGCAGAGCGGCGTCTACGAGTACCTGCTCAACGAGCGATTGGCGCGCGTCGGCGCGCCGCAGATCGGCAAGGGCGTCGGCATCATCGGCAAGACGCTCATCCGCCACGGCAGCGCCAAGCTCAAGAACGAATTCCTGCCCAAGATCCTGCGCAACGAGATCGAGTTCGCCATCGGCTACAGCGAGCCGCAGGCGGGCTCGGATGCCGCCAACATGCAGCTACGCGCTGTGCGCGAGGGCGAGGGCTGGCGGCTCAACGGCCAGAAGATCTTCACCACTTCGGCGCACTTCGCCGACTGGTACTGGGTGGGTGCGCGCACCAATCCCGACAAGCCCAAGCACGCGGGCATCACGCTTTTCTTGCTGCCCATGAAATCGCCCGGGCTCACCGTGCAATCGATGCCGACCATCGGCGACGAGATCACCAATCAGGTGTTCTTCGACGACGTGTACGTGGGCGACGATTACCGGGTCGGCGAGCTCGACCACGGCTTTCAGTACATCTCGGAGGCGCTCGATCTGGAGCGCTTCACGATGTTCACGTTCTCGCCCATCGAGGCGCGGGTGGAGCTCCTCTGCGAATGGGCGCGCACCGCCACCTGCGACGACGCGCCGCTCAAGGACGATCCGCTGGTGCGCAGCCAGATCGCAAGGCTCGTCACCGAGACCGAGGTCGCTCGCGTCCTCGGTCTCGCGTTCGTGAACGCCGCGATGAAGGGCGGCGCTGCACCCACCATCGAGGCCTCGACCTACAAGCTCTACGCCACCGAGCTTTCGAAGCGCGTGGCCGATGCGTCGATGGATCTCGCCAGCCCCGGCAGTCAGCTTCGCGTGGGCACCGACGCCGCGCCGATGAAGGGGCGGGCCGAGAAGACCTACCGCTACACCGTCATCGACACCGTCGGCGGCGGCGCCTCCGAGATCCAGAAGAACATCATCAGCCGCCGGGGCCTCGGTCTTCCCCGGAACTACTGAGATGAGCGCTCGAACTGCACCCCGACCTGCTGGAGGGCGACCGCTCCGTCGGTCGCCCCGGCATCGCTCCTCGCCATGATCGGCTCCACAGTCCGGCTCGACGGTGTGACGGTGCTCGATCTGGCGAGCGTGGGCCCCGCTGCGCGGGCCTCGCGCATCCTCGCCGATTACGGCGCGAGCGTGGTCAAGGTGAGCCCCACGGCGAAGAAAGGCGCTGTGCAGATCGAGCCGCCGTTCTTCAGCTACGGCGCGGGGCGCGGCATGAAGCGCGTCCGCATCGATCTCAAAGCGCCCGAAGGCAAGGAAGCGTTCTTGGCGCTCGCTGCCAAGGCGGACGTGGTCATCGAGAGCTACCGACCTGGCGTCGTCGCCCGCCTCGGGATCGGCTGGGAAGCGCTCCAGAAAGCGAACCCGCGGGTCGTCCTCTGCTCCACGAGTGGCTACGGCCAAGACGGGCCGCGTGCGGCCTGGGCCGGCCACGACATCAACTACCTCGCTGCCGGCGGCTACCTCCATTGCTCGGGCCGGCGTGCCGACGGTGGTCCTGCGATCCCTGGTGCCACCGTCGCCGACAGCGCCGCCGGCGGCATGCACGCCGTCATCGCCATCCTGGCCGCGTTGCTGGATCGTGAGCGCACCGGCCGTGGAGCTTGGCTCGACGTCTCCATCGCCGACGGCGTGTTGCACCTGATGTCGCTGCACGTCGATCGGTTCCTCGCCACCGGCGAGGAACCCGGACCCGGCGGCGACATCCTCACCGGTCGGTACGCCTGCTACGACGTCTATCGCTGCCGCGACGACCGCTGGATCTCGGTGGGCGCCATCGAGCCGGCGTTCTTCGCCAATCTGTGCAAGGCGCTCGGCGCGGAGGCGTGGATCCCCCACCAGCTCGACGACGCGAAGCAAGACGAGATCCGCGCCGCGTTTCGCGCCGCGTTCGCGACCCGCGACCGCGACCAGTGGGTGGCCGAGCTGGCGCCGAAGGACACGTGTGTCGCGCCGGTTCAGAGCATCCCCGAGGTCGCGCGCGACGATCAGTTCGCCGCGCGGAATGCGTACAACGACGCCCAGCATCCCAAGCGCGGTGCCTTCCGCCAGGTGAGCGAGGTTCTCGCGGGACGTCGCGCCGAGGTGCCACCCCACTCCATTCGGTCGGCCACCGAGACCGACACCGAAACGCTTCTCGCCGCTGCCGGTCTGTCCGCGGAGCGGATCGCCGCACTGCGCCAAGCCGGGGCCATCGAGTAGCCCCGAGGGAGAGATCGATGTCCGAGCCGCTACCGGACGAAGTGAAGTCGTGGATCGGCCAGATCCGCTACGAGGAAGAGCCCGAGTTCGAGGTGGAAAAGGGCTACGTCTATTCGAGCTGCTCCTCCACCCAGAATGGCAACCCCATCTACTGGGACGAGGCCGTCGCGAAGGAGATCACCGGCGGGCTCATGACGCCGCCGACGATGATGTCGGTGTGGTTCCGCCCCCACCACTGGGCGCCAGGCCGAACCAAACAGCGCCTGCCACTCCAAATCCACTTCGATCTGAAGGAAAAGCTTGATCTCCCCGAAGCGGTGATGACCGACAACGAGGTCATCTTCTTCGAGCCCATCCGCCCCGGCGATCGGCTCCGCGCGCACCAGGTGCTGCGTTCGGTGAGCGATCTCAAGCAGACCAAGCTCGGGCAAGGCCGCTTCTGGGTCATCGACGTCGAGTACTTCAACCAGGACGGCACGATGGTCGGCAAGGAGATTTACACCGGCCTCGGCTACCGACGGGGGAACCGATGACCACACCCGTGAAGCTCACGTTGGCTCAGGTGAAGGCGGGTGACGTGCTGCCCGAGCTCGCCTTCGACGTCAGCGCCACCACCGTGGTGCTGGGTGCCCTCGCCACCCGCGATTTCCGGCCCATGCACCACGACAAGGACTTCGCCGTGAATCGCAACGGCGTGCGCGACATCTTCCTGAACACGCCCAACCAAGCGGCGTGGTTCGAGCGTTACGTGACCGACTGGACCGGGCCCCACGGTCGCATCGGTCGCATGAAGTTCCGCATGAAGGACTCGGTCTTTCCGGGGGATCGGATGGTGTTCCGCGCCACGGTCGCGAGCGTCGAGACCGACGACGTGGGCTGCGGTTTCGCCATGCTCGACGTGAAGCTCGGCGTCGGCGAGAAGGTCATGACGGAGTGCAAGGTGCGGGTGGCGCTTCCCCTCAGTGCCAGCGACAACCCCTGGCTGCGGAAGTGCGAGCGCTGGAAGCCGTAGCTTGCGGCCACACGACGTGGAGGGACGCGCTCCGTCGCGTCCGGTCACCGCAGCGGCGCCGACGGAGCACGGCGCTTTCAGCGCCTGCCCTCCACCCCCACACGAGACCACGCATGTACCCGAGGTAATCCATGGATCTCGAATTCAACGACGAACAGAACATGCTTCGCGACATGGTGCGCGGCGTGTGCGAGCAGTACGCCTCGCTCGCGACCCTGCGCAAGCTCGAAGACGATCCGGTCGGCTATTCGCCCGAGCTCTGGCAGAAGCTCGGCGAGCTCGGCGTGCTCGGCCTGACGCTCCCCGAGGCCTACGGTGGCTCCGGTCAGTCGGCGCTGGAAGGCGTGGTCGTCTACGAGGAGTTCGGGCGCACGCTGGCACCCTCACCCCACTTCGTGAGCTGTGTCGCGAGCGCGGGTGCGATCCTGCGCGGCGGCAACGACGCGCAGAAGCAGGCGTGGCTACCGAAGATCGCGTCCGGCGAGGCGATCCTGACTCCCGCCTGGCTCGAGCCGGAGCGCGGTTATGGCCCCAACGGGATCGCACTCCGCGCCCGCGTGGACGGTGACTCGCTGGTTCTCGACGGCGTCAAGCGGCACGTGCACTTCGCGTCGTCCGCCACGCGGCTCGTGGTGCTGGTTCGCAGCGGTGACGCTCCCGAAGCCATCGATCTGGTACTGGTCGACCCCACGAGTCCGGGGGTCACGCTCACCCAGCAAAAGACCCTCGCATCCGACTGCCAGTACCAGGTGCGTTTCGACGGCGTCCGCGTGCCGGTCTCGGAGCGGATCGGTGCCGCGGGCAGTGGCTGGGCAACCTGGCACGACACGCTCCTCGAAGGCGTCATCTACCTCGCCGCGCAATCCGCGGGCGGCGCCGAGCGCGCGCTCGAGATGACCAACCACTACGCCAAGATCCGCGAGCAATTCGGCAAGCCCATCGGCGCCTTCATGGCGATCGCCCATTACCTCGCCGACTGCGCGACGCTGGTGAGCGGCGGTCGTACGCTGGTTCACGAAGCGGCCTGGGCGCGCGCCACGGGGCGCCCCATCGAGCGGCTGGCTCCCATGGCCAAGCTCTTCGCCGGCCAGATGTTCCGCGACGTCACTGCCAAGGCTGAGCAGATCCACGGCGGCATCGGCTTCACCATCGAGCACGACATCCAGCTCTATTTCCGCCGCGCCAAGCAATGGCAGCTCTCGTGGTGGGACTCGCGCTACCTGGAGGAGCTGGTGGCGCGCACGGTGCTCGACGCGCCCACGCCGTGCATCGTGTGAGCACCATCGCGCGCTCGCCTTCTGCTCCTCAGCGGGGTGCCGCGGTGCCTTCGACGAGCAACGCCGCGAGGCGGATCGCACCCGCATCGACGTAAAGCGCTTGCGGCTCGATCCGACCGGCTTGGATGCCGGGGCCGAGCGCCAACACCCTCGGCGGTGCCGGCGCACGCTCAGACCCACCTGTGAACGCGGCGCTCGGGCCGAAGATCGTGTCGAGCGTGCGCGGCTCTCCCCCGCGGATCTGTTGCCGGATCCAATCGGCCAGCGACGCCGCGAAGAGTGGCGTGTCCACGAA
The DNA here is from genome assembly GCA_964447125.1 of uncultured bacterium. Classification (GTDB taxonomy): domain Bacteria; phylum JADJOY01; class JADJOY01; order JADJOY01; family JADJOY01; genus JADJOY01. The sequence continues at coordinate 9,506 of CAYUSL010000058.1, read as the reverse complement.
GACCTGGAGGCGGTCGGCGCGCCACGCGTTTCGACCCACCAGCACGGGTCGACCGCGAATCTGGATCGTGCCGACGTTGGGCGACGGCACCAGCGAGACCACCACCTCGCCGTTTGCCGTCCCCACGGCGACCGACGCGACCCTGAGCGTCCAGTCGGTGCCCGGCACGACGAAGACCGCGCCAGGCGCGCGCGCAGCCTCGGCGAGACGCCTGCCGAGCTCCGCGGTCGTGATCGCGGCCTGAGCCGGTTCGCTTGCGGGGACCGGGGGTGCTATGGGGCGCGCGGCGCTCGGCTTGCGCACCGCCGCCCGCGCCGACGTGCGCGTCTCCGCCGCATGTGCCGAGCCGAGCACCGCCCCGAGCACGACGAGCCCGCACACCAGCCATCTGCCGTCACGCGTCCACCGCTGCGCCATCGCCGACGAACATAACCGCGACCGTGCACACCGTGTCGAAGCGGCTTGAATCACGGCCTCCGACTTAGGTACACGTGGTCGATCGCGACGCGAGAGGGGAAGCGCATGCTCGATGCTGTGGTCATCGGCGCAGGGATGGCGGGAATCACGGCGGCGCGCGAGCTCGCGCGCAGTGGGCTCGCCGTGCGGGTGCTGGAAGCGCGCGACCGGGTGGGCGGACGCGTGTGGTCGATCCGCGATCTCGCCGACGATCCCATCGAAGCGGGCGCCGAGTTCGTGCACGGCGTCGGCGCCGCCACCTGGCCGGAAGTTCGCGCGTCCGGGGTCGGCACCCGCGCCACGCCCAACCTGCGTGGCTTCATGTTCAACGTGGGCGGCAAGACCAACTGGCTGCCGATCATCCTGATGCACCCGGAGATCTGGCCGACGTTCCCGATCCTCCATCAGATCCGGCGCGTGCGTCCGCCCGACATCACGGGGCGCGAGTTCCTCGATCGCAAGGGCTATCGGGGGCGCGGGCGCGCGCTCGCATCGATGGTGCTGACCGCGCACCTGCCCGCGAGCGTCGACGAGGTCGGGCTGCTCGGGCTCGTCGACGACGGGGTCGTGCACCTCGAGAGCGGTGTCAACCACCGCGTCTCGGGCGGCTACGACGCCGTGATCCGTTTCATGGGCAAAGAGCTCGAGGTGAGCCACGGCTTCGTCGTCGAGTCCATTCGCTGGGGCCGCGACCGCGTCACGGTCCGCAGCACCGCTGGCGAGGAGATCGAGGCGCGCAGCGCCATCACCACCCTACCCGTCGGCGTTCTCAAGTCGGGTCGCATCCGTTTCGACCCCGAGCTTCCGGAGCCCAAGCGTTCGGCCCTCGATCGCATCGTCATGGGGCCGGTGAGCAAGATCCTGGTCCGCTTTCGCGAGCCGTTCTGGCCGGAAGGGCTGAGCACGCTCGCGTGTGCCGTGGGTCCCGTGACGCTCTTCTGGAACGTGTTCTACGGCGCCGGGCGCCGCCACCCGGTTCTCACGGCCTACTTCACCGGCCCGCGCGCAGGTCACGTCGCGTCGCTCGGCGACGATGCCGCCCTGGATCTCGTGCTCACCGACCTGGTGCGCCATTTTCCGAAGGCACGGCCGCGCGAGCTGCTCGACGGCTTCCGTCGCATCGACTGGTCGAACGATCCCCACGCGTGCGGCGGTTACACCTTCCTGCGCCCGGGCGGCGTGGGAGCGCGCAAAGACCTCGCGGCTCCCAGCACCGGTGCCCTCTTCTGGGCGGGGTCCGCCACCGAGTCCACACCCATCGCTGCCACCGTCGAAGCCGCATTCCTGAGCGGCAAGCGTGCGGCGGATCAAGCGTTGGCGCTGCTGGCCAACAAGGTGCCGCGGGCCATCCCCGACGATCGCACGCGCTGAGCGCGCTCCGTCCGCCTTCCGGATACGAGCGAGCGGGCGGAAGTTCCGTCCCCCTCGGCATTTCGAGCCGGGTCAACGTGGCCGGCTGCGGCAGCCCGCGCCGACCGTGTTCGCCGCGGCGGCGCTCGGGGAGCCGCCGCGGCGGCGTCAGTTCCTCGGTGATTTCAGCGAGTTGACCTCGGTCGTCGGCGCGCGTGTCCCGGCTGCGTCGCCTGGCGCGGCGCTTGCTCAACCGCTGCCCAACCATTCGGACACGGAACGGTCGATGGATTCGTGGCTCGCGCTCTCCCGGGAGGATGCCCAGCTCTTCATGGGCAATTACCGGAACCGGGTGACGGGTACGCCGGTCACGGCGAAGACTCGCCAACCGGTGCGCTCGGTCATGGCCGACCTCACGCGCGGTGGGTCGGTGCTCGACGTGGGCTGTGCCAAGGGTGCCGAGATCCGAGACCTCTTCGATCCCGCGCTCTATCTGGGCGTCGACATCTCACCCCATCTGGTCGAGCTGGCGGGTGCCGAGAATCCCGGTTTCCGCTTCGTGCGCGCCGACGCCACGCGCCTCCCCTTCCCGGACGGGAGCTTCGATTTCGCGATGTCGAAGTCGGTGCTCGAGCACGTGCCCTCGGAAGAGGTGGCGGTGGCGATCTTCCGCGAGCTGGCCCGCGTGGGCAAGCGCGCGATCGTCGTCTGGCACACCCCGCCCATCTACGACGAGACCGAGATCATCGTCCTGCACGGTTACATCCCGAGCCCGCTCTACCAGAACCACTACGCCCGTCGCGCGTTCGCGTTCGACGATCTGAGAATCGACCGGAGAAGAATCGATGACGCGTTCGAGCTCTGGACTGTTGAACGTCTTTGAGGACTTCTGTCCGCAGACGAACGACACCGCGCTGGTGGTCACCGGTGTGGACTACCAGCACCACACCGAGATCCGCGAAGCACGCTTCCATCTCGAAGACGAGCTCGTGGTCGTCGAATCGTCGCGACTGGTGCGCGCTGGGACGCACCTGCGCCTCGGCAACGTGTTCGCGGGGGCTCTCACGTTCAGCGATGCCGGCCGCATCATCAGCGACGTGACGTTCCCTTCGCGCGGCTACGTGGAGCAACCGTTTCGCGGCGAGGACGGCCTCTTCTACACCCAAGACAGCGAGATCTGGCTCAACGGACTGCCCTTCATCCGTCGATTCGACGGTTACGACGAGGTCTGTCATCCCACGGTGGACGGGCGCTGGGTCTACTTCGAGGCCAAGCGCGTCGATCCCCAGTTTCCGGGCAGCGCGCAGGGCTGGCAGGTGCTGCGCCGCCATCTCGACCACGGCGTGACCGAGCAGGTGCTCGATCACGGAGCCAATCCTTACGCGTACGGTGGCCGTCTCTATCACAGCCGCTGGAACGTCGCGAAGATCGCTTTCGAAACCGCGGCGGTGCCGCTGCCCGAGGTGGCAGCCGCCAACGGGTCCGAGCTGCGAGGTGCAGCATGAGTGCGGTTGCCCTGGTACAAACGAGTCCCCTGGAAGAGCTGCAGGCGCTTCTCGACGCGCAGGCTTATCCTCCCACGCACACCTATCGGCTCGAATCGCTCGAGCCCACTCAGGTGCTTCGCGAGCGGCTGGAGCTGATGAATCGGCTCTCGCCGCAGTTCTTCGGCAGGGGGGCCACGCTCCTCGACGTCGGCTGCAACAAGGGCTTCTTCTCACTCCACGCCGCGGCTCGTTTCGCACGCGTGGTGGGACTCGACACCGACGCCCACTGCGTCTGGCTGTGCCGGCGGATCGCGGACTTCCTCGGCGTCGAGAACGTGGAGTTCGAGGCGACGAGCTTCGCTCGCCTGGCCATTCAGGGACGCTTCGACCGGGTGCTCATCGGCAACGTCCACCACTACGTGTTCCGCGAATGCGGCGGCCGATGGACGTGGGTCGACAAGCTGGCGCGGCTCGCCACCGGTTTGGTCCTCATCGAAGGGCCGCTCGGCATGGAGTGCAAGGACATGCTCGCGGCCATCCCAGAGCCGATGCGGGTGGCGTTCGATCGCGATCTCTTTTTCGACGCCATGTCGCGCCACTTCGCGCTGCTCGACTTCGCCCCCACGGTGTCCTACACGCCCGACCGCTACCTGATGCTCTTCGAGAGGCGCTCGCGGTGAGAACGATCGAGCGCGGCGCGCTCCCCGAGCTCGAAGTGCTGCGGGCCGCGCGCACCGAGGATTGGTATCCGAAGGTGCACAGGATCTACCGCAGCCACGACGATCGGCTCGTCAAGCTCGTGGACCTCGAGCCGTCCCACGTCGAGTACTACGTGGAGCGGTTGCAGGTGGCCGGCAACGCGCCGTGCGCGAACCCGATCGAGGCGTGGGTCGTCGAGGACGGACGCTTCCGCGGTTGGGTAGAGCGGTTTCTGCCGAACCTCGTGCCGTTTCGCTACTTCGAGGCCGAGCGCGAGGTGTTCCGCGCTCATTGTGCGCGGCAGCGCTACCTCGCCGCCCGCGGCTACTTCGACCTCGACGCCGCCACCATCAACTACGCGCGCGGCGCCGACGGTGCGGTCTTCACCTTCGACAAGGACGCCGTGTTCCGTCTCGACTCGCTGGCGCCCTGCGAGGACGCGTTCGAGGCGATCGGCGAATGGCCCTACTGGAAGCTCCAGGGCGGCACCTACTTCGTGCTGCTGCGCCAGAGCTACCGCACGCTGCCGGACGAGCTGCTCGCGGACATCAGCCGAGCGTTCGCCACCGGTCACCGTGGGCGCATCGTCGACACCTTCACCGCGGCCGCCGCTGCGGTGTGAGCCCTGCGGACGACGCCATGTACCCCACCCTCGCAGAGCTCGGCCGCCCCGTCGGCCCCTTCGACGTCGCCGCCGTCATCCCCGCTCGGGGAGGATCGAAGGGCGTTCCACGCAAGGCGCTCGCCGACTTGGGAGGCGAGCCGCTCTTGGTCCACACCATTCGTACTGCGCTCGCGGCGCGCCGGGTGCGCACCGTGGTGGTCAGTACCGACGATGCCGAGATCGCCGACGTCGCGCGCGCTGCGGGCGCGCTCGTTCCTGCACTTCGCCCCACGAATCTCGCCGGCGACGCAGCGTCGCTGGAGGGTGCGCTGCTCTGGACCCTCGATGTGATCCGCGGGCAGCTCGGCCGGCGCGTCGACATCCTCGTCAACCTGATGCCGACCTACCCGTTTCGCGATCCGACCTGGATCGACGAGGGGGTCGAGCGCTTGATCCGCAGTCGCGGCGACACGGTCTCGACCTGGACACGCCTGCGTGGCCGGTCCGAGGAGTGGCTGGAAGTCGTCGATGGCGCGCTGCACCCCGTCCTCCACGGTCCAATCCGCGATGCCGTCGCGGACGGTCGCGTGGAGGTGTTCCGTGCCTCCGGCTCGATGAACGTCGAGTGGCGCAACCCGCGCTCCGAGCGCACGGGCTGGGTACGCGGCGGTTGGCTCGGCGAGAAGATTCGCGGCGCCGCGAGCATCGACGTCGACGAGCCGGTGCATCTGGCGGCGGCGCGCGCCGTCCTCGCCGGTCAGGTGCCCGCTCCATTCACGTCGTCGCTTCGCAGCGACGTGCTGCCCCGCGTGCCTGTGGCCGTGGCGATCCCGGATCCACGCCTGCTCGGCGACGACGCACCCGAAGGCGATTGGCGCGGTTGGGGGCGAAGGCTCGCCGCGCTGCTCGGAGACTTGCGCCCACTCGTCGGCGAAACGGCGAGTGGGATCGGCGGCGCTTCAGCGCGAGCGCGCGGGCTCTTCGGCGTGGCGCGGGCCCTCGGGCATGATCGCGACTGGCATGCGGGGGCACGCGTGCGGGCGGTGCTGGACACACGCCGTCCGCACCTCGACGTCGCCGTCCTCGCCGCCGCGCTCGATTCCGTCGCCCGCGGCCAACGCCGGCTCGCGCTCGGTGTCGAGCGTGTCGAGGATCATCCCTTGCTCTGCGTCGTGGAAGCTGCGGCCGAGGGCACGTTGCTTCTCGATCGTACCGGCCTGCGCTCGTTCCGGAGGCAGGACTTCAAGGCGGCGTTCGAGCCTGCGGGATTCGTGGCGTGGAGGCCTTCGCAACCCCTGCCCGATTTCGGGCTCGGCGAGCCAGTTCCCCTGGATGCGGTGGCTCCCGCGATGCCGGCCGTCATCTCGAATGGCGCGGATGGCCTGGCCGAGAGCCTCGCGTCGCGGGTCGTCCACGATGCGCTCGAGCGCTTGGAGCCGGGCTACCCCGCGATCGAGATGGACGCCGCGCTCGACCTGGCGCGCTGCCTCGAGGCCGCCTGACGCCGGCAGGAGGTTGCCCATGGAAATGCAGGGCTTCTGGAACGACGTGTTCGCGAACGATCGCGCCGAATGGGTGGCGCCCCATCCACCCGAATACTTCCTCGCGTACTTGTCGCGTGTGGGCGACGGCTTCGCCGACCGGCTGGAAGCAGCGCACGCCGTCTTGGACATCGGTCCCGGACGGGCGCGCCTGCTCAAGTCGCTACCGACGAACGTGGCCAAGTACGCCATCGAAGTCTCGGAGGTGAACCAGCGCGCACTCCACGAGGCCGGCATCCGCACCGTGCTGCCCGAGCGCGGGATCGATCTGGCGTGGAGCGTGTCGTGCTTCCCGCACTGTCCGGATGCGACCAAGGCCCGCCTGCTCGAGAACGCCGCTCGCGCGCTCAAGCCGGGCGGATACTTCTACCTGGAATGTGTCGAGCAGCGCCCCGGATTTCCCGACGACATCCCCGAGAACATCCGATTGCCTGCGGGTCGCTTCGTGGTTCCGCTGGAACGCATGCTCGACGAAGGCCGCGCGCAGGGGCTCGAACCGGTGGCGTACCTCGGTGCGATCCAATACGGTGCTGACTGCCCCGTGCAGGGCTACATCATCAGCTTCCGGAAGCCCGCCGGATCGTGACACGCACCTCGGTGGCGCCCGTGGCGGCCTCCACCGCGAGGATGTGCGGTTCGCGCGACGACGGGCGCGCGCTGCCTCCCTCCACTTCGATGGCGTAGCCCGCGGGATAGTGGCGTTCGAGCGGGAGCCAGATCTCGGTGGCGGCACGCGCCGACGGATCTGGCGCGTACACGAGCTCGAAGTCGCCACTCGCGGGATCGAATCGCATCACGCTCGGCACGCCCGCGATGGCGCGCGCGTACGTCCGCTCGAGCACCTGGATCTTGGGCTTGTACTCGATGGGACCGGTGTCGCCGACCACGATGCCCTCGTCGGCATCGCCCGTCGGGTCGTCGTAGCGCTTCCACGCCCAATGGGTCCATCCCACCAGGTTCTGGTCGGCGACGTCGGCGTGACGGGCGATGTCGTCCTGGAAATCGCTGGCCCCGAACTCGGTCATGAGCCAGCCGCTCGACTGGTGATCACGCGCGGCTCGGCTCTTGTCGAACGCCGGCGCCGTTGCCTGCGCGCAATAGTCGTCCAGATAGATGCGCAGGAAGATGCTGGTCGCGCAGTAGACGTGGAAGCTGAGCGCGAGGTTGTCCTCGCCCAACACTCCCAGGTCGGACGAGATTCCGACCACCCCTGGCAGCGCCAGCGCCCAGAACACCGTGCGCTCCGGGTCCACTTCGCGGAGCGCCGGGATGATGCGCCGGTAGAACGGCTCGGTGGTCGTCGATTCCTGCGGCACGAACCAGGACGCGGTGGTCCACGGCTCGTTGAGAACGTCGTAGCCGAGGACACCGTCGTCCTGCGCGAAGGCGCGGGCAACCTCCTTCCAGGATTCGATGAATCGCGTCTGTGTGCCGTCGCGATCGTTCCAGAAATCCTCGAAGGCGTTGCCGATGGGCGCGTTCAGGAAATAGCTGAGCCCCCAGTTGAAGGCGACGGGGTCCTTGGCGGGCTGGAACACGGCCCAGTCGGGCGCACCCTCGCCTCCGAAGCGCTCGTTCCAAAGATCCTGGTGGGCGTCGACGAGCACGTAGAGGCCCCGGCTCGTGAGCAGCCGGACCAATGCGACGAACCGAGAGAGATACGCGCTGTCGACGACACCGGGCTCGGCCTCGAGCCCCTTCCAGATGAACCCGAGTCGCACCACGTTGAAGCCGAGGTCGCGCATTGCGTCGGCATCGGCGTCGTTCAGCTCGTCGGAGGACGGCAGATAGGGTGGGCGCTTGTCGACGACGTTGACCCCGTGGAGAAGCACTACGCGACCGGCGGGGTCCACGAACCAGCCATCCCGAACGCGGAGTCGGCCGTAGCTCGCGTGGCCCGTGTCGCCGTCGCTGCTGCTGCACCCGCCCACGACGCAGGCGAGGGCCACCAGGAGCGCTGGCACTCCAAAACGGCGGTACCGCGGTTGCCACGCCTTCGTCTGGTTCATGCGATCTGTTCTCCCCGGGCGCGTTCTCTACCGCGGAATCGGCACATGGCGCCACCCATGCCCGATCCCGGATCGTGGGTCAGTTTCCCAAGAACGCGCCAGTGCAGTCGCGAGGGTCTGGGGACTCGTCGGCGGGCACGGCTCGCCCGCGCTCGACTCCGTGGAACCTGAGGCTCGCCTGCGCCGCGGCCACGCGTTTGGGGCTCACTGCCCACAATCGCGACTCGGGATGCGTGGCCGCGGAGCGCCCTTCGACGTGCCCCCAGCCCCTCACGCCTGTAAGGGGTTCAGCACGAAACTGACCCACGACCCGATTTCGGGATTCGTGCTTGCGGCTCTTGTCGCGGATCGGTGCGCGGCCAACACTCCTGTCATGCGCCTCGCGAGCTTCAACCTCTTCTTCTTTCCGGCGCATGCTCCACATCGAATCGCACGCAGCGCCGAGGATCTCGAGCTCGTCACTCGGGTCGTGGCGCGGCTCGACGCCGACGTGCTGGTGCTTCCCGAGGTGCTCGATCTCGCGGCGCTCGAACGCGTGCTCGCGAGAGCCGGCGAGCGCACCGGCCGCCGTTACCGCCTTCGCGACGACGGCGGGAAATGGCTCGCCAGCGCGGGAAGCGCCCAGATCCTCAAGGTCGCGATGGCGTTCGACGAGCGCACCCTGGCGCTGGTGCGTCGCCACAAGCTGCCGAGTCCGGCAGGCAGAAGCGTCGTGCTCGAGCTCGTCGAGCAGGCGTCGACGCAACCCCTCACGGTCATCGGAGTGCATCTCAGGTCTTCTGGCGCAGCGCCGCATCCGGACGTGGACGACCCCGGTGCGCCCAAGCGCATGCGCGAGACCCATGCCATCGCGGCGTGGATGGAAGGATTCGACGCCGACGGAACCTTCGTCGGATTGCCCACCGCGGACGCCGCGCTCCTCGGCGACTTCAACGAGCCGCGGGGACGCGCGTCGCTCGAGCCACTTCGGGAAGGAGCGATGACGAGCTGGCATTGGCACGAGCCCGCGCTCGATCCGGCACCTGAAGCCGGTGCCGACGATGCGGACCTCTGGTCGAGCTACCTCGATCGCTCGGTGCTCGATCACGTGTTCACGTCCCCGCGCCTCACCGCGCGGGTATCCGGGCAAGCGCGGATCTACGCCTTCGACCGCGATCCCACGATCGCCGATCCCGGCTGGATGCACAGCGACGGCCCGACGATCATTCCCGGGATCGGCACACCGCCACACGCGGTGCCGAACCTGTATCGCGTTTCCGACCACCGCCCGATCTATCTCGATCTCGATTAGCCCGATCCATTCGTGAACGCTGTGTCGAGACGCCAGAAGTCGCGACATTCTTCTGCTCGCTCGTCGCGA
>CAYUSL010000057.1:0-20516 GCA_964447125.1 uncultured bacterium | reverse complement strand
GACTTCTACTTCGACTACGGTTCGAGCCGCTTCATCTATCTCGACAACTCGAATCCCAGCGCCTACGGCCTCACCACGGCGCAGCTCGCGTGGCTGGAGAGCCTGCTCGACGACCCCACGCACCCCGACAAGTACACGTTCATGCACGTGCCTCCCACGCTCCCCACTGGCGCGGTCGAAACCTCGGTGACTGCGGGCGCGGTGATCCCCGGTGACGACGTGTACACGCCGAACCGCGCGGGCATCCTGAGCGGCATCGCTTCGTTTCCGGGCAGCGCCGAGCTCATCAACTTGCTCGAGGCCTACCAGGTGCGGATCGCGTTCTTCGGCCACATCCACGATTTCGAGCATTCGTTCGCCAACGGTGTCCACTACGTGGTCACCGGAGGCGCCGGCGCCGAGATCGGAACGGTCGAGGACAATCCACCCGACTACGGCGTCTTCCACCACTTCATGAAAGTGCGAATCGCCGCCGATGGTCACAGCCACGTGGACCTGATCAAGTACGGCAACGGCACGACGCCGAGCCCCGAGTACGGTTTCGACTTCTCCACCACGCCGGCCTCCTGATCCTCGTTTCTTCGTCTCGCGACGCCCCGGGCGGCTTTCGTCCGGGGCGTCGTTCGTTTTGCGGTAGACCGTGCTGGTGACGATCACGAGCGAGTCGCAACGGCTTCGCGACCTCGATCTGCCCGTACGATCGGTGGTGCCCGCGCTGCGCGCTGCGCTCGCGGCTCACAGCACGGCGGTGCTGCGCGCCGAGCCGGGAGCGGGGAAGACGACACTCGTGCCGCTCGCGCTTCTCGACGAGCCGTGGCTCGCAGGCCAGAAGATCGTGATGCTCGAGCCGCGCCGGCTGGCGGCGCGTGCGGCGGCGCGGCGCATGGCGTGGATGCTGCGCGACGAGGTGGGCGGGCTGGTCGGGCATCGGGTCCGTTTCGACACGCGAGTGAGCGCCCGCACCCGGATCGAGGTGGTGACCGAGGGCGTGCTCACCCGCATGCTCCTCGACGACCCGAGCCTCGCCGGTGTCGGCCTGGTGATCTTCGACGAGTTCCACGAGCGCAGCGTTCACGGCGATCTGGGGCTGGCGCTGGCCCTCGAGACCCGGGCGGCGTTGCGCCCCGATCTGGCGTTGCTGGTGATGTCCGCCACCCTCGACGGTGCGGCCGTTGCCGCGACGCTGGGTGGGGCGCCGGTGATCGACTGTCCGGGCCGGGTGTTCCCCGTGGAGACGCGCTACCGCCCCCTGCCGCGGGGTGGTCGCCTCGCCGATGCCGTGGCTGCCGTGATCCGGGAGGCACTCTCCAGCGAGCCGGGGGACGTGCTGGTCTTTCTGCCTGGGGCGCGCGAGATCCGGCACGTCGCGGAGCGCCTCGAGCCTCCGCCGGTACCGCAGCTCCGCGTGCACGCCCTGCACGGGATGCTGGAGGGTGGCGCGCAGGACGCTGCCATCGCCCCCGCACCGCCCGGCGAGCGCAAGGTGGTGCTCGCGACCTCGATCGCCGAAACCAGTCTCACGATCGAGGGCGTGCGGGTGGTGATCGATGCAGGGCTGGCGCGTGTGGCGCGCTTCTCGCCGCGCACCGGCATGGGCCACCTCGAGACCACCCGCGTGAGCCGCGCCGCGGCGGATCAGCGCCGCGGGCGCGCCGGTCGCACCGAGCCCGGTGTGTGCTACCGGCTCTGGTCCGAGGCCGAGGAGACGACGCTCGTGCCGTTCGCCTCGCCCGAGATCGTGAGCGCCGATCTCACGCCGCTGGTGCTCGATCTGGCGGTGGCGGGCGTGCGCGAGCCGGAGCGGATGGGCTGGCTCGACGTACCGCCGGTGGCTCATCTCGTCGCCGCGCGCAGCTTGCTCGCCGAGCTCGGTGCGATCGACGCCGGCGGCAACCCAACGTCGCACGGGCGCGCAATGGCGGCGCTGGGTCTCCATCCGCGCCTCGCGCACATGGCGCTGATGGCGCGTCGCGCCGGTCAGTTAGCCACGGCCGCGGACCTCATTCCGCTTCTCGGCGACCGGGATGTGGCGCGCGGCGGTGCCGCCGTCGATGTCGATCTCAGGCTGCGGCTCGAGGCCCTTCGAGGCGGCGGCGAGGGGCTCGCCGTCGATCGCGGCGCGATTCGTCGCGCTCGCTCGGAGGCGGACGAGTGGCGGCGGCGCCTCGACGTCCCCCGCCACGAGCGCGCCGACGCGAACACCGCAGCCGTGGTGTTGGCGTACGCCTACCCCGATCGGATCGCTCAGCGCCGCGCCGGCCAGCCCGGGCGATTCCTGCTGGCGCAAGGGCGCGGCGCGACCCTCGACGGCGCGCAGCCGCTCGCCCGCCAGGAGTATCTGGTGGTGGCCGATCTCGACGATAGCGGCGCCGAGGCGCGGATTCGCTTGGCTCTGCCGCTCACCGCTGAGGAGCTCCGCGCCGTCGCGGGCGAGCGCGTTCGCGCCGCCACCGAGGTGACCTGGGACGAGGGGGTCGGTGGGGTGGTGGCGCGCGAGGTCGAGCGTTACGCGGCGCTGGTGCTCGCGTCGCGTCCCACGCGTCTGGTGGACTTCGCGACGGCTCGTGCGATCTGGATCGAGCGGCTCGCGAGTCGCGGCATCGCGAGCCTGCCGTGGTCGGAGCACGCGCAGCGGCTCAGGGAGCGGCTCGTGTTTCTGCACGCCCTCGATCCGGCGTCGTGGCCGGACGTGTCCGACGCAGCGTTGCTCGCGTCCCTCGACGAGTGGCTGGGGCCTCACCTCCACGGAATCACACGCGAGACCGAGCTCGCGCGGCTGGACCTGGCGGCGGCGCTGCTCACACGCGTCGACGGTCGCCAACGCCGGCTTCTCGACGAGCTGGCACCGGAGCGATTTGAAGCGCCCACGGGCTCGAAGATCGCCATCGACTACGCCGACCCGGCGGCACCCAGCGTCGCGATCCGCTTGCAGGAGCTCTTCGGCTGCACCGCTTCACCGCGACTCGGGGGCGGCCGGGTTCCGCTCACGTTCAGGTTGCTTTCGCCAGCGCACCGGCCGGTGCAGGTGACCCGCGACCTCGCTGGGTTCTGGGCGGGCTCGTACTCCGCGGTTCGCAAGGAGCTGCGTGGACGCTACCCGAAACATTCGTGGCCCGAGAATCCGCTGGAAGCGCTGCCCACACGCGGCGCGCGTCGCAAGCCGCAGCCCTGAGGCGGGGGTAACGCCGTACCCTCGCGCGTGCCGATGGCGAGCACGTATGGCGTCACGGTTCGGTGACCTACGTTCCACAGCGCGAGCCAGCTTGGTGCCGGCCCGCTTTGCGCCGTTACCGCACCGCCGTGGGTCGCCAAGGGAAAATCCGCGACTAGCTCGCGATTTCTTCGCCGTCGCGAAGGCGCGCTCGCAATGCGCCGCAAGGCCCGATCCGGGCACGCGGTTTGCGCTCCCCCTGGTGCTCCGCGCCGAGCTCGCCGAAGCCGAGGGCGCGCGGGGCAAGCTCGATCTGGGCGGAGACGGGCATGATCGAAAACGTCGGTGGGGTGAAAGCTGTGAGCCGGGCTCAAGGCGAAGTGCCGTCAGGATCAGCCGCTGACGAGCTGGCCACCAAGCGTGCCGTCGGCGGACAGATCGTGGCGGCACCGGCATGTGCGCCGCAGCGCGGCAGTCGCGAGCACGCGGAGCAGTGGGGTGAGGAAGTCCTGGCGATCGATCTCAGCCCGCTGCGCTATCTGCGGGATCTGCTGGCACTGGGCGTGAAACGTGCGCGTGATCCCCGCCTGCCCATGGAAACGCTCCGCACCCAACGCATCGCCGCCGGAATCGACCTCGCCGAGCTCGACACCGTACCGCTCTGGGCCACGCAGCGCGTCGACGGCAGCATCGCGCTGCCCTTCCTCGAGCTGGTGCTCGACGAGGTGCTCACGCGCGCCGATCGCGTGCTCCAACTCTGCGCCCACCTCACCCATGGTTCCGGTGCATCCGCGCGCATCACGGCGCTCGAGATCGCCGCACTTCGGCGGCAACTCGTGGAGTCGGCGCGGATCGATCCCGAGTCGGCCCACTCGTTCCCGTATCTGCCGCTCAAAGAGGTCGACCGGGTTTGCGCGCACGGCGGCGCCGTCAACCGTCTGGTCGAGGAATGCCAGCGGATTCGCGCGGAAGCGCTGGCGCGGTGCCGCACCATCGGCGACCTACCCCCGGGTATCGCGCGGCAATGACGGGGTCGAGCGTGGGAGATCGACGATGCCGTTCGTCGCTTCCGCGCGGCCCGAGCCCGCGGCGCGGCTCGTCGTCGTGGGTCGCACGGTCCATCTCGGCGGCGCGTGGACCGTTCATCACCTCGCCCCCGTCGAGCGAGAGCTCGCCGCGTTTCACTGGCCGCCCGGCGACACGCTGACGATCGACGTCGCAGGTCTCGACGCGCTCGACACCGCGGGTGCGTGGCTCATCGCGTCACGCATCGAGACGCTGATTCCCGAGCCGCGCGTTCCCGAGTGGGTCGGCCTGCGCGCCGATCACCAGGCCTTGCTGTGCATGGTGCGGGCGCGAGCCGGCACCAGCGTGCGCCGTGTGACCGCCGTCGCGCCGTCGTGGGTCGCTCGGGTTGGCCGAAGGGCTTGGCAAGCCGCCACCGAGCTGGCCGGGATCGTGACCTTCGTGGGCCAGAGCGCGTGTGCCGCGGCCCGGGTCCGGCCTCGTCGCCTTCGCTGGCGTGCGGTGCTCCACAACATCGAAAGTGCCGGGTTCCGCGCCCTGCCCATCACCGGGTTGCTCTCGTTTCTGATGGGGATCGTGATCGCTTATCAGGGCGCCACCCAGCTCGAACGCTACGGCGCCAACATCTTCGTCGCCGACCTGGTGGGGCTCGCGATGCTGCGCGAGCTCTCGCCCTTGCTCACGGCGATCATCGTCGCTGGACGCTCGGGCTCGGCGTACGCGGCTCAGATCGGAACCATGAAGGTGACCGAGGAGGTCGACGCACTGCGCACCGTCGGTATCCCGCCCTTCGATCTCTTGGTGCTGCCCAAGCTCATCGCACTGGCGATCGCGCTGCCGCTCCTGGTGGTCTATGCGGATGCGCTGGCGGTGGTGGGCGGCATGATCATGGCGAAGACGTCGTTGAGCGTGGGCTTCGGCGATTTCCTGGACCGCTTCGAGCACGCCATCGACCTCTCCGACTACCTGGTCGGCATCGGCAAGGCGCCGGTGTTCGCCGCGATCATCGCCGTGGTGGGCTGCTACCAGGGGTTTCAGGTGAGCGGCGATGCCGAGAGTGTCGGCCAGAAGACCACCGTGAGCGTGGTGCAATCGATCTTCCTGGTGATCGTCGCCGACGCGGCGTTCTCGGTGGCGTTCAGCTTCCTGGGGATCTGACCATGGCGGTCGAGCACGTCATCGAAGTGCGCAACGTGTGCACCCGCTTCGGCGCCCAGGTGGTGCACCGCGACGTGAGCCTCGACGTTCGGCGCGGCGAGATCTTCGCGCTCGCCGGTGCCAGCGGCTGCGGCAAATCGACGCTCTTGCGCGAGATGATCGTCCTCGAGCGCCCAGTTTCCGGCTCCATCCGCGTTCTCGGCCAGGAGCTGGCTGGGCTGAGCGACGAGGCGGCAATGCCGCTCAGGCGCCGCTTCGGAGTGATGTTCGAGCGTGGGGCGCTCTTCAGCTCGCTCACGGTGTCCGAGAACGTGGGGCTGCCGATCCGCGAGCACGAGCATCTCGACGATCGGTTCGTCGACGAGCTGGCGGCGGTGAAGATCGCCCTCGCCGGGCTTCCGGCCGAGGCCGGCGCCAAGTACCCGGCGGAGCTCTCCGGCGGCATGCGCAAGCGCGCGGCGCTGGCGCGGGCGATGGCGCTCGATCCCGAGCTCTTGTTCCTGGACGAGCCCACCGCCGGCCTCGATCCGCTCTCGGCCACCGGCTTCGACGAGTTGGTACGCGGCTTGCGCGACAACTTGGGCCTGACGCTGATGGTCATCACCCACGATCTCGATCTCTTGTGGAGCGTTGCGGATCGGGTGGCCTTCATGGCGGAAGGGCGAGTGCTGGGCGTGGGAACCATGCAAGAGCTCTCGAAATCCGATCATCCGGTGCTGCGCGAGTACTTCTACGGCCCGCGCGGGCGCTCGGCTTGGGACCAGTCGTGGAAACGAAGGTGAGCTTCACCATCGTCGGCGCCTTCGTGCTGATTCTGTCGGCGGCGATCATCGCCGGAGTCTTGTGGCTCGGCTCGGGAAAGCGCTATCGCGTGGCGTACGAGCGTTACGACGTGTACATGACCGAGTCGGTGGCGGGGCTGAACGTGAACGCGCCGGTGCGCTATCGCGGGGTCGAGATCGGCGCGGTTCGCGAGATCGGGCTCGATCCGGTGAGCCCGGAGCGGGTGCGCTTGCTGGTCGAGATCGTGCGCGGCACGCCCGTGAAAGTGGATTCGATCGCGGTGCTCTCGACCCAGGGCCTCACGGGGATCGCTTATCTCGATCTCACCGGTGGCTCCCGCGATGCACCGCCGCTTCGTGCCCAAGCAGGCGAGCGATACCCGGTGATCCGCAGCGAGCCGTCGAAGATGACGCAGCTCGCGAGCGGTGCCACCACACTGCTCACGCGGCTCGAGCAGAGCTCGGAGAGCCTGAACGCGCTCCTCGACGAAGGGAACCGCCAGTCGCTCAAGCGTTCCCTCGCCGACATCGAGCGCATCACCCACACCCTCGCCGAGCGCCAGGACGTGATCGACCGCGGTGTCGTGGGTGCCGCGCAGACCCTCGAGAACACCGCGGCGGTGAGCGCCGAGCTGCGCGAGGTCGTGGGCCGCATCCGCGAGAGTGCAGACGCCGTCGAGCGCATGGCCAACGAGGTGGCGCGGGCCGGGGCGAGCGCCCGCAGCGCGATGGAGAGCGCCGAGCGCGCCGTCGATCTCACCAGCGGCGAGCTGCGCGACTTCGGCAGCCAGTCGCTGCCGGAGCTGGGCAGGCTGGTGGCGGAGACGCGCGAGCTGACCGCCTCGCTGACCCGCATCGTCGAGCGCCTCGAAACCGATCCGAGCATGCTCATCCGCGGCGCACCGCCGTTGGCGCTGGGACCGGGAGAATGACGTGACCGCCGTTCGCAACGCGGATCGTGGACGCGCGCTCGCGTTAGCCGCGTGGATCGTGGCCCTGGCGCTCGTGATGGGCGCAGGCTGCACGCTCTTGAGCCCGAGCCGCAATCCGCTCCCCGAGCTCTTCGCGTTGACGCCGACGATCGAGGTGCGGGCGACGCTGCCGCCCTCGGCCGGCGCGCGCACGTTGCTGGTCAACGTCCCGCGCGCGGGGCCGGGCTTCGACAGCCCGCGCATGGCGTACGTGACGGATCCCTACGCGCTCGCGTACTTCGCGCGGCACCAGTGGGTGGACACGCCGGCGCGCATGCTCGCGCCGCTCTTGGTGCGCGCGCTGGAAGGGGCAGGGCGCTATAGCGCCGTGGTCGCGGCGCCCAGCAGCGTGGCCGCGGAGGTCAGGCTCGACACCGAGATCGTGCGCTTGCTTCAGGATTTCTCGGTTCACCCGAGCGTCGTCCGGTTCACCCTACGAGCCCAGCTCGTCGATACCGCTGGGCGGCGTGTGCTCGCCACCCGTGAGATCGAGGCCGTGGCGCGAGCGCCGAGCGAGGATCCGGTCGGTGGTGTCGCTGCGGCCAATCGCGCAGTGGCCGCTTCGCTCACCGAGCTGGCCGAGATGTGCGCCGCGGCAGCACCGGGCTGACGCGGCATTCGGGCCGACCCTCGCTCGGTTTCCCGCAGCCCTCCGAAGTCGGGCGACTTGCCGTAGGCCGCGCGCTCGCGACAGATAGCGGCGTCAGGCATGCGAGCGCGGCAATGCCGCGAGGAGCTTGGACATGAGCACGCCCCAGCAAGGCATCCTCCCCGTCCCCGGCCCGACAGCACATTTTCTGGTGCTAGCCGCAAGCGATCTCGCTGCGGACGCGCGGCGCATCGTCGCCAAGCTGGCGCGCGTACCGGAGGTCGCCGCCGAAGTCGCTGCGTTGACCCGCGACGAGGGGCTGCGCTCGGTCGTCTCGGTCGGCGCGGAGCTGTGGGATCGAGTGTCGCCGACGGCCCGCCCGCGCGAGCTGGCGTCGTTCCAACCCATCGGGGCGGGTCCGCTGGTTGCGCCGGCCACGGGCGGCGACGTGTTGCTCCACGTCTACGGCAATCGTCCCGACTCCACGTACGAGCTGGCTCGGCGGGTGCGTGACGCGCTGGGGGCGATGGTGACGGTGCGTGAAGAGGTTGCGGGCTTTCGCTACCTGGACGGCAGGGACCTGACCGGCTTCATCGACGGCACCGAGAACCCGGAAGGCGACGATCGGCCGGGAGCGGCGCTCATCGGCGCGGAGGACCCGGCCTTCGCCGGTGGCAGCTACGTGCTGGTTCAGCGCTACGTGCACGATCTGGCGCGCTGGGCGGGGCTCGCTGTCGCCGAGCAGGAGCGCATCGTCGGCCGCACCAAGCCGGATAGTCAGGAGCTCGACGACGCGGTCCGCCCCGTGACCGCGCACATCAGCCGCACCGTGATCGAGAAAGACGGCGAGGAACTTCAGATCCTTCGCCACAGCTTCCCGTACGGCAACACCAGCGAGGCGGGGCTGCTGTTCATCGCCTATTGTCGGGTGCGCTCCACCTTCGACGCGATGCTCACACGCATGTACGGCACCAGCGGCGATGGACACCACGACCGGCTGATGGAGTTCACGCGGCCGGTTTCGGGTGCCTATTTCTTCGCTCCGTCGATCGAGCGACTCGCGGCGCTCGCGAAGGGCTGACGCGGCCAGCTCCCGCCGCGCATCCGTCAGGCGTGGCGGGAGCTTTCGTTCTGCACGCCGAAGTGCGCGCACGCGATCGCGGTGAGCCCGTTCACCAGGGCGTCATCGCGCAGCCGAAAGCGCGCGGCGAACTGCTCGGGCGCGTTGGTGGCGTCCCTGATGGCCGACGTGATCACCAGCACCACCAGCGCGATGCGCTCGAAATCGAGCGAAATGCCCTCCTTGGCGAGGCGCGTCTCGAGGTAGTCGGCGATCACGCCGATCACGTACTGATCCGACGCCGAGCGCCGCGCGAGGTAGCTCGGATCTTCCAGGGCTGCGTGCATGAACGTGCGCAGCAGCGGTTCCTTGGCGCGGCGGTGCGTGAGGTAGATGGTCACGAGCATGCGCACGATGTCACTCACCGACATCGCATCCCAGACGTGATTGGCGATCGCATCGTCGGCAGCCGCCCGCATGGTGCGCAGGTGGCGCTCGTGTAGGTACGTGAGCAGCACCGCCTTGTTCGGGAAGCGGGCGTAGAACGAGCTGGTCGACACGCCCGCTTGCTCGACGATCTCGAGAACCGGGATCTCGTCGAACGATCGCCCGTCGAGTAGCTGGGTCGCCGCAGCCACGATCCGCTCGATGGTGTCCTGACTGCGGCGTTGCCGCGGTGGGTTCACGCCGCGCGGGAGCTCGTCGGGATCGGTGGGCAGTCGGGCGGGCTCGAAGGAATCGTCGTCCATCGCGTCGTCGCTGGGCTTGTGCATCGCTCCATGTTCCACGCGGGGCGCGCCGCGCACAACTCCCGCGTGCTTCGCGTGCGCGCCGAGATCGGAATGCACGCTCCAATCTTGCTGGGCACGCTCACGCCCACGTGCGCCCATGCCGGGCGATGGAAGAGCGGAGGGGATTGAGATGCGTCGAGGCGAGCGGGGAGAGGTTCGCGGTGTGTTTCGCTGGCATGGCGTGGGGGTCGTCCCGACCGCACTCGTGTTCGCGCTGGTGCTGACCGGGGCCTCGGAAGCGGCCACGATCAACGTCACGACCACGGCCGACACGAACTCGTCGTCGCCGGTGGACTTGCAGTGCTCGCTGCGTGAGGCGGTGATCGCAGCGAATTCGAACCTGCCGGTCGGCGCGTGCCCGGCAGGGGGCCACGGGCTCGACACGATCGTGCTGCCTGCGGGTACGTACGGCTTTTCGATCGGTGGCCAGGGCGAGGACGCGTCGGAAACGGGGGATCTCGACGTTCGCGAGTCGCTCGAGATCGTGGGCGCCGGTGCGACGAGCACCATCATCGACGCTCATGCATTGGATCGCATCATCGAAGTGCCGGTGTCACACGTGGCGCTCACGCTGCGAGGGATCACCCTCCGCGGCGGGTCCGTCTCCGCCGGGCAGTTGGTCACGACCTCGGCGATCAGCGTCGAGGGGCAGTTCTTCACGAGCCCGCTCCCACCCGGCGGCGGATTCGATTGCACGCAATGCGAGCTCACGCTCGAGGATTCCGTGGTGACGGCGAATCCTGGCGGAAGCGGTGCGATCCTGCTCGTCGGCGGCGCCAACGCCGCGATTCGACGCACGACGGTATCGGCGAGCGCCGGCACCGGTATCGCGCTCTACTTCGCCAGCGCCACGCTCGAGGATTCGAGCGTCGATGGAAATTCCGGCGATGGCATCGGTGCCGGCCCGGGACTCGCGACGATCGAGCGATCGACCATCACGAACAATGGTCAGTTCGGAGTCGCCGCGTACCTCTGGTCCCAAGGAATGGGTGTCACCTGTGGCAGTGCGACGATTCGAAACTCGACGATCAGCGGCAATTCCGTCGTCGGCGCGTACAGCGACTCGTCGTGCAGCGTCTCCGTCGAGAGCACCACCATCGTGGCTGGCGGGCCGAACTCGGCGGTTACCTTCGGAAACGTCGTCATGACCAACACATTGGCCGTAGGTCTCTGCGTAGGAGGAGCTAGCCAGCAGGGCGGCAACCTCGAAAGCCCAGGAAACACCTGTGGCTTCAACGGCCCTGGCGACCAGGTGAACGTGGCCGATCCCAAGATCGGACCGCTGGCGATGAACGGTGGGCTCACGAAGACGCACGCGCTGCTCGCGGGGAGCCCAGCGATCGGCCACGGCAACGACGCCGCTTGCCCCGCCACCGATCAGCGCGGCGTCACGCGGCCCGCGCCGGCGGGTGGGCACTGCGACGTGGGGAGCTACGAGTACAACACCGGTTGCGGCGCGTCTCTCGAGGCTACCGGTGCGGCACCGCTCGCGCTGCTGCTCGCGCGCCGTCGTCGTCGCTCCCGGCGCTGAGCGTTGGGATCGCAGCTCGCGAAAAGCGAGCGCACGCCGGCCGAGATTGGATTGCTCGATCCAATCTCGGCCGGTACTCGTTGGGCCTCACGACACGAGCACCGCGGCGCGGTGCGGGGAGGGGCTCGATGGATCGCGATCGAAATCGAATGTGCGAAAGGCGCGGTGGCACACGGTCAGCTTGGAGCGTTGCAGTGGCCGGGCTCGCATGCGCGCTCGTGCTCGGCGCAGAGCTCGCTGCGGCGGCCACGATCAACGTCACGACCACGGCCGACGAGAACTCGTCGACACCGACGAATTTGCTGTGCTCGCTCCGTGAGGCGGTGATCGCGGCCAACACGGACCTGCCCGTCGGCGCGTGCCCGGCAGGGGGCCATGGCCTCGACACGATCGTGCTGCCGGCAGGCACGTACACGCTCACGATTGGCGGCGGGGGCGAAGACGCGGCCGAGACCGGCGACCTGGATGTGCTTGGTGCGACGACCATTCAGGGCGCGGGCTCGGGTTCGACGGTGGTCGATGGCAACGCGATCGATCGAGTCGTGCACGTCGTCAGCGGCGCGGCGGTCACGCTGACGGGGCTCACGCTTCGTGGTGGCACCATGCAGGCTCTGGCGGCGTCGTCGCCATCGAATGTCAGCCTCACGAACGTCGTCGTCGAGTCGAATCAGGACATCGGCGTCAGAAACGACGGCGTGATGTCGATCACCGACTCGACGGTGCGCAACAACCCGCACGGGGGGATCCTGAACGGGGGCGATCTCACCCTGACCCGAGTCCTCGTCGAGAACAACACCGTCACGAGCGGGCCCGGCGGGGTCGTGGAGAACTGGGGCATTCTCTCGATCGTCCAGTCGACCATACGAAACAACACCTCGACCGTCCCGACCGGAGGGTTCTACGTCGGCGCCGGGCTGCTCACGGTGAGTGCCGACGCTGCGCTCACCGACACCACCATCGAGAACAACGCTGCCGTCGGCATCCTCGCCCTCTGTTACGGCCTCGACTGCTACGCAGGCGACCTTTCCCTGGAACGTTCCACCGTTTCCGGAAACTCCGGAGGCGGAGTCGTATCGCTGGGTACCCGCGCCACGATCCGCAACTCGACGATCAGCACGAACGGCACCGGCGGGATTCAGACGGTCAGCTCGCTTTTCGACATGACCAACGTGACGCTCACTGGAAACTCGGGGCTGACCATCGACAACTCCCTCTACGGCGGCCTCTATGGCCCGGCCATCGTGAAGCTCTCCAACACCATCATCGACGGTGACTGCGTCACCGATCCCAACAACGTCACCACATCGCTGGGTGGGAACCTCGAAAGCCCCGGGAATACGTGCGCGCTCACCGCGGGGGGCGACCAGGTGAACGTGGCCGATCCCAAGATCGGACCGCTGGCGATGAACGGTGGGCTCACGAAGACGCACGCGCTGCTCGCGGGGAGCCCAGCGATCGGCCACGGCAACGACGCCGCTTGCC
This sequence comes from uncultured bacterium, assembly GCA_964447125.1. GTDB lineage: Bacteria > JADJOY01 > JADJOY01 > JADJOY01 > JADJOY01 > JADJOY01. Next base: position 7,975 of record CAYUSL010000057.1, on the reverse strand, counting down.
CCGCCACCGATCAGCGCGGCGTCACGCGGCCCGCGCCGGCGGGTGGGCACTGCGACGTGGGGAGCTACGAGTACAACACCGGTTGCGGCGCGTCTCTCGAGGCTACCGGTGCGGCACCGCTCGCGCTGCTGCTCGCGCGCCGTCGTCGTCGCTCCCGGCGCTGAGCGTTGGGATCGCAGCTCGCGAAAAGCGAGCGCACGCCGGCCGAGATTGGATTGCTCGATCCAATCTCGGCCGGTACTCGTTGGGCCTCACGACACGAGCACCGCGGCGCGGTGCGGGGAGGGGCTCGATGGATCGCGATCGAAATCGAATGTGCGAAAGGCGCGGTGGCACACGGTCAGCTTGGAGCGTTGCAGTGGCCGGGCTCGCATGCGCGCTCGTGCTCGGCGCAGAGCTCGCTGCGGCGGCCACGATCAACGTCACGACCACGGCCGACGAGAACTCGTCGACACCGACGAATTTGCTGTGCTCGCTCCGTGAGGCGGTGATCGCGGCCAACACGGACCTGCCCGTCGGCGCGTGCCCGGCAGGGGGCCATGGCCTCGACACGATCGTGCTGCCGGCAGGCACGTACACGCTCACGATTGGCGGCGGGGGCGAAGACGCGGCCGAGACCGGCGACCTGGATGTGCTTGGTGCGACGACCATTCAGGGCGCGGGCTCGGGTTCGACGGTGGTCGATGGCAACGCGATCGATCGAGTCGTGCACGTCGTCAGCGGCGCGGCGGTCACGCTGACGGGGCTCACGCTTCGTGGTGGCACCATGCAGGCTCTGGCGGCGTCGTCGCCATCGAATGTCAGCCTCACGAACGTCGTCGTCGAGTCGAATCAGGACATCGGCGTCAGAAACGACGGCGTGATGTCGATCACCGACTCGACGGTGCGCAACAACCCGCACGGGGGGATCCTGAACGGGGGCGATCTCACCCTGACCCGAGTCCTCGTCGAGAACAACACCGTCACGAGCGGGCCCGGCGGGGTCGTGGAGAACTGGGGCATTCTCTCGATCGTCCAGTCGACCATACGAAACAACACCTCGACCGTCCCGACCGGAGGGTTCTACGTCGGCGCCGGGCTGCTCACGGTGAGTGCCGACGCTGCGCTCACCGACACCACCATCGAGAACAACGCTGCCGTCGGCATCCTCGCCCTCTGTTACGGCCTCGACTGCTACGCAGGCGACCTTTCCCTGGAACGTTCCACCGTTTCCGGAAACTCCGGAGGCGGAGTCGTATCGCTGGGTACCCGCGCCACGATCCGCAACTCGACGATCAGCACGAACGGCACCGGCGGGATTCAGACGGTCAGCTCGCTTTTCGACATGACCAACGTGACGCTCACTGGAAACTCGGGGCTGACCATCGACAACTCGCTCTACGGCGGCATCGATGGCCCGGCCATCGTGAAGCTTTCCAACACGATCATCGACGGTGACTGCGTCACCGATCCGTACAACGTCACCACATCGCTGGGTGGCAACCTCGAAAGCCCCGGGAACACGTGTGCGCTCACGGCGTCGGGCGACCAGGTGAACGTGGCCGATCCCAAGCTCGGACCGTTGGCGATGAACGGCGGCCTCACCAAGACGCACGCGCTGCTCGCCGGGAGCCCAGCGATCGGCCACGGCAACGACGCTGCTTGCCCCGCCACCGATCAGCGCGGCGTCACGCGCCCCCCGCCGGGGGGCGGGCACTGGGAGGTGGTTACCTACCAGCACAACCCGGGCTGGGGCGCTTCCCTCTCAGCAGGGGGCGCCGCACCGCTGGCGCTGCTGCTCGCGCGCCGGCGGCGTCGAGCTTCGGCGCGCTGAAGGCTTGGTCTTCACGAGCCGACCGGTCGCGAGTCGCGGCCGGCCGGCTTTTGTCGTTCGAGATCCGCTGGCATCAGGAGGAAGGGCGATGAAGACACGTAGCTGGATCGGATGGCTCGGGATGGTGGCGGCGCTGGCGGCAGGCTGCGATCCCGACGATTTCGTGGCGCCGTGGCCGCAGTCGAACGTCGAGCCGCGCAACTACGACGAGAGCGGTGCCGCCGGTAGCCTGCGCGCCAAGGCGAACGCCTACGACGCATGGCATCTCGCGTGGCATCAGCCGGACTACGGCGGCACGGTCACGCAGCGCTTCACGGACACGAGCTACACGCAGCTCGACGCGATCACCTACAAGGCCGATAGCACGATCTGGACCGGGGTCTATCTCGCGAGCCAGGCGATGCGCGACTACGTCACCGCCGCGCCCGAAGCGCACGCCAACGTGCTGCGCATCGTGGGCACGCTCTCGAACACCCTCCACGTCACGGGCACGCCGGGTTACGTCGCGCGCTACTGGGCGCCGCAGACCTCGACCGCCTACTTCGGCGACGAGTGGTGTGAGACCCAGATCCGCTGCCACCACCTCGAGAGCGGGCCGTATGCCGGGGATTTCTGGTGGGGTGAGACCAGTCGCGACCAGTACATCGGCTGGCTCTTCGGCATGGTGACGGCGTACGACCTCGTCGGCGACGAGCCGACCCGCGCGCTGATTCGAGCCGACGTGCTGGAGGTCTTCCACGCGCTGCTCGAGCACGATTGGACGATCATCGACGAGCGCGGACTACCGTCGGCGGTGGCACCGGAGATCCTGATCTCCACCCAGCTCTACGTGTCGTTGATCGCGTACCACGTGAGCGGCGACGAGCAAGCCCTCGCCGAGCTGCGGCGGCTGGTGGCCGATGGCTTGCGCGTCAGCTACGTCCTCAACGATTTCAACGGCTGGAATCGCTACAACAGCTACTTCGCCAACAACCTTTCGCACATCACCTGGTACACGATCTTGCGGCTCGGACAAGTGTATTTCGGCGCCGCCGACTACCAATGGATGCAGCAGCATTTCGACGTCGACCTGCACAACTACACGCGGCTCTCGCACAACCCCTGGTTCAACACCATGTACGTGGCGCAGGGGCCGTGGGCGCCAGCGCCGAGCGCCGATCCCTACCTCGCTCAGTTGGGTGAAGACCTCGGCGCGTTTCCAGCGCCGCCCAATCGCTGGCACCTCACACCGGCGCGGGAGCCGGGCTCGTACACGCTCGACCCGCTATCGGAGCAGCTCGTCGCGTTGTGGGCGCAGTTTCCGTGGCTGGCGGATCTCCTCGGGCTCGTTCACCTGCAGGCGCTCGAGGCGTTTCCGATCCCGCAGCAGTGCATGAACGGCTTCCAGTGGCAGCACGATCCATTCATCGTCGAGGAATGCGGCTCGGACGATCCCACGCAAGTGGAGCCCGGTGTGGATTACCTCGCGGCTTATTGGCTCGCTAGCTACCACGGGCTGGTGCGTCGCGCCGACTGACGGGACCGCCACGCCTCACGAAGCTCGAGCCACCTGCGTGGACGAGAATTTTCGAGATTGGATTGTGCGACTCAGTTTCAACTGGCGAAGTGGCGCCCATCGCAGGACGGTCGCGAAACGCGATGGGCGCCGCTCGTGATCCGTCCGATGAGATGGGGCCTCGGCGGAGGCACCGAGCTTCGGGGGGAAGCATGTCGAAACGGTGGGGGACGTGGAGTGTTGCGGCGGGAATGCTCGCCGCGTCGAGCGCGGTGGCGGCACCGCCGCAGTACGCGGTGTACGCGGATCTCGGGCACGCGCTGACGCTCGGCATGAACGACGACCTGGTGGTGCTGGGTGCGCAGACCGGTTTCCAGATCGGCGGATCGAATCGAGGTGGTTTCTGGCAGAACGGCGCGTGGACCGATTTCGGTGATTACGTGGATCAGAACGGTGCCGTGCGTGTGCCGAACGTCGCCCACTCGATCGACGCTGCGGGCACGGTGGTCGGAGGTATCGATCAGAACAACCCGAGCGGTGACGGCTTCATCTCGTCGATCTACAGCCCGGCGATGGTGAGCGATCTGTCCTCGCTCTTCGCGCCGGGCACGCCGGCGACACAAGATTCAGCGCGTTCGATCAGCCACAACGGATTGTGGATCGGCGGCTGGGTGGGCGGGTTCCCGAGCCCGCACGTTTTTCTGCACGGAACCGCAACGGGGGCGGTGTCGATCCTCAACAACCCGTTCGACGACTGCTTCTGGTACTTCGGTGGGGTCTCGGATCAGGGCATCTTCACCGCAACCGCGCCGAATGGGGGCGGCTACTGCTCGCCGACCGCCCAGATCGCGGTGCGCGCCAACAGTCTCGGAGTGGTGGTCGACGAGCTGGGCGATCGCCTCGCCGGCGATGAGAGCTCGACGTTCACGTCGGAGGTCGAGACCGACGGCACCACCTACGCCTCGATCCGGAAGGTGGGCTCGCTGAACTACACGGGCGCCATCTGGAAGGGGAACGGCACCGAGGTCCTTCTGGACGGCATCCCCGGTCTCAACTTGATCGCCATGAGCGGAAACGGCACACAGCACTACACCGTAGGGATGGTGAACAACTTCTCGACGGCTGCCGTGCTTTGGGACGAGGCCGGTCACGCGTATCGGATCGATGACCTGCTCGCACCGGGAACGAACATCCGCACCTACGTCGGATACTTCATCGCCAACGACGGCACCATCCTCGTTTGGGGTCAGGACGAGGATGCGAACGGCGTGGCGTACGGCGATTGGAAGTCGTATCTGCTGCGTCCGGTGCCGCCGGCGGACCCAGGCTGCACGTACACCGTCGGCTACTGGAAGACGCACCCGTCGGATTGGCCGGTCGGCCAGCTCACCCTCGGTGGCGTGACCAGCAGCGAGGCCTCGCTACTCGTGGTTCTCAACACTCCGCCCCGTGGCAATGCGACGCTGATTTTGAAGCATCAGCTCATCGCCGCGAAGCTCAACTTGATCGACGGCGCCGACGGGTCGTCGATCCAAGCGACGGTCGATCAGGCGGACGCCTGCCTGAGCGGCAGCACGAGCTGCACCCGCGCGACCCTCATCAGCCTCTCCGAGGCGCTCACCGCGTTCAACGAAGGAACGACGGGTCCCGGTCACTGTCCCTGACGTTCGTTCCTCGACCTGAGTCGTTGTGCACACGCGCGGGGCGGGAGAGTGCTCTCTCGCCCTGCGCGTTCCTGCGACCTCGCGCAACGGGTGCCAATCCGCACCGGCGCCTCGCGCACGGTGTGGCGCCGAGACGCGGTGTGACGATCAGGTGCCGCGGGGCGCGCGCCGCCGAGCAGTCGGCGCCGCCGGCGTGCTCGCGTCACGCCTCGTCCGGTGAGGACGCGCCGAAGCAGCGTGCCGCAAGGGCTGCTGGGACCGGGCCGCTCGTCGGCCAGCGCGGGACGAGGGCGCTCGGGACGTCTGGGCCGACGGCTGGGGGCCGAGCGCGTCGGCACGCCCTTCGCTCCACGAGTAGCGCCGGGCCAGCGCGAGCGCGAGAGTCTCGCCAGGGGTGGACGGCTGCGCGGCACACCACGCCAGATAGCCGCCGAACGAGATGTCGGGGCTCGCGGCTTCAGCGGGCGTCAGTCCGAAATCGCCCGCGAGGGCGCGCTCGACGGCGTCGCGCAACCGCTCGTGGTAGGTCTCGTAGACCGTGAGGTCGCGGAGCCAGCGCGACCGCCGATCGTCGTGCTCGACGACGTGCTCCACCTGTCGCGACAGCTCTTCGAGCTGGCCGCGATGGCACGCGAGCAGCTCGAGATCGTAAGCGAATTGCTTGCCGTCGTGGTGTGTGCCGAGAAGGTGCTTGATCACGGTCGACGGTGGACTGATCAGGCCGGTGAGGTCGAGCGGCGTAACGGCGCCTTCGTAGAGAAGGAACGGAAACCGCATCGGCCGGTACCGAAACAGCCGAGCGCGCGCGTTGCTGCGCGGCGCGTGCGACACACAGAGGCCGACGGTTTCGCTGCGGAAGGCCAGGCGGTGCCACATCCGGATCACACCCAGGGTGAGCTGCCAGGTGTTCGGAATCTGCGGAAAACGTTGCGATGCTGCGATTTCGCGCAGGTGGGCCTCGATGCGCCGCGGGCTGAGCAGGACGAAATGCGTGAGCCATTCGCTGGGGTTCACGAGCGCTCTCCTTCGCTGCAGATGGGCCGGACAGCCTCCGTTCGTCAGCGTGATCGGCGGAAGTGGAGCGGGCAACTCAAACACGCGCAAGCGATGCGGCGCCATCGCCCGCCGTGGCTGCGGCGCGTAGTGGATGTCCCGGCGTGCGCAGCTCGGGTGGCGGCGGCCCGGAGGTCGCTGCGCGCCGCCTCTCAGAACGGAGATGCTGAAGCGGCGGCCGTCTGCGCGTTCGGAACGAGCGACGGTTCGCTCGATCCACGACGTCCGCGAGAGCGCGTGATGAGCACACGCGTCGTGACCAGCGTCGACTGACTTTTCTCATCGGCGCGCCGCGGGCGTGAGGCTACACTCGATTCGAATGCTCGCTCCTTCCGTAGGTGCTCGCTCCATGTTCGGTCGCGCCGCCCTCCTGGGTGCGCTTGCAGGCTCGTTCGTGACGGCCGTGACGTACACCGCCTACGACGCACGGGCCACGTCCTATCTCTCCGACGATCCTGCGGCCTGTGTGAACTGCCACATCATGAACCCCGAGTTCGACGGCTGGTCGAAGGGCGCCCATCACGCCCGCGCAACCTGTAACGACTGCCACGTTCCGCACGATTCGTTGATCGCGAAGTATTGGGTCAAGGCGGAGCACGGTTATCGCCATTCGAAGGGGTTCACGTTCCAGAATTTTCACGAGCCGATCCGCATCACGCCTGGAAGCCGCGCCGTGGTGGTCGAAAACTGCGTTCGTTGCCACGAGGCGATGACACACGAGATCCGCCTCGTGGCGTTCGGCGAGGGCAATGCCGAGCCGGACGCGTCGGGTGACTTGGACTGCATTCGCTGCCACGCGTCGGTGGCGCACGGACCCGTTCGCTGAGGGAGTCGACGTCATGAGCCGAGACAGCACGCCGACAGGCACACGCCCCCGCTCTCTCGCCGCGCTGGTGTTCGTCGCGGCGGCCATTGCGTTCGGGCTCGGCACCCTGGTCACGATGTTGCTCTACGGGAACATCCAGAAGCGCAAGCACGAAGCGGAGCGCACCACGCTCGAGATCGTGAAGCTCGGCGAGCGCACCATCGATCCTGCGGAATGGGGGAAGAACTTCCCGCGCCAATACGACGGCTATCTGCGCACCGCGGACAACGCGCGCGCCCGCTTCAAGTGGAGCGAAGGTCGCCCACCCGAAGTGGAGGGTGACGGCGCAGGCGGCGAGGCAAAGGCCGAGTCGAAGTTGGTCGGTGATCCGCGGCTCAAGACGATTTTCAACGGCTACGCGTTCGCCATCGATTACCGGGAGCGCCGCGGCCACGGCTTCATGCTCCACGACCAGCGCGAGACCGAGCGCGTCAAGCAGAAGCCGCAACCGGGCGCGTGCCTCAACTGCCACGCCTCGACGGTGGTGGCGTATCGGGAGGTGGGACTCGCGAATGGAGCGCCCGGGAGTCTCGACGATGCGCTCGTTTCGGACGCCGGGCGAAATCAGCTCTTCATCGGCTGGGAGCACGTGAACCCCTTGCCCTATGCGGAGGCCACCAAGCTCGTCGGCCATCCCGTGAGCTGCCTCGATTGCCACGCGCCCGACTCGATGCGATTGCGCGTCACTCGTCCAGCTTTCCTGGAAGGCATCGCGCGGCTGGCGGCGTCCACCGAGCCGGTTCCGCATCTGCCGAGCATCGAGCAATGGCGAAAGGGCGATCGGAAGCAGTCCTACGATCCCAACACCCTCGCCACCCGCCAGGAGATGCGTTCCTTCGCGTGCGGGCAATGTCACGTGGAGTACTACTTTCAGGGCGACGCCAAGCGTCTCACCTTCCCGTGGCACAAAGGACTCAAGGCGGAGGAGATGGAGGCCTACTACGACGAGGTGGGCTGGACGGACTGGACCCACAAGGACTCGGGCGCGAAGGTTCTGAAGGCACAGCACCCCGAGTTCGAGCTGTGGAGCCAGGGCATCCACGCGCGCAGCGGTGTCTCGTGCGCGGACTGCCACATGCCGTACA
>CAYUSL010000056.1:0-20770 GCA_964447125.1 uncultured bacterium | reverse complement strand
AATCGACCGCGCAGGAAGAGCGCTCCCACCATCGGCTCGCGCAGCACGATCACCAACGCCGAGATCGGCATCAGCACCACGCTCGCGATGCTCACGAAACGCATCACGAGCTCTCGCAGGCGCACGGTGTCTCCCGCGGCGGCGAGCGCCGCCATGCGCGGATAGAGCGGCGAGACCAGCGAGCCCTGCACCAACGTGGGCAGCACCAAGAGCACCGACGTGCCGTAGCGAAACGCCGCGACTCGGCCTGGCCCGAGCCTAGATGCGAGCACCGAGGCGACGACGAAGCCCGCCACCACCGCCAGCGAGAAGATCGCCGTCGGCGTCACTTGGCGGAGCACGTCGCGAAGCGCCGGCGAGCTCCAGTCGACGCGAAACCGCAAGTGCCGGTGATACGGCGCCAGCAGCGGCAACACCACCAGCGCTTGCGCCGCGTAGCCGAGCACCAATCCCCACGCGGCCCCATCCACACCGAGCGCGGGTGTCAGCGTCACCACACCCGCGATCAAGCCGAGGCTGGGCAGCACGGTCGCGAGCGCCGCGGTCGTAAAACGCTGGTACGAGTAGAGCAACGCCTCCGCGAGCGCGAACGCGGGAAAGAGCACCATGACCGGCGTGACGATGCGGGTGATCCGCACGAAGCGCTCAGCAGCGCCGGCATCGAGCCCGGGAAGCCAGCGGGCGACGAACGGTGCGCCGAGGGCGTAGCTCGCCGCCACCAAGGCCAGCGACGCCAGCGCCAGATTCGCGAAGCTGGTCGCGAGCCGCCAGGCGCTCGCCTGTCCCTCGCCGCTGCGGGTCGCGACGAATTTCGGAACCAGCGAGAGATGGAGCACCGAGCGCGCGTGAAAGCCCAGCATCACGGGCAGGAGCTGGCCGAGGAAGAGCACGTCGGTATCGACGCTGGCGCCGAAGTGTGCGGCGACCACGGCGAGCGACACGAAGCGCAAGGCGAGCGACGCGATGCCGATCACCGCCAGCGCCGCCGACGCGGTGCGCATGCGCTGGGCGCGGCCCAGGGGACGGAGATCGTCGGAGATCATCGACAAGGTGGGTTCCAGCGCGGCGCGACCACGCGGCGCGGCGCCGCACGCATCCCGATCCGTCGACACACCGCGGATCGACGTGCCTGCGTGTGTTGCGAGGCACGCGTCTACCAGCATGGCTCCCCGATCGCGCGAGGCACCAGAGGCGGCGGCCATTGTCGCGAGAAAATGACCATGCCACGCGAAAACACCTCGATTCAGCCGTAAATGCGTGACCGACGTCACGCTTGCGACCACCTCGAACGTGTACCGTCGGCATCGTTCGAACGGTTTCGGCACGCATGCAGACCGAACGTCGTCGACACGCGCAGAAGAGCATCGTGACGAACGATGACGCAGACGTGGTGGTCATCGGCGGTGGCCCCGGCGGCACGAGCTGCGCCGCGGCGCTGGCACACCGGGGCATCCGGACACTGCTGCTCGAAAAAAACCCGCGCGTCGGCGGCAAACCCGTCACGGTCTCACGTCACGGCTTTCGCTACGAGCTCGGGCCCAAGCTGCAGGTTCCGATGCGCGGACCGGCTTTCGCCACGCTTTTCGAGAAGCTCGGGATCACCGCGAGGCTGCGCGCGATTCCGCTCACGGCCGCGACACTCTCGTATCGGCCGCGGGAGGAGAGCACGTACCGCACCGTGGTCGCCCCGCAGACCGGCGACGATCCCACGCCGCTCTTCGATCTGTGGGGCATCGACGAGAGCGAGCGACTGCAGGCGTTCGAGCTCTTGACCCAGCTCGTCATGCTCGAGGGCTCCGCGCTCGACGCCCTCGACGACCTCACGATGCACGATCACCTGCGAGCGCAACCGCAGGTGCCGTGGCGTCTCTACAGCTACATGGCCATGCACGCGAACGCATCGCTGGCGGAGCCGATCGATCGCGTGGCGGCGTCCGAGCAGGTTCGCATCCTTCAAGACATCGCGCTGCGCGGCGCCGGCGGCTACTACCGCGGCGGCTTCGGCCGCGTGCTCGACGATCTCACGGCGGCGTTCCGCGGCATGGGCGGCGAGGTGCGCTGCGGTCAGCGCGTCGAGCGGATCTTCGTCGAGGGCGATCGGGTGACGGGCGTCGAGACGCAACACGGGCGAATCCGGGCGCGCGCGGTGGTGAGCAGTGCGGGCATCCAACCGACGGTGCTGAAGCTCGTGGGGGCGGATCACTTCGCGCCGGAATACGCCGAGCGCATTCGCCGCCTCGAGCCCGGCTGGGGCTGGGCGAGCGTTCGCTACTTCCTCGACGCGCCGGTGTTCCAGACCGGCATGGCGATGCTCTACTCGGACGAAAGCTGGTGGAACCTCGATCGCGCGCGACGAGTGCGCGAAGGCCACGATCCCGACGAGGTGATCGTGTTTCTGACCGTCCCCGCGGTGTTCGATCCCACCATGGCGCCCGCCGGTCGACAGTGCATCGTGGCCGGCACGATCTGCTCGCCGGATCCGGCGGCCAGCGAGATCGAGCGTCTCTACCGACGCGTCGACGCGATGATCGAACGCGTCTACCCGGAGGCGTGGCGAGCCGTCGTCGACCGCGAGACCGACGGACCCGCCGAGATCTCGGCAGCCACGCGCGATGCCGTCCTTCCCGGCCAGGGCGGGGAATGCGTCGGGCTGGGTCAGATCGTGGGCCAATGCGGACGGCACAAGCCGCGCTGCGAGACGCCGATTCGGGGGCTCTATCTGGCCGGCACCGACGCCGGCGCAGCGGGGATGGGGACCCACCAGGCCTCCACCTCGGGAATGCTCGCCGCCGATGCGGTGCTCGCGTATCTGCGCGCCGACGCCGAAGGTCGCGCCGCGGACGACGCGCCGATCGCCCACGCGCATTGACGCGCGCGGGCTGCGGCCCGCGCGTCTCACGCTGGCAGCCGCTCTTCGGCCACCAGCACCCGGTTCACTTGGTTGGTTCCCTCGAATATCTGCAGCAAACGCGCGTCTCGCAGCCGCTTCTCGAGGCCGAGCTCGGTCGTGATCCCGGCATCGCCGAAGAGCGCCATGGCGCGCGTCACCACTTCCACCGCCACGTCCGCCGCAACCAGCTTGGCGCTCGCGGAGAGCGCGGCGTCGGGCGGGAATGTCGAGCATGCGCGCCACACCAGTGAGCGCACCGTCTCGACCTGGGTGACGAGATCGGCGAGCTCGAAGCGCACCTCGGGATGGGCGAGCAGCGGGCGCGGGCCGAGGTTGCGGCGCGCGGCGAGCTCGATGGCGTGCTCCAGCGCGCCGCGCGCCACTCCGAGCCCCATCGCTCCCACCCCGGCGCGCGACACGTCGAGGGTCATGCGGTTGAGCTTCCAACCGCGCTTCTCGCCGGCGACGACGTCGGCGTCGGGCACGAAGACGTCGTCGAACACCAGCTCCGCCGCCGGGCTCGCTCGCTGACCCATCTTGTGCTCGATGCGGCCCACCGAGAACCCAGTCACCGGTGGACGCACCACCAGGCACGTCCACGACGCGACGCCTTCGGCCCGATCGAGCGCCGCGAACACCGTGATCCAGCGCGCCACGCTGCCGTTCGAGATGAAGCACTTGCGGCCAGTGAGCCGATAGCCGCCGGCGACGCGGGTGGCGAAGCACGAGAGTCGCGCGGTCCGCGAGCCCTCGCTGTCCTCGGCGTCCGAGCCCGCTCCCGGCTCCGTGATCGCGAACGCCGCGAGTCCCGGATCGGCGCCGCGCGCCGCCGCCGCGACCGGTCGCAACACCCGCACGTACTGGCGCAGATCTCCGCTCAAGAGCACCGGCAGTAGGCCGAGATGGTGCGCGCCGAGGAGGGTCGCCACGCCCGCGCAGCCGCGCGCGAGCTCCTCGATCACCAACGCAAACGGCAGCGCGCCGAAGCGGAAGAACGTGGTCAACCCGGAATCGCCGCCCAAGATCCGCGGGATGCTCATGGTGAGGATGCCGGCCCGCGCCGCGGCGCGGATCAGCGCCGAGTCGGGGCGGCCGTCGGGAAGGTCGCGATCGAGCTCGGCGAGGCGTGGCAGCACGTTCTCGTGGGTGAAACGCTGGGCGGTGGCGCGCAACGTCTCCATCCACGCCGGCATCCGGAGCGGGTCGAGGGCGCCACGGGTGCGCTCGAAGTGAGCGATGAAGGCGTCGGCTGCCGAGTGAGTGAGCTTCACGACCACTCTCCGCGCCTCGCACGGGGGCGCGCGCCGCCGAGCGCGAGCCTGAGCGCGTGGGCATCGCGGAAGCGCCGCTCCAAACCGAAGTCGGCCATGTAGCCGTAACCGCCGAGGACCTGGAGCGAGGTGGTGACGCACTCGACGCATGCGTCCGCGGCGGTCGCAAACGCCGCGCGCGCCGGCTCGGCGGCGCCTTCCGCATCGGTCTCGAAGCGCGCGACGGCGGCGTTGCCGAGAAGCGCGATGGCATGCACTTGCGCGGCACAGCGCTCCAGCATGCAGCGCACCACCGGTAGCTCGGCGATGAGCGCGCCGCCTTGGAAGCGCTCGCCCGCGTAACGTGTGGCCGCGGCGAGGGCGCCGCGCGCGAGCCCGGCGGCGATCGCGAGCCCGCCGAGCGCGGCGAGCGCTTCGAGCCGTGCCACCGCCGTCACGCCCGCGGCGCCGTCGAGCACGCGTTCGGCGCGCCAGTGATCAGCCAGCGTGTGCGGGTGCGCCTCGCACAGACCGAGCACCTGCACGGGGCCGCACGGCACCGGCCCGGTGCGAAGCTCGGGCGCGCCGCCCCAACGCCCGTCGTCGATGCAATACGTCCGAGTTGCGAGCGAGCCTCCCCAACACAGAACGCCTCCGGGCAGCACCAATCCCGCCGGCGCTTCGAGCGCCGCGCCGCCGAGCAGACGTTCGGCGCACGACGCGAGCCCTTGGACGAGCACCAGGAACGCGAAGCCGGCCCGCGTCGTCGCAAGGGTTTCGAGAAGCGCGCTCGCCAGCGTCACGTCGGGCGAGCCGTCGTTCCACGCGAACACGCCGGTCTCGGCGCCCTCGCCGAACGCCACCAGCCCGAGGGTTGCGGCCTCGTCGAGCACCTCCGCGCAGGCTCGCGGATCGCTGTCGAGGTCGGCACCGCGATCCGCCACCACCTCGCCGGCGAAACGATCCGCCGAGCGCCGCGCCAGCTCGAGCTCGTCGGCGCCCGCGCTCACGATCGCGGCAGCGGCCACACCCGGTCGGCGGCCGGCAGGATGCTCTGCATGTGGAGCACGTGGCGGGCTTCGAGCGCGAAGGAGCTCGCCTCGAGGGCGGCGAGCTCACGGCCCACGACGTGGTCGCCGGCGGTCAGGATCGCGGCGCCGCGCCCACGTGATACCCGGAACTCGCTCTGCATCGGCACCACGGTGCGCAAGAGCTTGCCGTCGCGGACCGTGAAGGTGCGAAACGGCCGGGTCTCGAAATGCGATCCGCCGCGCGACGCGACGGAGAGTGTCAGGATCGAGCGTCCGCCTTCGCCGAGCTCGCACACTCGGCGGTCGCCGTCGCTGCGGAAGTGGATGTCGGCGACGAACTTGGGATAGTTCCAGAGCTCGCGGCCAGCTTGGTAGGCGAGCTCGGTCGTGACCGGCAGGTGCACCACGTAGAGGCCGACGTTCTCCAAGTGACGCTCGACGAGCGCGGGCACCAACGGTGGCAAGCGCCGCGTGGAGGCGAGGACCGCGATCGCAACCTCGCCGTAGCTGCCAACGCCGCTATCCCGGTAGTCGAAGCACGCCAGCACCAGCACGCCGTAACCCGGCCACGCCAGCACCGGCGTGAGACCACTGCCCGCGGGCAGCAACTTGGCCGCGTTTCGAGCTGGAAACGGGAAGAACGCGGTGAGCGCCTCGACGTCCCGGTAAACGATCGGCAGATCGATCGTGCCGTGAGTGAGCGCCACCCGAATCGGCGACACGGCGTCGAGAAAATGGGGATCCAGCGCGCGCATGGCGATCCTCGCTCACAGCTCGGAGAAGGGCTCACCATCGGAATTGCGAGATTCGCGCCAAGCCCTCAGGCGATGTTGCGAGCGACGACCACGTGGCCCCACAGATCGAGCCACCGGTACGGGAACGGGAAATGCCCGAAGCGCACCTCGCCGAAACCCGCGGCGCGCACGTGCCGTTCCAGCTCCGCGCGCTGGTAGGCGTGTGATTCCCACCAACGCTCGATCAGAACCGCCATGAGCGGATTGCGGCGGGTGATCGCGAAGAGCAGGTGGCCGCCTGGACGAAGCCGAGCGCGCAAGTGGCCGAGCGCGGCGGCGAGCGACGCCTTGGGCAGATACTCGAGCATCGCCGAGGACACCACCAGGTCGTAGCCGTTCCAACCCTCCGGCAGCGAACGCGGGTCGCACACGTCGCCGAGCGTGAGCGTCACGTTCTCGATCGCGTTCGCCGCCAGCCACTCGCGAAAGCGCGCCAGCATCGCGGGGGTGAGATCGAAGCCGTCGATGGTGATGCCGGTGAGACCGCGACGCCGGGCAGTCGCGAGCACGCCCCGGCTCACCACCCCCGTACCGCACCCGGCATCGAGGATGCGCTGGCCGGAAGCCAGCAAGCCCGACGCGCCGACCAGCGCGCGAATGCCCGGGCCGTAGCCGAGCAGATCCGCGAAGAACCAGTGGTAGAGGTCGGTGCGCTCGGTGTAGAGGCGCCGGACCTCGTCGGCCGTGAGGTCTCGGCCGAGTGCGGGTGCCACGGTCAGGCGGCGCTGGCCGCAGCTCGGTGGCGCGCCAGCACCGCATCCGCCACCACCATCCCCGACTCGATCGCTTGCTGGGTACCGACGCCGGTGCCTCCCGCATCGCAGCCGACGAAGTAGAGGCCCTCGATCGGCGCCTGGATCGACGGCTTGCCGGGACCGCACTGACCGACGATCTGTCCCAAGCCGATGGTCTCGCCGCCCTGTCCCGTGAACACCGAGTCACGCGTCAGGTTCGACACATCGCGCGGAGTGTAGAGGTCCTTCGACTCGATCGCGTCGGCGAAGCCGGGGAAGGCATCGAAGAGGACCTTCTCGCCCGCGTCCGCCCACGCCTGGATCTCCTGGGCGGTCATCTGCGGGCTGGGCGGGCAGAACGAGCCCGAGAGCACGATCTGCTTCCCTTCCGGCGCAGCGCTGGGATCGTAGTTGGATGGAACCTCGTAGTAGACGACGCCCTCGCGCGAGGCCTCGCCTGCCGCGGCCTTCTTCAGGCGTTCCAGACTCCACGGGCTCTCGTCGGAGAAAACCACGCCGTACGGCACCTCGATCACCGGGCGCTTCAGGAAGTAGCGATAGCCGAGCAACGCCCACGACGGCACCAGCTCACGGTTGCGGCGCACGTAGTCGGCGGGGAAGTGCTCTTCGCCGACCAGCTTGACGACGGTGGGCTGGATGCCGGCGTTGCTGATCACGATCGGTGCGCGGAAGGTGCCCTGGTTGGTGACCACACCGGTCACCTTGCCGTCCTCGACGAGGATGCGCTCGGTCTTCGTCTTCATGAGCACGCGTCCGCCGTTCCTGCGCACGGCCTCGCAATAGGCCTCCGCGACCTTGCCGAATCCGCCCCGGCAGAACATCCCGCCGTGGCGCAGGAACATCGCCTGCAGGCTGCGGATCGCTTCGGCCGCCTCCAGCAGATCGACGGGCACCATGAACATGCCGTCGCAACACAGGCTCACGAGGAACGCGTAGAGCGGGCGCGGCACGCCGCGCGCGGTGATCCAGTCGTGGAAGCTCACGTCGTGGAGCTTCTCGATCTCCTCGGGCGGCATCATCGTCATCTCGGCGAACATCGCGATCGCCGTGCCGTGGTCTTCCTCCTTCACGCCCAGCCAGTCGAAGATCACCATCGGGTCGGTCTCGCCCACGGGCATGTCGGGAAGCTGCGAGTAGCGGCCGTCCGGCGAGCGGTAGATGGCGCCCTGATGACCCGGCGCCACCACCGGGGCGAGGTCGGCCACCCCCAGCTCGCGCGCCACCTGCTCGTACAGGTTGTCGATCACCGGCGCGCCAATCACCACCCACGCGGTGTACGTGAAGCCGTTCTTGGTGAGGCTCATCGCCTTACCGCCGGCGCGCGCATTTTTCTCGACGAGCAGCACCCGGAGCCCGCGATGCGCGAGCAAGCCCGCGCAGGCACTGCCGCCGAAGCCCGCTCCCACCACGATGACGTCGTAGCGCTCGTCCGCCATGTGCCCGAACCTCCGCGATCGCGTCGCCGCGGTCGTCAGCTTTCCAACATCGCCTCGACGGCGCCCAGAAGCCGGTGGTGTTTCTCGCTGTCGAGGGCCATCGCTTCGAGAAGCGCGCGCGTGACCGTGCCGCCCTCTTCCGGGATGCGCGAGCGCAGCGCGTGACACGAGTCGATCGTTTCGCGCTCGTGCTGGCGGAGCTGGCGCGTGAGCTGAAGGAGCTTCGGGCGGTCCACCGTGTGGCGCGCGGTGGGGCCTCGCGCCGGTGGCTCACGCAGCCAGCTCGCCATGGTGCGCAGCAAGAGATGGTGCAGCTCTTCCTCGGTGAGAATGTGACTCACCAAGCTACCCAGCGCGTCCTCACCGAGCTTCTCCGCCAGCTCGCGGTACGTCTCGAGGATTCTTCCCTCTTCGTTCGCATGCTGCTCGAAGCTCGCAGCGAGCGATTCACGAATTTCGTCGTTGGCCACGATGCTCACCTCCGATCGTCGCGTGCTCGTCTTCCGGCGCGTCACGCGAGATACGTCTTCAGGTACCGATCCATCTCAGGCGTCGGCTTCCACCACTTCTTGACTCCGAGGTCCTCGGCGACGCTGTTGGCGCCGAGGTAGCCGGGGCCACCCAGCACCAGCCCACCCGGATAGGTCGAGACGCCGCAGACGTAGAGACCGTCGATGGGCGTGCGGGTGGTCGAGCAGTGCTCGTTGGGGCGGTAGTAGCCCATCTGCAGCGGGCGATAGTCACCGTGCTTGATCGAGCCGCGGCGCATGTGCGGGAAGCGGATCTCGATCTCCTCGGGATCCTCCATCGAGCGGCTCACGATGTTCTCGGGGGTGAGGTTGGGTGCCGCCCTGCGCCATTTGGCGAGGATCGCCTCCTGGATTTCATCGCGCCGCGCCAGCCAGCCGCCCTCGAGATCGTAGGGAGCGTGGATCTGGAACATCGACACGAATTTGCCGGGGCGATCGCTGAGCGTCGGGTCGAACTGGCTCTCGCACGTCGAATGCCCGCCGAAGGCCGAGAGGTCGAGCTTGCCCTTGGCGACGTTGCCCCAGTGGGCGAGTAACGAGTCGACACCCTCGATCCCGACCACGGTCGCGAACGCCTGATCGATCCAGGGATCGTCACAGCGGTACTTGGGGCGCTCGTTGGCGGCGATGTGGAGCGTGTTGAAGCTCCACTTGTCCCACGCCCAGCCCTTCACCGAATCCTGGAGCGCGGGATTCAGGTGTGCCTCGCCGACCAGGTCGAGGAAGGTGGTGTGCGGATCGAGCGTCGACATCACGACCTTCGCGCGTAGCTCGCGATCCTCGTGGAAGAGGTGCACGCCGACGGCGCGGCCGTTCTCGATCAGGATCTTGTCGACCGTCGCAGCTTCCAGGATGAGGCCGCCGCCTTTCAGCACCTGGCGTCCCAGCGCGCTCGCGAACTTGTGCGAGCCGCCGTAGCAGTAGCACTTGTTCATGGCGCGATCGATCATGAGCGGAACCATGAAACCGAGCCCGGTCTCGCGCGGGTCGAGGCCCCACATGCAGCTCGCGTAGAGCATCAGCGCGCGGACTTTGTCGTGCTCGAAGGTCTCGGTGATGAGCTGAAGCGGGCTCAGCTCGCCGATCTCGAGCATCTCCTGGCCTACCGGGGTGCGTTGCATCGCCATCGTGATCTCGATGGGCGCCATGGGTGGGATGTACGTGGCCGGGGCGATGATCTCGTCCACGATCTTGCGCCACTTGCGAATCACCTTGCCGAAGGTGACTGCATCCTTGAACGAATACTTGGCGATCGAATCCTTGGTGTCGTTCGCCATCTTGGCGAGCAGGATCGAGCTACCGTCCTCGAACACCATGCCGGTCTGGCTGTTGGGACGGATCCAGGTGAGCGCGGGGCCGTCGAGCTCGAAGTCGCGGATGGCCGGCATGTAGTCGACCATCATGTGGTAGAGGACGTGCGGGTTCGACGAATAACAAGGATAGAGATTTTCTTCCGTCGCGAGCCCGCCACCCGCCTCGAAGCGCCGTTCCACCACCGCGACGCTCAGGCCCGCACGCGCCAGGTACGCACCAGCGATGAGCCCGTTGGGACCTGCACCGATGATGACGACGTCGAACTCGCTCTGCTTCGGAAACTCCTCCTGCATGTGGCCGAAGGGATCCGCCGGCTCGAACTGAAACTCGGACGTGTATTTGAAGTTGGGCATCGCCTTCCTCGTCCTTTCGCCTCAGCCGCGCTTGGCGGAGATTTTTCCCTGCTGCGGGATGTACCAGGGTGACGCGTACCACCAGTCCCCCGGCTCGGCGATGCCATCCTCGATGAGGATGTGCATGAGGTTGTAGGGGATCGCCATCAAGCACAGCCCACCGGGGTGACCGGACGTCTGGTGCGCGTGATAGAGCCCTTCGATCGGCGTGCGGTAACGCGCCAGCTCTTTGATCGGCCGGTTGGTCCAGAGCTGGTCCTCGTCGTGGCGGCTGCCGCACCAGGTGCCGCCGATGAGGCCGGTGTTGCGGAACTCGACGTCGCGACCGGTGGCGCTCCAGTGGTGGATCAGGTTCGAGTCTTCGAGACCGTCCACCATCTGGCTGTAGGCCTTGCGCATGTAAGCGTCCATCTCGACCTTGTAGCGATCGAGGGCGTCCTCGCCTTCCTTGTGAAGATCCGGCGACGTCACGGCCACTTCGAACGCGTTCGAGACGTAGCCGCGCTTGTAGCTCGCCTGGCAGTCGGTCGGGTCGAAGGTTTGCGGGGGCGCGTGGAACCACATCACCCGCTCCGCAGGCACCACCGGCTGGCCCTTGTGGCCGTCCACGTCGGTGACGTTCTCGTAGTAGATCTCGCGCGAGTCGCACGGATAGACGCCGAGCTGCGGCGTGCGCGCCGGCCCCGAGCCGATGCCCTTCGATTCGGCGTGTGACGCGAATTTCCCGTTGAGCTTGAGCGGCGTCTTGGTATGAAACACCGAAACGTAGAGCGTCTGATTCTTGAGACTGATGTCCTTGATCTTCTGGATCATGCTCGGGTCGAGGTGCTTCGGGCCGACCAGCTCGAGGCACGCTTGATGGACGTCCACCGCTGCGATCACCGCCTTGTTGGCGCGGATGGTCCGGCCACCCATCGCCGCGGTCTCGCGCAGCCGGACACCCACCGCGCGGCCGTCGTCGATCAGGATCTCGTCGACGGGACAGCAGGTGCGCACCACCGCGCCGTTCGCCACCGCGGCGCGGTGGATCGCATGGAAGTAACCGTGCAGACCACCACGCGGGATGCTGCGGTTACCGGTGTTGGGCAGTGTGAGGAGCTGCACCGAGGTCACCGCCGGGATCGCCACTCCCTCCCAATGTCCGGCAGCACCCGAGGCCCACGCTGCGAATGCCATCGCGGTCTTGAAATGCTCCGTCTCGCAGTGCTCGTCGAGCAGATCCAGCATCGTCATCTCGCGCAGCTCGTGCGTCCAGATGTCGGGCTGATGTTGCTTGTAAACCTGCATGTACGGGACGTTGTCGTCCGTCACCTCGACCTCGGGTGGATGCGGCGGACACCAAAAGGTCGCGCGCATCAGGTCGCGGGTGAAAGGCGGAGTGCCGAGCAAGCCACCGAGCTTGGCCCAGCCGAGCTTGTCCTTGTCGCTGATCGGCCGCCACCCGTCGGTGCAAGCGAAATCCGTGTTTTCGGTGAGCACGTCGTGCGGCGACCAGTTCATCCGGAAGCCGTGCTTGTGAAGCTCGAGCTGCTGAAACCCAGGCGCCGGAGACGCGTACATGAGCATCGCGTGCGGGAAGATCCGCACGCCGGGGATCGGCTCCTGGGTCTCGCAGGCGCCGCCGCACTCGGTGCGCTCCTCGAGCACGCACACGCTCAAGCCGCACTTGGCGAGGTACGCGGCCGTCGTCATGCCGTTCGGCCCGGCGCCGATCACCACGATGTCGAAACGTTCGTCCTTGCTCATGAAGCCTCCTCGCTAGCCCCGAAGTCGGCGCCAAGCGCCTACTGCGGGGCTAGTCGATGTCTCCTCGGGGCTCTGTTCCAGACCTCCGCCCCACGAGAAGCGCGGTTTCCGTGGGGCTCCACCCCCAAGTCGCCTCGCTACGCTCGCGGCGCGCCTCTGTCGCGTGCCACTCCCTGCATTCATGATCCAGACCCGATTCTTCATGGGCTTGCTTCAGCGCTAGCCCCACGGCACGCGCCCTCCGTCGGGGACGCGGCCGCTGTTTCAGACGTAGCCGCCATCGCGGGCCGCCGTGACGTACGCCGGCTCCTTCCACCACTTGGTGATGTGGAAGTCCTCGGCGATGGCGTTGGCGCAGTTGTAGCCAGGCCCGAAAATCACCATGCCCCCCGGCGCCACGCTCGCACCTCCGAGGTAGAGCCCCTTCACCGGAGTTCGGTACTGCGAGCAGTCTTGGTTGGGCCGCAGATAGCCCATCTGCAACGGGTGGTAGGCGCCCTGCTTGTAGCTACCGTGGACCATGTTCGCGAACTTGTTCTGCAGGTCGGCCGGGGTGCTGAGGTAGTTCCACAGCACGTTCTCGCCGCTCACGTTCGGTGCGTAACGCCTGAGCACCGCGAGCTGACGCTCGCAGATTTCCTCGCGGCAAACGCGGTTCAACCAGCGCTCCGAGCCGCCGCGCGCGAGATCGAACGGCGCCATCTGCGAGATCAAGGCGGACGCACGTCCGGCCGGCGCCTGGAACGGATCGTGGACGCTGGGGAAGCAACAGTTGAATCCCGCGCCCGCAGGCAGCTCGCCGCGCGCCATGGCGTCCCAGTGGCCCTTGAGATCGGCGAGCGATTCGTAGCCGAGTACGTAAATGAAAGCGTCGTCGAGATCCGGCTGAGACGCGGACGCCGCGAACCGTGGACGCTCAGCGAGAGCCAAATGCTGAACTGCGAGGCTCCACTTCTCCCATTGCCAGATCCGGATCATCTCGACGAAGTCCTTTTCGAGCTTGTCTTCGCCGACGTATTTCAAGAACGTTTGATGGGTGTCGATGGTGCTGATCACCGCCTTGCTGGCCAGGTAGCGCGTCCCGTCCTCGAGCTCCACGCCCTTGGCGACGTTCTTCTCGACGATGATCCGGGCAATGCGCGCGTTGGTGCGAATCTGCCCCTTCTGCTCGAAGATCGACTTGAGCAGCGCCCCGGACACGCGGTGCGAGCCGCCCGCCGTCATGCGGTAATTCGCCATCCGGTTGAGATAGATCGGCACCATGTAGCTGACGCCCGATTGCGAGTAGTCGAGCCCCCAATGACACGCCATGTAGAGCATGAGCGTGCGCACGTGCTCGTTCTCGAAGCGCTCGCACACGATCTCCTCGGGCGTCTTCTCCGTGTATTCCGAGAGTGCCCGCCCGAGCTCCGTCATCTCCGCCCGCGCCGCCATCAGTGGAGCGGCCTCCATCGGCACGTAGGTCTGCGGCCCGAGGATGTGCTTCATCAGCTCGTCGAAGTGGCGCTGCATGTCGCGGTAGCTCGCGGCGTCCTTGGCGGAGAACTTCGCGATCGATGCGCAGGTGCGCTCGACGTCGTGGTAGATGCAGAGAGCGCGACCGTCCGCGAGCGGCATCGCTACCTGCAACTCCGGCAGGATGTGCTTGACGCCGTAGCGCTCCTCGAACTGAAAGTCCGCGTACACCGGCGCGTAGTCCACCATCATCATGTAGACGGCGTGGGTGTTGTGATAGAAATCGGGCAGCGTCACCTGCTCGGTGCACAGCCCTCCACCCGCCTCGAAACGTTTCTCGAGCAGCAAGACCTTCTGCCCGGCCTTGCTCAGGTACGCAGCGGCGGCGAGCCCATTGGGACCGCTGCCGATCACGATCACGTCGTATGCCTGCGCCATGGTTCGCCTCGTGCCTCAGGAATGCGGCCCCGCAACGACGGCTCCCGCGCGGCGCGCACTCCGCGCTCCGCCGACGCCCGCCCTCATGCCGATCTCGGACGGACGTTTGGCTGCACGCGCCGCTTCACCTGCCTCACCTGCTCGACCAGCGAGTGCGGCTCTTCTTTGCCCGCCTCCAGCCACGGCTTCGGAAGCTTCAGATCATCGGCGATGATCCGGTAGCAGTTGTAGGCTTCCGTCGATCCGGCGTTGGAACCGACGTGCCACGCACCACCCGTGGCATAGAGGGCCGTGATCGGCGTGCGGTGGTTCGCAAGCTCCGGAGTCGGCCGGTTTTCCTCGGTTTGGAACGGCGACCGGTCGACACCCGCCATCGTGCCGTTCGGCCCCAGATTCTTCATGCGCCGGTGGTCGAACGAGCAGTTGGTATCGACGCCGATGACGTTGTCCCACGTCATGTTGGGCGCGTAGTCCTGCCAGATCTGAATCAGCTCGTCGGCGTAGCGCTTCTTGATCTCGAGCCACTGCTTTTCACTGAACGCCGTCGCCGGCGGGCCGAGCTGCTCGTTCTGGACGACGTGCTTACCCGGCGGCGCGAAGCTCGGATCCACCAGACTGTGGCAGCCGACCGTCGGTGCGTAGTCCTCGAGCGGTGGGAACCGCTGCAGCTTCTGGTACCAGCATTCGCGAGCGAGGTGGATCGGATCCGGGTCCGGTTGGAGCCCGAGCCATTGACACTCGTGAATGTCGGGATTGAACGCTTCGGCCGCGTACTTCGGCGCCTCGTGGACCGCGAAGCTGTACCACATGAGGCAACCGAAGGTGTCTTGCAGACATTCGACGCGCTTTCGCAGCAGCCCGTCGATGTGCTCCGAACCGACCAAATCGAAGATGAGCTGATGCGGCGAGAGTGTGCTCACCACGATCTTCCGAGCAGCGATTTCCGTACCGTCGGCGAGGCGGATGCCGGTGGCGCGCCCGTTTTCGATGATCGCCTTGGTCACGTTGACGTTCGTGAAGAACTTGCAGCCGTTCTGAATCAGGATCTGATGCGCGGCGTGTGCGATCTGGTGCGTTCCACCACGATTGAAGCCGATCACGGGCAGGGTCGCCGCCATGCCCATCGTGGTCATGCCGGTCCCCGACTCGTTGATGTCGACCACCGACGAGATCGCGAAGCGCAGGATGCAAGACTGGAGCTCGGGCGACTCGAACCATTCCTGAGTCGCGCGTAGCCCGCTCGCCTTCATGGTGAGGGAATCGGGCGTGAAGCCGCTCTCCAGCAGCTTCGGGAACAACATCGCCTGGCGCTCCATGACCTCGCCGGAGATGCGCTCGTCAGCGGGCTTGAAGAGCGCATCCATGAGCACGTTCTGGAACTCGTCGGTCTCGGCGAGATCCCAGAGCCGGCGCCAGGTGTCGGCGTCTTTCTCGGAGAAACGCGCAATCTCGCGGACGGTGCGCTCTTGATTGGGGTCGTGCTTGGCGCTGTAGATCGCGATGCAGTTCTGCTTGTCCTTGAACACGAAACCGTCGGCGCAGGTGTGCTGCTCCCACTGACAGCCGTAGTCCCAGAACTCTGGAAAATCGCGCCACACGGGCGCGTAGTACCAGGGCAGGATGATGTTGGCGTGGGTGTTGCCGCGAAACCCTGGCGCCGACATCTCCTCGGTGGCCAAGCAGCCCCCGATCTCGTGCCGGCGCTCGAAGATGCCGACGCTCATCCCCGCGTACTTGGTCAGGTACATCGCCAGCAGCAACGATTTGTTGCCGCCGCCCACGATCACCGCATCGAACGTCGCGTCGGCCATCCGCCGCTCCTTGCGTTCCCCGCGAGCCACTTGCGCCGTGGGGACACGAAACTTTTCAAAAGTCCCCGGGATGAGTCGCGGGACGGAACCACGATCGAATCCTGAAGACGAAAGACATCACCGACATCGTGAGCATCGCTTTCAGGATGATGAGGATGTCCTGACGGCTCACGGCCCCGCGGATCTTCCAGCGCACCGGCTGGGTCGTCTGCATCTCCATGATCAGGTAATCGCCTTGCGCCTTCAGCGACACCATCTCTGCCACCAACTCCGCCTTTCCGAGCCCCGTCGATCTCATCAGCATCGTCGCTTCACCTCGTTCGTTCGCCGCGCGACTGCGAGCGCGGCGCGGTAAGCCGTCAAACCGAGGCCTCGAAGAACTTTTCCAGAATCCGATTCATCGTCTCGGCCGTGAGCGTGCGCGCCTTCTTCAGCGCGGGGTTCTGGTTGAGCACGATGAGGTTGTCGAGCTCCTCGTCCGTGAAGGTCTCGGCGTGTACCCATTCCGTGATCCCGATCGCCTCGGCGAAATGGTCGTGGTACTCGCTCTTGGCCTGCTCGAGCTCGCGCGCGAACTCGTTCTTGCCTTCACTCTTCGCCTTGGCGATGAAATACGTGAGCGCGAACTCGACGATGCTCTTGTAGTGCGCGTGCGAATCGGACTCGCGCAGGTACTCTCGGGCTTTCTCTATCGATGCCATGCGTGACTCCTGGCGATGATCGGAGCGTCGTGCTCGCCGATCCCGGTTCGCGGGCACGGGCCCGCCACGAAGCTCGAAGCAGTGCCGTGACGACGCAGCGAGCGCGCGGCGCGGCGGCGGGAATCGCGATTCGGTGAGGTTCGGCGTCGAGTCACGAGCGTGTTTCGATGGCCGTTGGTACGAAGTAGAACATGTTCTACTCGACGGTATTTCACGACCGCAAGGGAGTTGCGTGATGTGCGTTACGCAACGATGAAATATTTTTCGACGCGCGAGCGTGATCCGCGAAGTCTCACGAACAAATTTTCGATCGATCGTCGAGATGGGTGACGATCGTCACATTTTCAGGCTCGACGTCGTTTCATGATCGGAGTAGAACACGTTCTAGTCGCCGATCTTTGCGCCGCTCGCGCCCTCGACGCCGAGTGACGCGCGGCGTGAGCGGAGCGAGCGCCCCATGGACTTCGAGCTCAGCCCCGAGCAGTACCTGCTGCGACGCGAGATCCGCCAGTACTACCGCGACCTCTTCACGCCTGAGCTACGCGCCGCGCTCGACGCCGAGTGGCACGAGGTTGGCGGACCGGTGTTTCGCGAAGTGGTCGGCCGCATGGGCGCCGACGGTTGGCTCGGCATCGGCTGGCCGCGCGAGTACGGCGGCCAGGGGCGCACCGCCATCGAGCAGCTCATCTTCTGGGACGAGACCTATCGAGCACGCGCGCCGCTACCGGTGATCTCGGTGAACACCATCGGTCCCACGCTGATGCGCTACGGCACCGAGGAGCAAAAGGCGCGACTGCTGCCGGGAATCCTTCGTGGCGAGCTTTTCTTCGCGATCGGCTACACGGAGCCGGGCGCCGGCACCGACCTCGCGGCGCTCGAGACCCAGGCGAAGCGCGAGGGTGACGAGTACGTCATCGACGGGCAGAAGGTGTTCACCACCCACGCCCACGACGCCGACTACGTGTGGCTGGCGGCGCGCACCGACCCGGAGGCTCCCAAGCACAAGGGCATCACCATCATCCTCGTGCCGACGTCCAGTCCCGGCTTCTCGGTGACGCCGACCTACACGCTCGGCGGCGAGCGCACGAACACCACCTTCTTCGACGGGGTGCGGGTCCCGGTTGCCAACCGCGTCGGACCGGAAAACGGTGGCTGGCAGCTCATCACCGCGCAGCTCAACCACGAACGCATCACGCTCGCTGCACCCGGGCTCGCGGATCGCCTGCTCGAGGAAGTCTGGGAATGGGCGCGGCGTACGCCAAGTGCCGACGGTGCACCGATCGCCGCGACACCGTGGGTGCAGCAGGCCCTCGCGCGCGTCTACGCGAAGCTCGAAGCGCTGAAGCTCCTCAACTGGCGCTCGGCGTGGTCGATGGCCGCCGGCGTGCCGCGCATGGCGGAAGCATCGGCGGTCAAAGTCATGGGAACGGAGTTCTTCACCGAGTGCTACCGACTGCTGCTCGAGATCACGGGCGCTGCGGGCCTGGTGCCGGCGGGGGAAACGGGTGCCCTCTTCGGCGGCTTGCTCGAGCAGGCGTATCGCGGCGCCACCACCCTCACCTTCGGCGGTGGCGTGAACGAGGTGCAGCGCGATCTCATCGCCTGGTCGGGACTCGAGCTGCCGAGATCACGAGGCTGACGAGGACATCATGGTCGCGAGCCCATCCGAGCGTGAGCAATTCGAGGCTCGACTGCAGCAGTACGCCGGCGCCGACGCCGGTCCACCGGAAGTGGCCCGCGACGTGGTCGACGCCGCGCTGATTCGCCAATGGTGCGATGCCCTCGACGACCGCAATCCGATCTACACCGACGCGCACGCAGCGGCCGCGTCGATCCACGGTGGCCTGGTCGCTCCACCCACGATGTTGCAGGCATGGGTGCTGCCGGGAATCGAGATGGCGAGCGGTGTGGCGCGACCAGAAGACAAGCAGCGCGAGCTGCACGCGCTCTTCGACTCCCACGGCTACACGGGCGTGGTCGCCACCAACTGTGAGCAGGGCTACGACCGCTACCTGCGCGTCGGCGAGCGGGTGACCGGCACCACCGTCATCGAGGCGATCTCGGGCGAGAAGGCCACCGGGCTCGGCACCGGGTACTTCATCAACACGCGTACGACGTTCCGCGACGAGCGGGGCGAGCGTGTCGGCTGGATGACGTTCCGGGTGCTCAAGTTCAAACCGGCCGCGCCTGCGGCGGCGCGCACTAACTCGGCATCCCAGCCTGCCAAGCCGCGGCGGCTCAGACCCGCGCTCGGCCACGACAACGCGTGGTGGTGGGAAGGCATCCGCCGCGGCGAGCTTCTCGTGCAGCGCTGCAAACGCTGCGGCGAGCTCCGCCATCCGCCGCGTCCGATGTGCGGCCACTGCCAGTCGCTGGAATGGGACGCGCTGGTCTCGAAAGGCCGGGGCAGCGTTTACAGCTTCGTGGTGATGCACCACCCGCAGGTGCCGGGCTACGAGTACCCGTTGATCGTGGGCCTCGTCGAGCTCGACGAGGGCACACGACTGGTCGCGAACCTGGTCGGAATCGACCCGCGCGACGTGCGCATCGGCTTGCGGGTCGCCTTGCACATCGAAGCCGTCGATCCAGATCTGAGCTTGCCGTTCTTTCACCCCGACCCCGCGGCTTCGAGCTGACCATGGACTTCGCGCTCGACGACGACCAGCAGTCGCTTCAGAAGCTCGCCCGCCAGATCCTGGAGCGCGAGGTGACGCCGGCGCGCATTCGCGCGGCGCTCGCGAGCGCGGACGGCATGGATCGCGCACTGTGGGCAACCCTCGCCGACGCCGGCCTGCTCGGGCTCGCCGTCCCCGAGGCTCACGGCGGTCTGGGCGGCGGCCTCGAAGCGCTGGCGCTCCTCCTGATGGAAGTCGGGCGCGCCGTCGCCCCCGTGCCGGCACTTCCCGCGCTCGCTGTCGCCGGGCTGGCCATCGCGCGGTGGGGATCCGAGCGCCAGCGCGCCGCGATCTTGCCAGCGCTGGCAGCGGGCCAACAGATCCTCACCGCAGCGGTCGTCGACGGCGAGTCGGCCGACCCCGTCCGCCCCGGATGCCGGGCGCGCCGCGACGGTGCGATCTGGATCCTCGACGGCACCAAGCACCACGTCGCCGCCATTGCCGTCGCCAGTGCGATCGTGGTGCCGGCTTGCACGGACACGGGCGTGGGGCTCTTCCTCGTGTCATCCGAAGCACCCGGCGTGACCGTGCGCCACTACCGCAGCTCGAGCGGGGAGACGCTCGCCCAGCTCACGTTTGCGGGCGCGCGCCTCGACGCCGACGCCTTGCTCGGCGCGAACGAGCCCCACGGCGATACGGCAGGAATCTGGATCTACGAGCACGCCCTTGCGGCTACTTGCGCCGTGCATCTGGGAGTGTGCGAGCGCGCCCTCGAGCTGACCCGCGACTATGTCCGCGAACGACGCCAGTTCGGCGTGCCGATCGGCTCGTTCCAAGCCGTGAGCCACCGCGCCGCCGATGGATTCATCGACGTCGAGTGCATGCGCTGGACCACCTGGCAGGCGGTGACGCGACTCGCGCGCGGGCTCGACGCAACCCGCGCGCTGGCGGTAGCGAAGTTCTGGACCGCCGAGGCCGGCGCCCGCGTCACCAGCGCTGCGCAACACCTTCACGGCGGAATCGGCGCCGACCTCGACTATCCGATCCACCGTTACTTCCTGTGGTCGAAAGCGCTCGAGCTCTCGCTCGGCGGCGCCGCCGAGCAGCTCGCACGGCTCGGCCGCGACCTGGTGGCTCGCGGCCCGGAGACGCTCCCATGACGCATGGTTCGCTTCGACTTCGAGACGTGAAGGTGGGCGACGCGCTGCCCGAGCTCGCGATCGACATCACCACCACGCTGATCGTCGCAGGAGCTCTCGCGTCTCACGACTTCACGCCCGTGCATCACGACAAGGCTGCCGCCGAGAAGCAGGGCTTGAACGACGTGTTCATGAACATCCTCACCACCAACGGCCTGGTGGGGCGTTACGTCACCGACTGGGCCGGCCCGAACGCGCGCCTCACCGGCGTGTCCATCAAGCTCGGTGCGCCCAACCTGCCTGGCGACACACTGCGCATGAGCGGGATCGTGAAGAGCAAGGATGCCGCCGGTGGCGCCGTCGAGGTCGAGGTGACCGGCAAGAACGCATGGGGAAACCACGTGACCGCGACGGTCGCGTTGCGTCTGCCGGAGGAGTCCGCGTGAGGGGGCGCAACCCGTCCCGGCGCGCACAGCGAAGCGAGCGGAGCCACCCATGCCCACGACGTTGAG
>CAYUSL010000055.1:0-20810 GCA_964447125.1 uncultured bacterium | reverse complement strand
GCCAGCCGTTCACCGCGAGGATCGCGCGCAGCGTCTTGCCGCCGTCGGTCGGGTCCAGCGTGCCGAGCCGAGAGATGAGCCCTTCCTGGACTGCCCTGCGCGGGATCTGATCGGTCGAGTCCCATTCGGCGCTGTAGCCGAACGCTGCGATCGAGAGCCCGTCGGTCCGGTTGCCGACCGTGTATTTCAGCTCACCGTTGAACTTGGCGAGGTTCTCGGGGTCCTCCCACGGTCCGTCGTAATACTGCGCCTCGATCGCGTAGAGCAGGTGACCCTCGCCGAGCTTCGGTGAATCCGCGAGCAGACCGCGCCAGTAGTCGTCCTGACCGATTCCGACGCTGACGAGACCGTGAGGAAGTGCGCTCATCGTTTGGAGCTGCGCCATGCCCGCGGACGAGAAGTCACCGACATCGGCGTGATACGGCCCCTTCTCGAACCGAATCACCTCGATCAGCTCGGGAATCAGGAAGTTGACGTCGAGGTACCCCTGCCCGTGCGCGTGCGTCGGTAGGTTGATGGGAACGCCCTCCACCGTGAGCCCAAAGTCGGTACCGTGGTCGAGGTTGAAGCCACGCAGGAACCACTGATTCGCCTTGCCGGTGCCGCTGTGCTGTGTGGCGATCAGCCCCGGCACCACCTCCAGCGTCTCGCCAGGGCGGAGGAACGGCCGGTCCTCGATCTGGTCCTGGCCGACACGCCCTTCCGAAGCGGCACCGGCCACCCCCACCAGGTTCTCGCCGCGACCCACCACCTCGACCTCTTCGGTCTCGGTGAGCGCCGACGAATCGGCAGCGGCAACGAGTTGCCGGACATCCGGAGGCGTCGTTCTGTTCGCCTCACGGTCTACGGGGGTCGTCACGTCGCGGACGCGAGCGTCACGAGCGTGGCGATCGAGAGTAGCGTCACGCAGCCAGCCTGGCGGATGGTTCGGATGAGGCGACGGTGCATCGTTCGTGTCTCCTGGGGCATACGAAATAGATTTTCGTAATATCCACACGCGAGCCAACGTGCATCGGATGCGACCCCGCTCACGGCTCAGCGTTCGTTGGGTGAGCCCACGCGACGTCGCGCTCGGAGGGCGATCGCTCCGGCGTAGCCGATCGCTGCGACGGCCAGGGTGCCGACCAGCCCCGCGACGCTCGTGGCGAGTCGCCCTTCGACTCCCGGGAACGAATAGTCCGGGATGGGCGCACCGTGCCACACCTGTGCCTTCTCAGCTTGTTCGGCGAAGCCGTGGTCCTGCGAGACGCGATCGAGCCCGTCCGGGCTGCTGGACGCGAAGGGGGAGACCGCGAATGCGAGAGCGGCCGCGAGCACCAGGCCGCCGAGCATGAACATCCAGGTCTTGGTGTCCATCGTCAGCTCTCCGCTCTCGAATCCGTCCGAGTGGCGCACGCGTACATGAGGTCGGGCCGGACCGTGGCGACGAGGCTGACCATGGTGGTCGTGATCAGCGCTTCACCGACGCCGATCAGCGCGTGAACACCAACCATCGCCGGCATCGCGACGCGCAGCGGTACGGTGCCCGAGAGCGCGAGCTCGATCGCGCACGCGATCGAGCCGAGGACGACGGACGCCCATGCAGCCACGGCCACCGCGGCCGAGAATCCTACGCGTGTGTCGGGAATCGCGCGCCGCAAGATCGCGAGGATTGCGTATCCCCCGAGCCCACCGATCACTCCCATGTTGAAGATGTTCGTGCCGAGCGCCGTGATGCCACCGTCCCCGAACGCCAGACACTGAACGATCAGCACCAGCGACAGGATGAGGCAGGACGTGAGCGGTCCGAGCATGACGGCCGCGAACAGCGCCCCGAGGAAGTGACCGCTGGTGCCGCCAGCGATGGGGAAATTGAGCATCTGGGCCGCGAACACGAAGGCCGCAGTGACTCCGACGAGTGGCACCTGGCGATCCTGCAGGCGGCGCCGAGCATCGCGCGTCGCCAGCACGTCGACGAACGCGGATACCGCGAACGTCGCGGCATTGATCGGACCACTCACGAAGCCATCGGGTACGTGCATGGGATCTCCGTCATCTTCGAATCGGCGTGCGACGCTAGCATACGAATCTAAGATTCGTAATACGAGCGGTACTGCGAGACGAACTTGCCAACGTCCCGATCGCGATGTCCCAGGCTCGTAGCACGAGTGAACCGTTCGCCGCACCACGGCGAAACCGCCCCCCGCAACGCGTCGGATGCCGCTGCAGCGCACAGCTCGGTGCTTCACGGATACACCCGGCGCGCCGTCACGGGAGCCAGGCAGGGAGGTGGCCGGATGCTCGAGGCTCTGCTGGAGCTCGTCGCTTACGTACTCTTCGAACTGATCCTGCCCATGCTGGTGGAGCTCGGGCTCGAGCTCGGCTGGGAATCGCTGCGACATGCTGCCCGCCGCGGACGCGCTGCGAACCCATCGTTGGCAACGTTCGGGTTGCTGATCCTGGGGGCGGGAATCGGCTTCGCGAGCGCCGCGCTCGTTCGTCAGCGCGTGTGGCGTCCGATCCTTCATCCCTCTGGCGTGAGTGTGGTGCTTGCACCGTTCCTCAACGGAGCGCTCATGCAGGCCTTCGGGGGCTGGCGTCGAAGCCGAGGCGGAGATCCGAGTGCTCTCGCGACCTGGTGGGGCGGCGCGGTCTTCGCGTTCGGTGTGGCGCTCACACGATGGTGGCTCATTGCGGCTCGCTGACGCGAACCGAGCCGCGCCGCAGGTTGGACGTGATAAGCCTTGGGCGCCTTGCGAGGAGGGGCTCGATCATGAAGACGCGTGCTGCGATCGCCGTCGAACCCGGAAAGCCGCTGGTCGTCGAGACCGTCGATCTGGACGGGCCGCGCGCCAACGAAGTGCTGGTGGAGCTCAAGGCCACCGGCGTCTGCCACACCGACGCTTACACGCTTTCGGGCAAGGACTCGGAAGGGATCTTTCCGTCGATCCTCGGTCACGAAGGCGCGGGTGTCGTGCTCGAAGTGGGCAAGGACGTCCGCAGCGTCAAGCCAGGCGATCACGTGATCCCGCTCTACACGCCCGAGTGTCGCGCGTGCGAGTACTGCTTGAGCGGCAAGACCAACCTCTGCCAGGCGATCCGCGAGACGCAGGGCAAAGGCGTGATGCCCGACGGCACCAGCCGCTTCTCGCTGGGTGGCAAGACGATCCACCACTACATGGGCACGTCCACGTTCTCGAACCACACGGTGCTGCCCGAGATCGCGGTGGCCAAGATCCGCGAGGATGCGCCCTTCGACACCGTTTGCTACATCGGCTGCGGCGTGACGACGGGCATCGGCGCGGTCATCCACACCGCGAAGGTGGAGGCCGGTGCGCGCGTGGTGGTCTTCGGTCTGGGCGGCATCGGCCTCAACGTGATCCAGGGCTGTCGACTGGTGGGCGCGCGGCAGATCGTGGGTGTGGATCTCAATCCCGCCAAGAAGCCTCTCGCCGAGCGTTTCGGCATGACCGATTTCGTGAACCCGAGCGATGTCGGGGCTGATCTCGTTCCGTACCTCGTGAACCTGACCAAGGGCGGCGCGGATTACAGCTTCGAGTGCATCGGCAACACCCGGACCATGCGCCAGGCGCTCGAGTGCTGCCACAAGGGGTGGGGCGAGAGTGTCATCATCGGCGTGGCCGCGGCGGGCGAAGAGATCGCCACACGGCCGTTCCAGCTCGTCACGGGCCGGGTGTGGAAGGGCTCGGCCTTCGGCGGCGCCCGCGGTCGCACCGACGTGCCGAAGATCGTCGATTGGTACATGGAGAAAAAGATCGAGATCGACTCGATGATCACGCACCGCCTGCCGCTCGACGACATCAATCGCGCGTTCGACCTCATGCACCACGGCGAGTCGATCCGCTCGGTGATCACCTACTGACGAGCGCTTGGCGCTGGTTGCGCGCGTCCGCGTCCTCGGCGCAACTTTCGTAGCACCGCTCCACCGAGCGCAACGGAAGTTGCGCGCTCGGCTACTTTCGTTCGCGCGCGCCGCGTTCGGGCCGCTGCATCGCATCGTTTTCAGCGAAAATGGCCGGGATTTCGGCCATTTTCCCCGACACGCCGGTGGCACCCCGCGTGCAGCCTGCAAGCGCCGGTGGGCCGACCCGTCTCTGAATTGACCCAGGAACTGGATTCTGGCACGTCGTGCTGATGAGCCTTCGCACCTCGCTCCGGGCTGTTCTCGACGTCACTCGCTCACGTCGCGGCCGGGCGTGGGCGAGCTTGCCGCTGGCGCTCGGCATTGCGCTCGGCTGGCTCGGGCTGCGACCCGCTCGCGCTCAGTCGCCACACGAGCTCGCCGACGAAGGCAAGTCCGAGTCCGAGGCCGACCGTCTCGGCGAGGAGATGCTGTGGATGGTCGAGGAGGACCCGCTGATCGGCGCGGGCAGCAAGCGCCTCCAGCGACTGTCGCGCTCGCCGGTCAACGTCCAGGTCTTCACCGCCGACGACATCCGCAGCTCGGGCGCCCGCAATCTCGGCGAGTTCTTGCGGCGTGTGCCGTCCGTGCGGGCCCTGGTGGCGACCTCGGCGGATACGCAGGTGGGCGCCGCGCGCTCGGCGAGCGCGGCCGGGTTTCAGTTCGTCGAGGTGCTGCTCGATGGCCGCTCTGTGCGGCAGGACTGGCTCGGCACCTACTTCGAGACTCCCTTGCCGATTTTCCTGGCGGACATCGATCGGATCGAGGTGGTGCAGGGACCCGACGGTGCCATCTACGGCCCCGGCGGTCTGGCGCTCGTGATCGACATCAAGACCCGCGACCCCGCGGACACGGCCACCCAGGGCACTCTCGTCCAGCTCGCGGGCGGCGGTCCCACGGGGCTCGCCGAGCTGGTGGGCTCGCACGGTTTTTCGCTCGGTGCCGTGGCCAGCAAGATCACCGCGGGCTTCACCAACATCGAGGAGTTCTCGGGACGCGAAAACGTGCTGCCGGATCTCGACGCCACCTCGAGCCATCTCGTGAAGGTGTCGCTGCGCAACGTCCTCGATCTGGAGGACCGCTCGCGCTGGGAGGTGGATGCGAGCTTCACCCACGGTGACGTCGATCTGCTCTTCGGCACGGTGTTCAAAGCCCACGACGCATCCGAGCGCAGCGCGCTGATCCGCCACCAGCGTGAGCTGGGCGGCGGCGAGCTCACGGCCCAGGTGTCGTGGACCGAGTTCGCGTTCGGCCTCGAGGCCGCAGCCATGGTGATCCCGCTCGAGAACACGGCGGACCGCGTGGATGCCGAGCTGCGCCAGACGCTCGCGCTGCCCGCGGACAACCATCTGCTGGTGGGGCTCGCGTACAAGTTCCAGACCGCCGAAGGCGGGCTCTTCCGCGATCGCGAATCTCTCGACACGTTGGGTGTGTTCGCGTCCGACGAGTGGCGGATCACCGACGATCTGTCGCTTTCGGTGAGCTCGCGGGTGGATACGCTCCATCCCGCGGGCACGGTGTTCATTCCCGGCGGTGCCCTGGTGTGGAAGCCGGCACCGGATCACAGCTTGCGCTTCGGCGTCGGGCGTGGCGTCGCCGAGCCGCCGCTCTTCGGCCTCTACGGCCGTTTCGACGTGACGCCGGTCTTGCTCGGGGATTCGGCGGCGAATCTGCTCGTGCTGCGCGGCACTCCCGATCTCGACTATCAGGAGCTCACCTCCTACGAGATCGGCTATCGAGGTGCTTTCTGGGATGGGCGCCTCTACACCCAGCTCGAGACCTTCCTGGAAGACGTCGACGGGATCGTCGGCTTCGGCCCGCTCTTGCCCGAGCCGCCGATCAACATCCCGTTCGTGAACCGCTACGCGTACTGGGCGTTCGGCGCGGAAGCGTCGATCGACGTGAAGCCCGTGCCGTGGCTGACGGTCGCGCTCGATTACGCCTACATCGACCCCTACGATCAGCGTGATCGCTACGGTGATCTCGAGATCGCGGACGCGCTGGGCGCACACCGCGGCGTGGTGAGCGCCGACTTCAACTTCCGGGTGACGCAGATCCCGGCGCCGTGGCTGCGTGGCTGGCGTGGGCTGGTTTCGTTCGAGGCGACCTCCGACGGCTTCGCGTTTCCGCTGCCGACGCTCACGGCCGGCTCGGTGGTCGACACCACCGTGCCGATCGCGGGGACGCGGCTGCTCAACGCGCGTCTCGGTTGGGAGCTTTCCACCTACCGCGCCGAGATCGCCGTCGAGGGCTGGAACCTGCTCGACGCGGAGCTCCCCATCTGGGGGCAGGGCAATCGCATCGTCGACGCCCGCCTCACGATCGGATTCTGAGGGGCCCGATGCAGTCGGTCGGGAGGCGCCGCGCGCTCCTCGCCGCGTTCGCGGCGTGCTGGGTGCTCGCGAGCACCACGACCGGCGCCGCCGACAGCGCCGTGCCGCCACGCATCGTCGCGGTCAAATCGAGCGATCTGGCGCTCTACGACGACGTGATCACGGGCTTTGGTGCCGCGCTGGGAGCACGCGTGGACGTGCTCACGCTGCCCACCGAAGGCGGCGAGGTGCGGCGCCTGGTCGAGTCGCTGTTGCGCGTTCCGCCGGCACTGATCCTCGCTCTCGGCGCCAACGCCACGACCCTCGTCCACCGCGAGCTGCCGGACATTCCCGTGGTGTATGCGCGGGTGTTGAGCCCGGTGGGATCGGGATCGAGCTCGGAGAATCTGACTGGCGTGCGACAGATCGTCCCGGCGCGCTCGCAGCTCGAGCTCCTCGAACGCCTCGCACCACGCACCGCCCGCGTCGGCATTCCCTACGATCCCGATCGCTCGGCGGCGTGGGTGGCTGAGGCCGAATCGGCCGCTCGCGCTGCTGGCGTGAAGACGGTCCGCATTCCAGCAGTGAACAAGGCGGACGCCGCCGACGCGCTCGCTGCCGCCACCTCCGGTGACGACGCGGTCGACGCGTTGTGGCTGTCGCCGGATCGCACCTGGATCAATCCCGAGACCGTGCCGCTGCTCTTGCGCACGGCCCACGAGAAGCGTTTGCCGTTGTTGGTGCACGCGGAGCAGTTGGTGGGCGAGGGCGCACTCGCGGCGGTGTACGTGGACGACCGTGCGCTGGGCCGCCGTGCCGCGGAATTGGCGCGGCGAATCCTGCGCGGTGAGGCGGCGGCGCAGATCGCGGTGGCGGATCCGCCCGAGAGCGTCGCCATCAACGCCAAGGTCGCAGCCGAGCTCGGTCTCGCCATTCCCGCAGACCTCGCAGCGCGGGCGGCGAAGGTGCTGCGATGAGCACGGGCGCGCCGGCGATCAGGCCTTCGGGTGTCGGCGGTCGGCGGCCCGAGACCCGCATCCTGCTGGCGATCCTACCGCTCGTGGCATTGATGCTCGGGCTCATGGGGTGGTGGAGCCACCGCACGGTGCGGCGCGAAGCCGAGCTCCAGGAGCGCGCCGGCATCGCGCGCGCGTTGACCGAGACGCAGCGGCGCATCGATGGGTTGTTGGCGCGCGCCACCAGCGATCTCAAGGCGCTTTCCCACAGCGCGCTCATCCAGCGCTACCACTTCGACGTCTTGTTCGGCTTCAACGACGCAGTCGAGCAGGACGCAGCGGTGCTCGAGGACTCGTTGCGTCAGCTTCTCGATGCGTCGCGTGTCTACCTGCAGATCGCCTATCGCGATGACGGCGGTGGGCTGGTGGTGCGCACGCGGCGGGACGCGATGCGCGCCGCGGGCGACGACCTGGATGCGGCGTTCGGGGCGATCCGAGGGGCCGATTCCCGCGAGGCGGATTCGCCCGTGGAGCGGCTCGCGACCGGGGATGCGGCGCGACTGCGCTTCGGCAACTTGGTGCGGGACGACGACCGCCGTCCGATCGGCAAGCTCATCGTCGATCTCGACCTGGGAGTCGTGCACGAGGCCCTCGACGGGTTGAGGCGCGGTCCTCGCAGCGTCGCGATCATCCAAGAAGGCGGCCGTACGCTGCAGGAAGCGCCCGCGGACATCGAGGCCGATTGGAGCCCGGCGCGACTCCGAGAGTCGGCCGTCGGACCGCTCGCCGATGCCGTGCACTCGTCGAGCCCCGTCGTCGTCAGCGCCAGCGACGCGCTCTTGGGCGGGATCGGCGTAGGGCTCGTTCCGAGCTCGGTGGTGACGGGATGGAGCGTGCTGCTGGCGGTACCGCGCCAGGAGCTCTTCGGCCGCATCGCGTCGGTGGGGCGCGACACCTTCGTGGTGACGCTCGCTGCGGTGGTGCTGGTGAGCTTGGTGTCGTCGTGGGTGGTGCTTCGGATCTCGCGCGAGCTGCGCATCGCCACCACCACGCTCGAGGGTCGCATGGATGATCTGGCTCGGGCGAAGCGCGAGCTCGAGACCACCCAGGCGCAGCTCGTGCAATCGGCGAAGCTCGCGGCGTTGGGTGAGCTGGTGGCGGGGGTGGCGCACGAGATGAACAACCCGCTGGGCTTCCTCTACGCCAACGTGCGGGTGCTGGCGCGCTACGTGCGCGAGATCGAGGCGATCGCGCGTCGCGGGGTGAGCGCCGAGGGCACGGCGACGGATGCGGGCGGTGAGGGGGACGTCGCGGAGATCCAGGACTCGAACGATCGCGCCCGCCTCGACGATTTGAGCGCGAAGGTGGGCAAGCTCATCGACGGCTGTCAGGTGGGTGCGGAGCGCACCAAGACCATCGTCGAGAAGCTGCGCACGTTCGCCCGCGCCGGCGAGGGTGAGATCCAGTCGATCGACCTGAACGAGAGCCTCGAGACCGCGTTGATGCTGCTCAATCACCGCATCGACGGCACCAACGTCGAGGTGCACCGCGACTACGGCCGCCTGCCACGTTATGCGTGCCGAGCGGGCTCGCTCAATCAGGTCTTCGTGAACTTGCTGGCCAACGCGCTGGATGCGGTCGACGGCCGCGGGCACGTGTGGATCACGTCGCGTGAGCGTGAATCCACGGGCGCCGCCGCTCGGGAGCTCGAGATTCGTGTGCGCGATTCGGGCACCGGCCTGTCGCCGGCCGTCGTGGAGCGGCTCTTCGAGCCGTTTTTCACCACGAAGGGCCCGACCCGCGGCACCGGGCTCGGCCTCTCGGTGAGCTACGGGATCGTCCGCGACCACGGCGGCACGATCGAAGCGAGCAATCATCCGGACGGCGGCGCCGAGTTCGTGGTGCGCTTGCCCATCGGCGGTACGGCTACGACGAAAGACGAGGTGCGCACGTGACGCAGCCCGACGAGACCGTGTTGATCGTGGACGACGAGGAGCGAGTCCTCGACTCGCTGGAAGTGACGCTGGGCGAGCAATTCCGCGTCCGCCGTGCAGGCGACGGACGCTCCGCGCTGGCGCTGATGGACGCCGAGCCCATCGCCGTGGTGCTCGCCGATCAGCGTATGCCGGTGATGACCGGGGTCGAGTTCCTGAAGGAGGTGCACACGCGCCATCCCGACGTGGTGCGCATCCTCTTCACCGGCTACACGGACATCGAGAGCGTGGTGGCGGCGGTGAACGAGGGCCACATCTACTACTACGTCTCCAAGCCCTGGGATCCGGACGATCTCACGGCGCGGGTGCGCCGCGCGCTGGAGGCGCGCAGGCTTCGCCTCGAGAACCGCCGTCTCTACCAAGAGCTGGCGGAGGCTCACGATCGCCTCAAGGAGGACTATCGCGCGCTGCGCTTCGAGGTGCGCGAGCGTGAGGAGATCGAGGGTTTCGTCGGCAAATCGAGCGGCGTCCGCGAGGCGCTCGAGCTGGCGCTCAAGGTGGCGCCCGCCGACGTCACGGTGCTTCTCTACGGTGAGTCGGGGACCGGCAAGGAGCGGATCGCCCGCGCCATCCACGCCGCGAGCAGCCGCGCCGAGGGTCGCTTCGTCGCGGTCAACTGCGGCGCCATCACCGAGACCCTGCTCGAGAGCGAGCTCTTCGGCTACCGCCGCGGGGCATTCACCGGCGCCACCAGCGATCGCAAGGGTCTCTTCGAGGTCGCGAACGGCGGAACGCTCTTCCTCGACGAGGTGGCCGACATGTCGGCCGCGATGCAGGTGAAGCTCCTGCGTGCGGTCCAGGAACGCGTGATCCGTCCCGTGGGTGCGGTGGACGAGGTACCCATCGACGTGCGCCTCGTCAGCGCCACCCATTGCGACCTGGCCGAGGAGGTGCGCGACGGCCGCTTTCGCGAGGACCTCTATTATCGGATCAGCGTCTTTCCGATCTTCCTACCGCCGCTGCGCGAGCGCCGCGACGACGTGCCACTGTTGGTGGCATTGGTGCTCGGACGCATGCAGAAGAAGCTCGGCAAGCGCATCGCCGGCATCCGCCCGGTGGCGCTCGATCTGCTCTGCCACTACCCGTTCCCCGGCAACATCCGCGAGCTCGAGAACGAGCTGGAGCGCGCCTCGGTGCTCACCGAGCCCGACGGCTGGATCGACGTCCAGCATCTTTCGCCGCGGATCCGCACGGCGCCGACACAGCCGAGCCCGCCGTTGCCCGCGGCGCCCG
This sequence comes from uncultured bacterium, assembly GCA_964447125.1. GTDB lineage: Bacteria > JADJOY01 > JADJOY01 > JADJOY01 > JADJOY01 > JADJOY01. Next base: position 10,414 of record CAYUSL010000055.1, on the reverse strand, counting down.
ACGAACCGGCGATCGTGACCAGCCTGCGCGACGCCCGCGATGCCTTCGAGCGCCGGCTCATCGACCGAGTGCTCGCCGAATGCGGTGGCAACGCCTCGCGCGCAGCCGAGCGGCTCGGGCTCTCGCGCATGGGACTGCAGAAGAAGCTCAAGGTCCTCGCCGAGCGCGCCGGGGGGCGGGTGGCCTCGGATCCCGGCGACGACGAGTAAGTGCCTGCGGCGCGCGTGGGCACTGCGCGACTGCGCGCCGGACCACTTCTGCCCACGAAAGAAAATCGCCCGACCGGGACTCGGTCGGGCGATTTTCAGGGTCGGTGCACCGGCCGCCCGAAGGCGGCCGGAACGTGAGCGGTCGTCAGGCGGGCCGCACGTTCTGGGCTGCAGGCCCCTTCGCACCTTGCGTCACCTCGTACTCGACGCGCTGTCCCTCGGACAGGGTGCGGAACCCCTCCATCGTGATGGCGCTGTGATGGACGAACACGTCCTTCGAGCCATCCGCCGGGGTGATGAAGCCAAAACCCTTCGCATCGTTGAACCACTTCACGGTACCAACTGCCATCGGTGCTACCTCGATTCGACTTCCGGAACTCCGGGGGAACTTCCGAAAGCTCGACCTAGTTGACCGTCCCACCTCGCACCAAAAACGGTGAGTGATGGGATCGGATCGTGTGCTTGTTCGAATCACCCCACTCGATGAGGAGCGAGGTAAACGGTTGGAAATTATCTGATCGATCTCCGTAATCAAAGGATTTCTGCAGCAATTTTTCGCGGGCCCCCGGTCGAGGGCTCCCCGAGCGTCAGCTCGCGAGCTGGATGGGCGGCAACACGGCGGGGCCGGTCGTCCAGTTGCCCATGTCGAAACTGGGTGTCGCGTCGCCAGCCAGCATCTGGTCGAGCGCCGACCAGTAGTAGCGCCAGTCCATCGTGTCCGCCGAACCGCCAATGGTCAGCGGCTGCAGGTGGTCGGTGTGGATGGGCGGGGAGTCTTGGCTGTCGGTGCGAGCCTCCCAGACCACCCGTGAGGATGCGCCGGTCAGGAATCCATGGAGCGTGACCGATGCCGCAGGCGGCGCCAGCGTGTCCTCGTCGCCCGTCAGGATCGCGACCGGTGCGGTGGTGGCAGGCGCTTCCGCGGCGAAATCCACCAGGATGATTCCCGGAACGGGCACCGGGCCCGAGTCGAGCGCTGGGTGTGCGAGCACCAGCCCACGCGGCGTGATCCCGCTCGCGAGCTGGTACACCGAGCCGAACGCCGCTCCCGCCGAGTGACCGTAGACGTAGAGATTGTCGAGCTCCGCGGTGGCGCCGAGCGCCGCGAATGCCGTGTTGGAGTTCCGCACGATGCGGTCGACCATCAGGTTTTGGTCCAGGTCGTTGAAGGGGTTCGAGGTGTTGTAGCTGGGAAAGACCACCACGTAGCCCTGATGCCAGAGGTGCTGGATGTGGGCGATGTAGAGGGCTGGATCGCCGGCCTGGAAGCCGTGGAGGAAGAGCACGACGGGCGCCGAGGAGCCGTGCTGGAGCACGTTCGGGACGTACCAAGTGACCTTGGTGTTGTCGGTGGGGCTCGCTGCACCCGACGTGAAGACCTGTGCGGTGGTCGCGATGTAGTTCGCGGTCGAGCCGGGACCGGTGGTGGGGCGCGGTGGCTGACAGGAGGTGGCGACCAGCGCCGCCGCGAGGACGAGCCCCAACGAGCGGCGTGTGAACCGAGACGAACGAGCGACGTTTTTCATGGGATTTCCCCGGTGAGTTGGATGGCACGAGCGAATGTTAAAGACGTTAACATCCATGCGCGGCGAAGTGCCACCCCCTCCTCGCACGCAGGGCCCGCAGCCGAGCGGACCGAACGTCACTCGACGAGGGTCAGCGCGTACATGAGCCCCACGCCCACCGACATGCAGAGGATCTGCAGCGCCGACTTGCGCGGCTCGACGTCGTGGGAGAGCTCGGGCAGGAGATCCGTGCCCGCCACGTAGATGAAGCCGCCCGCCGTGAGCGGCTGCATCATCTCGACGAAGCCGTGAGAGCGGGAGCCGACGAGCAGCGCCACCACGGCTCCGCCGATCGCGACCATCCCGGAGAGCAGGTTCAGCCACAGCGCGCGCGATTTCGAGAAGCCCGCGTGGACCAGCACGCCGAAGCGGCAGATCTCGCTGGGAATCTCGTGCAGCACCACCGCCACGGTGGTGGCGACCCCGAGCTCTTTACTGGTCAGGAACGAGGCGCCGATCAGGATGCCGTCGATGCCGTTGTGCACCGCATCGGCGACCAGATTCATGTACCCCATCGGATGGATGTGGTGCTCGTCCTCCACCGTGTGGTGATGATGCCAGCGCAGGAACTTCTCCAGCATGAAGAAGATCAGGATTCCGAGGAGTACCAGCAGCGACGCCCGGCGTGCGTTGCCATCGGCCGAGAACGCTTCGGGCAAGAGGTGGATGAAGGTGTCGCCGAAGAGCGCGCCCACGGCGGTGCTCACCAGCAGGAACACGATCGCCTTGAGCCGCACCTCGCTCACGGCGATGAACACCACGCCGACCAGCGAGATTAGGCTGACGAGGGTGACGCTGGCGAGCGTCAGAAACCAGGTGCCAGCCATGGATTGGACACGAACGGCGACGTCGACGGCGCCGTTCCAGGACTCGAACGTGTTGGTCGCGGACTCTAGCGGAGCGTCGCTCGCCCGGGCAACCGCGCGGGCGCCCCGATCACGCTCGTCGGGAGCCGTCGCCTGCGGTGTTGCGCGGCGCTGCGGCTGCCGCACGCGGTTAGCAGGCTATTGGAACAGGCACGCGCCAGCGGCTCGGGGGGCTTGAAAAGCCCGCCGAGGAAGCATCGACAGGCTCGAAGAACCCGCTCCGGCGAGTTTTTCGAGCCTGTTAGGTTGTCGGGCGTCATGAGCTCGCTCGAAACCGAAGCACGGCGTGTGCAGCCGATCGAGGCGCAGCCCGCACGACTCGCCAAGGACGTGGTGCCCGCGTCCGTCGGCGAAGCGCTGCGACTGCTGGTGCGGGAAGTCGTCGGGACCGCGAAGGCGTACGCTCGCATGATCGAGTGGCCCAAGGACGTGAGCTGGAAGCAGGTGACGCTCGCGAGCCTCGATCGCATCGGTTTCGCGATCGTAGGCGTGGCGGTGGCGGTGGTGCGTGCCGCGCGGTTCCGGAAGCGCGGCAGCGGGTGATCCCGGTCGCCGCCGCCCGCGAGCGGGCGCCACGCGACGGCGCCGACTCGGCGGCCAGGGTTCGGGATGATCGGCTGGAGGGACCGGCTCCGTCCGGTCCGCTGTTTCCCGGCGGGGACGGAGCCCCGCCCTCCATTGCTGGTGAGCTAGGTCGACGACGCCGTGGCTGCACGCGCGGGCGTCCTCGGCCGCTCGCGCCAGAAGAACGCGCGCCTGAGCGTGTTGCGCACCAGCTCGCGCAGCACCGTTTCCATCTTCCGCGTCTCCCGACCGCGAACCAGATTCCACGCGAGTTGCGCCAGTTTCACCGGGTGATGAAGCGCGGACCACGCGTAGAAGGTGAGATGGATGCGGTACTTCCAGCGCGTGAGCTCGGCTGCGGATAGGTGCTCGCAGTAGTTGTTCGCTTCGTCGAGGACTTTCTCGTTGGCGTAGAGCGGTGTCTTCAGAAACTCGTCCGTGACCTGGATCCGGCCCGACGCCACGAGCTGGTCGTAAAGCTCGGTGGACGGAATCGGGAAGAAGAAGCCGATCGCCAGATCGTCCACGCCGAGCTTCGCCAGCACTTTGGCGAGGCGGAGCGTCTCGGCGAGATCGGCGGCGGTGTCGTGGGGGAAGCCGATCACCACGAACACCGTGAGGTTGAGCCCGTGGCGCACCGAGGCGCGAACCGCGTCGAGCAGCCCCTCCTCGGTCATGCGCTTCTTGACCTTGGCGCGGGTGGTGGCCGAGCCCGACTCGGGTGCGAAGGCGAGCGAACGGCCGCCGCTCGCCGCGAGCAAGCTCGCGACCTCGTCGTCGATCACCTCGCAGCGCGTGCCGGACGGGAACTGCCAGGTCACGTCGAGGCGGCGCGCGAGGAGCTCGCTGCAGAAGCGCACGATCCAGTCCTTGCGGATGATCGCGGTGAGGTCCTGGAACGGAAAGTTCCGGGCGCCGAAGGTTCGGACGTAGCGCTCGATCTCGTTCACCACGTCGATGGGGTCGCGTGGTACCCAGCGGGTGGTCCACATGCGGGGCGACGAGCAATACGTACAGGAATACGGGCAGCCGCGGGTCGCGAGGATCGGGATGGTGAGACCGGCGTCGAGACCCGTGATGAGCGAATGGGCGTAGTAGCCGCGCACGTCGAAGAGGTGCCACGCGGGCCACGGGATCGCGTCCACGGCGCGAGTGCGCTCGCGCGGCTCGTTGATCACGATCTCGTGGCCGCGCCGCCACGCGAGTCCCGGAATGGCAGCGGCATCGAGATCGCCACGGCTCAGCGCGGCGAAGAGCAGCGCTGCCGTCTCCTCGCCCTCGCCGCGCACCACGTAGTCGATGGGCGATTGCTCCATCGACTCGCGCGTGAGGCCCGTGAAGTGCTCGCCACCGGCGACGATCGGGACGCCCGGGCGCGCCGCGCGGATGCCCTGGATGATCTCGCGCACCAGCGGCCACGAGAACGACCACATGTTGGTGATGCCGATCGCCTCGGCGGTGGGATCGAGCTGCGCCACCAGCTCCTCGGGCGTGAGCCCCAATCGGTGCATCGCACCGTCGGCCGTCACGCGATCGGGCGCCGATCCCACGGCGTCGAGCACGCTGACCTCGTGCCCTGCCTTCTCCAGCGCCGCCGCCACGTACGCCAGCCCGAGGGGCAGCCCCGGCCGAAGCGCCGTGAGCGCCCGCACGTTCACGTACACGGGCGGATGAACGAGCTGGATGCGCATGTCTCGCGGCACTTTCGCTGAGGCCGCATGAGCGGCGCAAGAAAGGGAGGCTGGGGTTGCGCTTCCGCGGGCGCGTGCGTCTCCGGGCTCCGTCACCCCGGTGCTCGCGGCCAGCGACGCGATCGAGCGGGCGCGCATAGGCTACGGTAGCTCGCGCCGAGGTCCCTCATGATCGTCGAGATACTCATCATCCTCGCCCTCATCGCCGCCAACGCGGTGTTCGCGGGGGCCGAGATCGCGGTGCTCTCGGTTCGCAAGACGCGCCTCAGGCAGCTCGTCGACGACGGCCATCATGCGGCGCGCTCGGTGCTCAAGCTGCGCGAGCAGCCGGAGCGATTCCTGGCCACGGTGCAGATCGGCATCACCGTGGTGGGTGCGAGCGCGGCGGCGTTCGGCGGATCCTCGATCGAGGAAGACGTGTCCGCGTGGCTGCGGCGGTTTCCGCGGCTGGCACCTCACGCCGAGGCGATTGGATTCGCGAGCGTGGTGGCGGGAATCTCGTATCTGTCGCTGGTCCTGGGCGAGCTGGTGCCGAAGAGCCTGGCGCTGCGGGCCGGCGAGCGCTACGCGCTGCTCATCGGCAGGCCGATGCGTGTGCTCTCGTGGCTGGCGCGACCGCTGGTCCGGTTCCTCACCGCCAGCTCGGACGTGGTGCTCAGGCCGTTCGGAGACACCACCAGCTTCACGGAGGCGCGGCTTTCCCGCGAGGAGCTCGAGCAGCTCGTGGTCGAGGCCACCACGGTCGGCTCCGTGGATCAGCGGGCGGGCGAGATCGCCGCGCACGCGCTGCACTTCGGCGATCTCACCGCGATCGACGTGATGGTGCCGCGCAATCGCATCCACGCGTTGCCGCGCGATGCCTCGCAAGACGACATCCGCCGTGCGTTGCTCGAAACGCACCATTCGCGCCTGCCGATCTACGAGAACGACGTGGACAACGTGATCGGCTACATCACCACCAAGGATCTGCTCTACGTCGCCTGGGAAGGCGATCTGATCGTCATCGAAGATCTGATCCGCCCGCCGTTCTTCGTGGCGGAGGCCACTCCCGTGGTGCGCGTCCTCCAGGACTTGCAGAGCCGACGCATCCCGCTGGCGATGGTGGTGGACGAGCATGGTGGGCTTTCGGGGCTCGTGACGTTCGAGGATCTGGTGGAAGAGCTGGTGGGCGAGATGTTCAGCGAGGACGAGCCCTCCACCTCGCTGGTCGAGCGCGTCGAGGAGGGAAAGCTGGTGCTGCGCGGCGACGCCTCCGTGCGCGAGCTCAACCGCGATCTCGATCTGACGCTTCCCGAGAGTGACGACTGGACCACCATCGCGGGGCTCACGATCGCCCTCGCCGGGCGGATCCCGGAGGCGGGCGGGCGCGTGCGCACCGCCAACGGCTACGAGATCGAGGTGCTCGAGTCCACGAGCAAGGTCGTGAAGATGGTGCGGGTGACGCGACCCGCGCCAGCGCCGCCGCCCGCGCCCGATCGCCTCGACGGGGCCGACGCGTGAGCGAGCCGCGCTCGACGTCGTCGTCGAACCGAGCGAGGGCGACGCTCGGCGATCGTGTCCCGCCGCTCGGCACCGCCGGCTCGGGCGAGATCCTCGACCGGTTCCTGGGCTGGGTGGGCGAGCGCGGTCTCGACCTCTATCCCGCGCAGGAAGAGGCGATCCTCGAGCTCATGTCGGGCAAGCACGTGGTGCTCGGCACGCCGACCGGCTCGGGGAAATCGCTGGTGGCCGAGGCGCTGCATTTCAAAGCGCTCGCCGAGGGCCAGCGCTCTTGCTACACGAGCCCCATCAAGGCACTGGCGAGCGAGAAGTTCTTCACGCTCTGCGAGGATTTCGGCGCCGCCAACGTCGGCATGATGACCGGTGACGCGAGCATCAACCGCGACGCCCCCATCATCTGCTGCACGGCCGAGGTGCTGTCGAATCTGTCGCTGCGGCAAGCGACGGATCTGGGCTTCCCGTACGTGGTGATCGACGAGTTCCACTACTACGCGGACCGCGATCGCGGTGTCGCGTGGCAGGTGCCGCTGCTCACGTTGCCGCGCACCACGTTCCTGCTCATGTCGGCGACGCTGGGCGACACCACCGCCATCGAGCAGAGCCTCACGCGCCTCACCGAGCGAGACGTGTCGCGTGTGGTGACGGACGAGCGACCGGTACCCCTCGATTTCGAGTATCGCGAGGAGCTGCTCCACGAAACCGTGGAATCGCTCCTCGAAGCCGACCGTGCGCCCGTCTACGTGGTGAGCTTCACGCAGCGCGAAACCGCCGAGCGCGCGCAAGCGCTCACCAGCGCCAAGGTGTGCGACAAGGAGCAAAAGCGTTCCATCAGCGAAGCGCTCGCGGGTTTTCGCTTCGATTCGCCCTACGGCGGCGACGTGCGCCGCTTCGTCTCGAACGGCATCGGCATCCATCACGCAGGGCTCTTGCCCAAGTACCGGCTCTTGGTGGAGCAGCTCGCCCAGCGCGGATTGCTGCGGGTGATCTCGGGGACCGACACCCTCGGCGTGGGCGTGAACATCCCGATCCGCACGGTGCTCTTCTCGCAGCTCTGCAAGTTCGACGGGCAGAAGACCGCGATCCTGAGCGTCCGCGATTTCAAACAGATCGCCGGTCGCGCCGGTCGCAAGGGTTTCGACGATCGCGGCTGGGTGGTGGCGCTCGCACCGGAGCACGTGGTCGAGAATCGCCGACTCGAGCTCAAGGCGGCGGCGGGAAAGAAGATCGTCAAGAAGAAGCCGCCCACGCGCGGCTTCGTGCCGTGGAACGCGGAGACGCTCGCCAAGCTGCGCTCGAGCGCGCCCGAGCCCCTTCAATCGCGCTTCACGGTCACGCACGGGATGATGCTGAGCCTGCTGCAGCGCGATCCCGCCGAGGCGGATCTGCCCGGTGGTTACGGCGCCGTGCTGGCACTCGTGGGGCGCAGCCACGAGAGCGAGCGGGTGAAGCATCGGCTGCGTCGCGACGCCGCGATGGTGTTCCGCTCGCTCCGGCGTGCGGCCATCGTCGAGGTGGTGCCGCGCGCCACCGGCCGCGGGCGCGGCGTGCGCATCAGCGACAAGCTCCAGCCCGACTTCTCGCTGCACACGACGCTCTCGCTCTATCTCGCCGAGGTCATCGCAGTGCTCGATCCAGCCTCGCCGACCTACGCCCTCGACGTGCTCACGTTCGTGGAGTCGATCCTGGAGAACCCGCGCCCCGTGCTCGAACGACAGATCGATCGCGCCAAGGGCGAGCTGGTCGCGCGCCTCAAGGCCGAAGGCGTGCCTTACGAAGACCGCATGCGCGAGCTCGAGGACGTGAGCTATCCGAAGCCCAACGAGGAGCTGGTCTACGCCACGTTCAACGCCTTCGCCGAGAAGCATCCGTGGGTGCGCCAGGAGAACATTCGCCCCAAGTCGATCGCCCGCGAGATGGTCGAGACCTTCGTCGGTTTCGACGACTACGTGCGCAACCTGGAGCTGGCACGCAGCGAAGGGTTGCTGCTGCGCTACCTCAACCAAGTCCACAACACCCTCACGCAGACGGTGCCGATGGAGTGGAAGACCGACCCGCTCTACGAGGTCACGGCGTTCTTCCGAGTGATGTTGGCGCGCGTGGATTCGAGCCTGCTCGCCGAGTGGCAGAATCTCCTCGAGCCCGAGGCCGGGACGGTGCCCGCGTCGGTGCTCGCCGCCGAGGCCGGCGCACCGTCGGCACCCGCGGTGCTGCCGGCGGGCAAGGCGCTCCTGGCCCGGCTGCGCGTCGAGGTGCACCGTTTGGTGGCGGCGCTCGCCGCGCGCAACTGGGCCGAAGCCGCGCGTTCCGTGCGTCCTGCTCGCGAGGGTGAAGAGGTCTGGGACGAGAAGCACTTCGAGGAGGCGCTGGCCCCATTCTTCGCCGAGCACGAGCGGCTGGTCTTCGATCACCGGGCGCGACTCGCCGAGTTCACCACCATCGTGCGCAGCGGGCCGCAGGCGTGGACGGTGCAGCAGACTCTTCTCGATCCCGCCGACGACAACCTGTGGGCGATCCACGCCGAGGTCGATCTGGGCGGCGACGTCGCTCTCGACCATCCGCTGATTCGCGTCGTTCGCGTCGCGCCGTGAGGCGCACCACCGTCCACGTTCCGCCGAGGCTGGGTGTTACCCTCGCTCGCGACGGCGGGTACCGATGAACGAGCGAAAGCGATCGCCGAAGCGCGCACCCGATCCGCTCACGTTCGCGCGAGACGCCAAGCGCGCGGTCAGTGCGTTGGTGCGCGATTCGCTGGCGCTCGCGAGCGCGGACCATGCCTCGCGAGGAGAGGGCACCGTGGTTCCAGCGACCACCGGGAAGCTGCTCGGGATCGCACGCAAGCCGCGCCATCGCGCGCCGATGGAGCTGCTCGATGCCGTCGAGATCAGCGTCGAACGCGGTCTCGCGGGCAACGCCGACGGTCGTCCCGGACGTCGCCAGGTGACGGTGCTGACGCGCGAGGGCTGGGAGGCGGCGTGTCGCGAGCTCGCTCGCGAAGTCGTGTGGCAGACGCGGCGCGCGAACCTTCTCGTCGAGGGGCTCGCACTCGAAAGGCGGGTCGGAGCGCGGCTCGTGATCGGCGCCGTGGTTCTCGAGATCACAGGCGAGACCACGCCGTGCGCCAACATGGACGCGCAGGCTCCCGGTCTCACACGCGCCCTGAGTCCCGATTGGCGTGCGGGTGTCACCTGCCGCGTGCTGCAGGGCGGCGCGATCCGCGTCGGCGACGTGGTCACGCTGGAAGTGCCATGACCGCCGCACCGAGTGACTCGCGTCCGGACGCGGGCACCAACCCATACCAATCGTTCGACGATGTTCCTGGGGCTGGCGCCACCGCCGGGGCGGGCGAGCCGGCACGTGATCCTTTCACCCTCGACACCGACACGCGTGGCGAGCGGCGCTTTCGCTGGCTCGCGATCCTGGTGGGATACGGCTCCGATTATTTGCTCACCGAAGCACTGGATCGGATCTGGTGGACGTACGTGGCAGGGCGCGTCGCGAGCGGCCTCATGGAGGCGCCGAGCGAGACCGTGAGCCTGCTGGTGCTGTCCTTGCTCGGCTCGTCGAGCAGTGTGGTGGGCGGTTTCGTGTGCGGGTTGCTGGCGAAGCGCGCCGAGCTTCGCCACGGCGTGATCCAGCTCGTGCTCGGCTTCGTGATCTTCGTGCTTCAGGTGTGGACCTCGGAAGGTCCCGCGCTGCCGCGCTGGTATTACGTGCTCACGATTCCCGCCGTGTCCGCGGCCACCGTTGGTGGAGCCTGGCTCGCCCAGCGCCGTCGATTGCGGCGTGAGCGGGGCGCGCGGTGAATGAGCCGCCTGACGAGAATCCGTACGCAGCACTTCCCGAGCCCGTCGCCACCGTCGACGAAGACGCCGCAACGCACGCGCTCGGGCTCGGCGCGCGCGGCCGATTCCGACCGCTCGCGGTGATGCTGGGCGTCGCGACGGACATCGCTGTCTTCTTCGGGATCGTCGTGATCGTCATTCTCGCGACCCTCGACCCGTCGATGCTCGAAGGCGACC
>CAYUSL010000054.1:8749-20859 GCA_964447125.1 uncultured bacterium | reverse complement strand
GTCGCGATCCATTCGCGAAGCTGCGCGAATGCGAACCGCCCCGGCCCGGGCGGTAGGTGGTGCTCACGCATCTCGTCCCACCGGATGGAGGCGCGCGGCGGTGCTGCGGATCGCGCGTCGAATCTCGGGTCTAACCTCGCCTTGACCCATCGGAGGGCTGGCCGGTACCATCCGCCGAGTGCGCGTTTTTGCGAGATTCATCGACGATTTCGCGACGTCGGCAGGCGTGCGTCGCGTCCAAGCTAGCATGCGTCCCGAGCTGCCCGCGTTCGGCCTCGTGGCCGTGACGCGCTTCGGAATTCGCGCACGATGACGCCGCGCGGCCGCCTGTTGCTCGTCAAAGCGAGCGTCGCGGAGGAAGTGCGGACGATCGCCAGTCCGCCTCTCGGTCTGGCAGCGCTCGCGGCCGTCGCTCGCGATCGCGCGGGATTCGAGGTCGAGATCCTCGACACCTATCTCGAGAACGATCCCGCGAACGCGCTGGACGCGCGGCTGCGCCGTTTCGAACCCACCGTGATCGGGTTGAGTGGGCTGACGGCGGAGCGAGCCTCGTTGCGTGCTCTCGCCAGGCAGGCACGGGCTGCGCGTCCCCACCTGCCGATCCTGCTCGGCGGCCCGCACGCGAGCGCCGATCCTGCGGATGCGCTCACGTTCGGAGAGCCGGACGCCGTCGTCCGTGGTGAAGGCGAGGAAACGCTCGTCGAGGTCCTGGAGCGAATGATCCAGCGCGAGCCGTTGGCGGGTACGCCAGGCGTGGTGGTGCGCGGCGACGACGGCCATCCGCTTCCGGCGGCGGATCGCCCGTTCATCGAGGATCTCGACGCGTTGCCGTTCCCCGCTTGGGACCTCTTGGCGATCGATCGTTACGCGACGATGCAAGGCATGACCTGCGTAGGATTGCGCCGCTACATGCTCCTGTTCACGAGCCGTGGTTGTCCATATCGCTGCAATTATTGCCACGACATTCAGGGAAAACGCTTCCGAGGCGCGAGCCCGAGCTACGTGCTGGCCATGGTCGAGCGCCTGGTTCGGGATTTCGACGTCCACCACTTCGACATCGTCGACGACATCTTCAACTGGGACGGCCCGAGGATGGAGCAGATCCTCGACGGGCTGGCGGCGCGTTTTCCGAGCGTGCGCTTTGCGCTGCCGAACGGCGTGCGCTGTGACCGCCTCACGCCCGCGCAGATCGACAAGCTCGCAGCGGCCGGTTGCGAGCACCTGTGCCTGGCGTTCGAGACCGCATCTCCGCGGTTGCAGCGCTGGACCCGCAAGCACCTGAAGGTCGACCGCGTCGTCGAGGTCGCACGCCTCGCCGCCCAGCGCCGCGTCTTCACCACCGGCTTCTTCATGCTGGGCTTCCCGTCGGAAACCCAGGACGAGATGCAGGCAACCATCGACCTCGCGGTACGGTCGCGCTTGCACACGGCGATGTTCTTCACGGTCACGCCCTACGCCGGCACCGGCCTTCGGGATGCGGTGGAGGACTGGCGTCTGGCCACGTTCACCGAGCTCGATCGCCACACCGCACGCCAGGCGTCCAACTTGAGCCTGGTGCCGGATCGCACGTTCGCCAGCATGCGAGCTCGGGCCTACTTGCGGTTCTACGCGGATCCACGTCGCATGTGGCGAATCCTGCGGGATCTGCCGCGCTACAACATGCTCGGATCTTGTCTCCGGAATCTCGTCGCGATCTCGCTCCGCTCGCTCGTGATCGCGTACGAGCGCGCGCGCCGCGTCGTGCCCGCCCCGCAATCGGCCTTCGGGTGAGCTTCGATCGCGGGCCAGCGTCGTCACGGCGTGAGCTCGTGGCGAGGGCGCTGCTGCATCTGGCGCACGCGCCACCCATCACCTGCGTCACGGTGCTGCTGGCACCGCTGGTGTATCGCCTCGAGCGCGCGGGAACGCGCTCGCGAGCGATCTGGTGGTGGCTGCGCTGCGCCTACTACGTCGGGGTGCTCGGGTTCGCGGTGCTGGTGCAGCTCTACATCCCGTATCTGTCGAGGGGGGACCTCGTTCACGTTGCATGGGTCGCGGTGCTGGTCGTGGTCGTCACGCGCGTTCGGGCTCGTTCGCCAACGGCCGCCGTCGTGCCCGATCCCGTCGTGCGGACGCTGCTGCTCGCGTCGGGGCTCGCTTTCGCAGCCATCGTGAACCCGCCGCTGCCGCTGTCCGCCATCGGTCGGCTGTGGCTCGCGGCGATTTTCGCTGGTGCCGTGCTCGTGGTCGCGGTGATCGGCGGCGGCAGCCTGATGCGGCCGCAGCTCGCGCTCGCGTTGGTGGTTGCGCTCGCCAATGGGGGAGTGCGGTTGCGCCAATGGGTCTTCTACAACGTCACGGCGGGCTCGATCGCCGAGCGGGTCGAGCGTACCGCCGGCGTGCGGGTGCTTCCGGTGCCGCTCGCGGGATTCCTCGAAGGAGTCCGCGACTCACCTACGATCGCGATCAACTGGAACCATCTGGGCGGCCCGCTCATGGAATCGTGTGACGGCGGCTCGTATCTCATGGGGCAGCTCGGCAGGACCCTGCGCATCCCGCTCGCGGGCGGGAGCGAGCCGCTCGAGCGGCTCGATGTCGGCTTCAGCAGGATCTGCTGGCTGGAATGCGGCCCGAACGTGCTGCACTTGGGCAACACGTCGATCGACGGCAGCAACGAGATCGTCGACGTGGGATTCTCGCCGCTCAGGGTGCTGCGCCGCACGCCCCATTGCACCGATCGTGCACCCGACACCGTGCGCGCCGATCCGGCGCGCCAGCGTGCGTGGTGGGTCGACGACACCGGTGGCGTGTCGGGCTTCGATCTCGCGCGCTTCGCTTGCGCCGAGAGCGTTCCTGGCGACTTCGCACGTGATCTTGCGATCGACCCGCGCACCGGCGATCTCTTCGTTCTCGACATGGGGCGGCTGCGTCGATTCAGCCGATCCGCGTCGGCGTACGTCGCGGAGGTTGCGCTGCCCGCGCCGTCGTGGGCGCTCGCCAGCACGCGCGTCGGGCATCGACTGGGCCAGCTCGCTTACGACGCGGATCACGATCGGCTCTTCGCGACCGACATGAACACCGGCGTGCTCGCGGTGCTGCGCGCGTCCGATCTCGCGGTCGAGCGTTGGATGCCGCTCGGTCTCGGCATCCGTCATCTGGCGCTCGATTCGCGCCACGGACGACTCTTCGTCGGGAATTTTCTGACGGGCGAGATGGTGGTGCTCGACGCGACCGGCGCGCGCGAGCTGGGGCGGATCGACGTCGGACCGCGGATTCAGGCGCTGACGCTGTCGCGTGATGGTCGCCGCTTGTCGTTCATCAACGCTTCGAGCGGCGTCGTGGTGGATCTCGACGTCCTGGTTCTCGACGCAGCGACGCCCGATCCGCGGTGACCGTGTCGAGGGCCGTCAGTTCTCCGCTGAACGGCTCGCGTGGATCGCCACCGGCTCACGAGCCGAGCCGCGCTTCGTCAGTCGTGCCGCAGCCGCGAGCACCCGCGACGTGCCAGGTCCTGCCACGCGGCTGATCGTCGGCAGCGCCGACCAGCGCCCGTTCATCGCCATGTTGAGCTCGAGCGCGCCGCAGAATCCGCAGCCGTGGCAATTCTTCTGAGGTAGGTGCTCGAGCGCAGATGCCAGGTCGTGGTCCTGAACGTTGGGGACTGGCGTGTCGTACGGGATGCGATCGCAGGGAACGACGTCGCCGTTCGGCTCGATCATCAGGAACACGCTCCCGCCCCAGCACTTGAGCCCCGAAATGTGGGGCCAGGAGCGCACGTGCTCGAGAGCAGCCAGGCTGTTGCGGATCGACTTGGAGCCGCGGCGCTTCTCGTTCGTCAGCAGGTCGATGGCGCGCAGGTAGTCCTGGCGCTCGGGATACAGGGTGCGGACTTCCGCGCTCGCGTGTTGATGTGCCATCAGCGGCTGAAAGGCGACGAAGGTGTCGTGGCCGTGCGCGAAGTCGAGCACCCACGGGATGTCGTCGATGTTGAAGCGGGTGATCGTGAACGCGAACGAGAACCGTAAGTCGAGCGTTTGCGCGACCTCGATGGCTTCCGTCAGCTCGCGAAACGAGCCGTTGCGGCCCGCCAGGTGATCGTGCGTCTCAGGCCGACCGTCGAGCGACAGCTTGACCAGGTCGAGGCCACGAAGGCGGTTGGGGTGGCGCGCAAACAGGATTCCCGTCGAGTTCATGCTGGGCGAGATCCCGAGGTCGACGGCGCGCTGGATGAGCTCGCCGAGATCGTCCCGGAGCATCGGCTCGCCGCCCGAGAAGCACACGTGCACCGTGCCGAGCTGCTTGAGCTCGTCGAGGATCCGCAGCCATTGCGCGGTGGGCAGCTCCTCGACGGGGCTCGACCAGAAACCGCAGTACTGACAGCGGGAATGGCAGCGGTTGTTGAGGTTGATGCGGACCGCCACCGGCACGTGCGCATCCTGCAGCCGCACCCGCGCGAGGGATACGGCAGCAGCGAGCTTCTGCGCGAATCGCATGTGACCTCGGTGTGCGCGGGTCAGCGGCTCTCGGCTGGACGGTCGGGGGTTACCGCGAGCTCGATGTGCGCCGATCGACCGATCGGCGGTGATGGTACCACGGGTGGGCGACGCCCCGCGTGGCGGCGCACGAGCGCCGCACGAGCGCTCCGCGCAGGTCGCGAGCCGCATCCTAGGTGCGAGCTCACGGATCGATTCGAAACGCTCCTGCGGCGCTGGCGGCCGTGAGCGACCGCCCGTCGGGAGTCGCCGTCGGCCATCGCAGCCGCCGGCCGAGCTCGACCGACCCGACACGCTCGAGCGTGGCGCGCGTGACGAAGACGAGCTCGCCGGTGAGGAAGTTCGCGACGGCGAGCTCGTCGCGCGCCACCAGGTGCGTGAGGTGTCGGATGCCGTGCCCGAGCTGTACCGATCGGCGCACCTCGCCAGAATCGGCGTCGATCTCGAAGAGCAATCCGCTCCAGTAATCCGTAACGTAAAGTGCGCCGCCGATCGCGATCAGGTTGCCCTTCTCGCGACTCTCGGGAGGCCGCACCCACTTGCCGGTGGGGAGCGCGAAGGACTTCAGAGCCTCACCGGTGGTGGAGTAGAGCCGCATGCCGCCTCCGCCGACCACCCAGATCGAGCCGTCCGTCCGGACGGCAAAATCTCGGAGCACGCGATCGGAGGTGTCCGTTTCCTCCCAGTGGTCTTCGTTCAGCCTGAGGACGCGGCTTTCCTCGGTGATCGCGTAGAGCACGCCATCGAATCGATGGAGGATCGAGACCGGCGTCGGATCGCGCAGATGCACGATGCGGAAGTCGTCGTTGCCCCGCATGCGGACGAGTCGTACCGGTTCCAGCATCGCCAGCCACGTGGTCCCATCCGCGCAGTCGCTGACGATGTTGTCGCTCGCAGCACCGGGGAAGAGAACGCGACGACTCGTGCTCGCGCCGTCGATGAGGCTCAGACCGAGAAACGACGGCCCTTTGGCCCCCAGCACGTACACGCCTGGTGCGCAGGTGGCGGCGGTCGCCGTGTTGTCCCAGAACGCGAGCTTGGTTGCGTCGTAGAGCACGCGAACGCGCGGGTCGGGTGCGGGGAGCCGCGCCGGAAGAAACAGGAACGCGAGCGGATATGCCAGCAGCACGACCAGCGCCGGAGCCGTCGCTGTCGCCATTCGATCGACAGGCTCGAGATTCGCCCAGGCCGGGGATACGAGCATCGGCGCGAGGGCCAGCGAACAGCCGATCGACCACGCGAGACAGGGTCCGATCGGCAAGCTGGCGGCGACGGCTGCACTGGCGACCGCTGCGAGCGAGCAGACCCACCAGCACCACCGACGCTGCCGCGAGCGGAGCAGTACGTGGCTGGCGCCGAACACCGCCGCAGCCGGCGCCAGGACGACAGGTGTGAAGAGCGGGACCGCGAGCACGAGGAACGTTGCTTCGAACAGCGCGATGGCCGCCAGCACGATCGCGCCACGGCGACCGCGGAACGGTTGGAGCAAGCGTCGGGGCAACGTGGGTGAGAGCGCGAAGAAGAGCGCACCGAACGGCGGCGCGACGAAGAGTGCCGGATAGGCGCGAAGCAACCTGCGCACGAAGAACGGCGTCGACTTGGGTGAGGCGAGTCGCGCCGCGAAAAGAGCCACGGCGATCGCAGCGGGAAATCCGATCCCGAGTGCCCCGAGCACGACACTCGGCGACGAGGGCAGGGCGGCGGCGAGTCGCCTGGCGAGTGCCTGCGCGACCACCACGACCGCGACCAAGCCAACCCCATACGCCACCGCGCCCGCCGCTCTCTCGCCTCCCGAGAGCGACTCGCCGGGGAGCGCGACCGTGTCGGAGCCGAGTAGCGGCGCGCTCACCGGGGCTGCCGAGAAGAGCGACCGGGCGAGAGAATTCCCGCCGCGCGACCGCGCGCGAACGAAAGCAGATTCCTGCCCTGATACGCGAGATTCACGTCGACCCGCGGCGCGCACCAGCACGCGTCGCACGCGACCGGTCGCAGGCGGCGAAACGCCTCGCTCAGCCCGAGCTCACGCCAGCTCGTCTCGGGTGCATGCGCTGGCGGTTCGCCACAGAGCTTGAGGATGCCCGTGGAGGTGATGCGCGCCGTGATCTGGCCGCTGGCGCACGCCATCGGTGTAGGCGTTGGGAAGCGAGCGATGTGCCGGAGTCCCTGTGGTGTGTTGAGCAGGAGTGCGTGATGCTCGCCGGTATCGAGCCGCTCGAGCAGTTCGCTGAGCGCGCTTGGCTCGGGGCGTTCTGGATTGGGCTGCTGGCTGTGGAAGATCACCGCGCGTGCCGGTTGAAGCTGGACCCGCAATCGGCGCTCGCCGCACCAATCGAGTAGCTCCTCGACGTGCGGGAGGTTGGTCTTGCCGATGACCGTTTCCACGGTGACCGGAACACCCCACGATTGGCAGAGCTCGACGGCTCGCGCTGCGCGTCGAAAAGTTCCGGAGCCGCGCACGGCGTCGTGAATCGGCTCCGGACCGTCGATCGAGATCTTGACGCGGTGAGCCCGTCGCACCACGTGCTCGTTGCGATGCACCAGAAATCCGTTGGTGTTGAGACTGACGGTGATTCCGCGATCCACCAACGCGTCGATCACGCTCGCCAGATCGCTGCGAACCAACGGCTCGCCACCGGAGATGCTCACCATCCGCGTTCCCGCCGCAGCCATTTCCGCGACCAGACGCAGCGCTTCGTCCGTGGTCAGCTCGTCGGGCGCAGGTTCCCGGAAATGGCAGTAGACGCACGCCGCGTTGCATGCCGCCGTGATCTCCCAGCCGAGGCTCAAGGGCCGATGATGGCCGAAGGCCTTGGCCGCAGCGACGTCGGCTGCCAGCGCGGCCTTGCGACGCAACGCCTGAAACCGTCCGGTGCCCAGGAAGCGGGATAGTTGCAGCGGATTCGTCACGTGCGGCTTCGATCGCCTCGCGGCGAACACGCGGGATGCCATGGGATCTTGCGTCGATCACTGGTGCCGTTCAAGCACGCGCGAGCCGCACGACGGCGGCGCGCGAACGCAAGTGTCTTGACGGGCGGCTGCGAGATGCTCGACACCTTGCGCGAGAATGCGCAAGGCGGCGGCGACGTCGCCATCGGTTCCGGTCATGACGTCGTCACTCACTCGTCGCCGTCCTACGCGTGATCGATGAGGTCGTGGGCACGCATCCCGCTACCTCTCCTGCACTCGGTGGAGATGGTCCTCTGGTGCATGCCATTGCTGCTGGGCGCATTGGCCCTCGGTCATGCGTTGGCCGGTGCGGTCGCGGTGTCGGTCGTGATCGCGGCAGTGGGCGCGGCACTGGCGGGAGCCCCGTCCACTGGTTCCAGCGCGGTGCGCGCGCTGCGCGTCTTGGTGCTGGGACAGCGTGGGCTGGCGTTCGTGGTGCAGGTCGTGCCGCTCGTGTGGGCGGCGCGATCGGCGCCCGTGCTGGTTACCGCTTGCTCGTCGGCGGCCATCGTCGCAGCGGTCGTGGCGCGGCGCCGCGGTGCATCGCGCGCGGCGTGGTTGCACGCGATCACGGCAGTCCTGCTCGTCACCAACGCAGTCACGCTCGATCGCTATTTCCGACAGCCGCGGTCGGAGTGTCTCGCGTCGTACGAGACGCCCGGCGCGAAGGTGCTGGTCCCCTTCGTCGAGCCGGAACCGGGAACGCTCGGGGTAGCGGTAGCGCGCTGCCTCGAGCCGCGCACGATTCGAGTCGATGACGATGGCTCGCTGTGGATCGGCTGCACGCCGACGTTGGCCATCCATGCAGCGGGCGCGGCGTCGTTTCTTCACGTGGACCCCGATCGGCCGCGCGAGTGGCGAGCCGCCACCGATCGCTGGGCGTACGCCGTGTTGCCGCTCGCCGACCGAGCCCACGTCGCCGCGACGGCGCCGCTCGCCGGTGCCGTGGACGTCTACGATCGCGCGACGCTGAATCGAGTCGAGTCGCACGCGATCGAGTGTCCCGCGGCGATGATGCGCGACGACACGCGGTCGAGGCTCCTCGTCGCGCGCGGCTCGAACGCACCGGCGCCAGCGCTGGTGGCCCTCGACGCCTCCACGCTAGCGCGCGTCGCCGCTTCGCCACCGGTCGGGGCGGGTTGCGTCGGCGACGCGTTGGTGCCGATCGCAGGGGGTGAGCAGATTCTGCTCACGTGTCCGCAGCTTCCGTATCAGTTGCTGCGTTTTCGCGCCGAAGATCTGGCCCTCGTCGAAGCACGGGTCGGCTGGGGGGCGCGTGACGCGTTGCGGTCTCAGGACGGCCGCACGCTCCTGCTCGCGTTGCCATTTGCAGGTCGGGTGCTCGAGCTCGACGCGACGACGGCGAATCCGATCCGCAGCTTTCGTGTTCCCTTCGGAACGGTGGCGCTCGCATGGGCGCCCGACGGGGACTTGCTGGCGGGGAGCTACTGGCTGGGAGTGCTGGTGAGGCTGGATCCGACGACCCACGTGGAGCGCGGCAGGATCGCGCTGGGACGAAAGGTGCGGGACGTGGTGCGGGATGTGGCGCGGGATCGCGTTTATGCAGTGTCGCGCTGCGGTCTCTTCGAGATCGGTACCGCGAACGGTTCACGCGTCGGTTGATTCGAGAACCTCGGGCGGTGTTCGTGCAGCCTCCTCTCTCGTCACCAGCGCCGCCGGCCGCCGCAGCGCCCGACGGACGGGCCGCACGGCTCGCTGCGACGTCACAGCGTCTTGCGCACCTCTACGAATTGGGGCGCTGGATTGCAGTCGCCGGGCTCGTGCTGCCGTTCAACAACCCGCTCACCGACCTCCTTCTCGACGCGCTCCCGACGGCGCTCCTCGTGCCCTACTACGCGCAGTTCGTGCTTCGCACGCGGCTGCACGTTTCGTCGGGTGTTGCGTCGATGGTCGTGACCGTCGTCGCTCTTCTCGTAGCAGGCGCGCTCCCGTCGGCGACACGGCTCGTGCGGCGCCGAGCGGGTTCCACGGTCCGTTCGAAGTCGGAAACGTCGGCGATGCGATCAGCGGCCGCCGAGCTGCGGCGCTCAGCGTGGTGGCTGGTCGGCGTCCTTCTTCGCAGCGCGTGCATCTGGTGGGGATTGGTCATCGCACCGCGGTCGATGAACGTCGCCGTCGGCCTGTGGTTGGTGGCGAGCGGGGTAGCGCCTGGATGGGCGACGCGCAGACGTCGGTGGATCTGGTTCGGGGCTGCGGCCGTATTCGCGGTCGTCTTCCTGGCCGCCCATCGTCGATGGGAGCCCTCGCCGATCTTGCTTGGCGTCACGGCGACGGCTGCCACCGTGATGCTGATTCGTGCCTCGTCGCGGGCGTGGCGGCGGCGGATCGCGTGGTCGTCGATGTTGCCGCCTGTGAGCACGTTCGCAGCGATCGTCGGACTCGCTCTCGGCTATGGATTCGCGAGCAGCTTCTTCGGATGGAGCCCGAGCCCCGGTTCGCTGCCACGCGTCGGCGATGCGGTCGATGTCTACGACGTTTCGTTCGTTCCCGGCACCGATCGCGTTTATTTCTCCTCCAAGACCGGTCCACCGGGCTTCGTCGAGCTGGGCAACGGTACGACGCGCACCGCCGTGGCGCCGCTCACGCGCAGCGAGCGCATGACGTTCGTGCCTTCCCGCAACCGCTTCTTCGTCGGCGGAGACACGGTTGCTGCGTTCTCTCTCGACGACGCCGCGTACCAGGGCAACGTGTTTCCGTCGCGTGCCGCCGATGTGCAAGCGGTGGACGGCCATCTCCTCTACATCCTGCCGGACTCCATCCCGAGCACCGACCCCGTGCTCTTCGTCCACGATTTGGACTCGGGTGAGACGCGCACGCTTCCGGCACCGTTCCTGACCTCGCACAAGATCGTCCACGACGCGCGGCAAGCGGCGATCTTCGTGTCGACTCCGATCGGGTTTCCCGTGCTGAGCCGATACGACCTGCGGAACGGAGAGATCCGCCGCAAACGCGTCGGCTACATGAGCCTCGACATGGAGCTCGTGGACGAAGGTCGCAAGCTCTTGGTGGCCCGGCCGATGTACAGCCGCGTCGATGTGCGTGATTCCGCGTCGCTGTCGCTGATCCGCTCGATCACGATCGATCCGATGGTACGCGAGATCGGTTGCAGCGAAGCCGATGGCTGGCTCTTCACCTTGGAGTATTTCCACGGAAACCTGAAGGTGCTCGACCTCGCCACGGGTCGTGTTCTGTTCGAGACGCGGATCGGGCGCTTGGCGCGTGCTCTGGCGTACTCGCCCGAGCGCGGCCTGTTGGTGGCGGGATCGGCATTCGGCTTGTTCGAGTTCGATCTGCGCACGCTCATCGGCCGATCCGAGCGCCACGCAGGCTGACGACGAATGCGGCGCGCCATCGTGGAGCCCACGGGTCGAGCACGGTGCCGCGTGTTGACGACGGCGACGCAGGGATGTTCGCTGGCGCGTGTGTGGACGCGTTCTCTCGCCGTGCGGTGCCGGCGATCCGGCCCACGAGGCGAGCGGGCGTGAGCGCCATTCGCCGCGCGGCCGGCAACGAAGACGCGCAGCACTCTCGAAGCGAGTCGCCGGCTCCAGGTGCGCGCGCCCGTCGAAGCCGTGTCGCCGTCGTGGTGAGGGCAGCGGTGGTTGCCGCGCTGATCTACGCAGTCGCCGGCAGCGTCATCGACGGTTTGGTGCTGGGCATCGTCGACGGTGTCGAGCTGGGCTACGCCTGCGCCAAGCCCTACGTGCCGTTTTGCTTCGAGCCCAACTATCGGGGGTCGCCGATCTCGCGCCTCGGCTATCGCTGGGCAGGGCTGGCGCCGTGGTTTTCGACGAATAGCCTGGGCTACCTGGCACCGGAAATCGAGCCGCACCCGGCGCCTGGCGCACGGCGCGTGGTCGTGTTCGGTGGATCGACCACCGTTCAGCCCTACGCGACGCCCTACACCCGCTTTCTGGCGGAGCGCCTCTCCCGATCGACGCCGTTCGCCGTGGAAGTGCTGAACGTCGGCACCCCCCACTACAGCCTGACCGAGATCGTGGCGCAGCTCGAGAACGAGTTCGTCGAGCGGCAACTGGACGTCGCGCTGGTCTCGGAGCAATGGAATTTCCGCGACGTCGAGGCGCTCGCCGGCGATTTCAGAGGCGCTCGCCGTGACTCGTGGAGCGCTCGGTTGCTCGGCCGCCTTCCGCTCTACGGCACGCTGACCCAGATCCTCATGACGGCGCGGGGCTTGGCCGCCGGGCTGGCAGAGAAGCCGTCGGAGGCAGATCGCGAGACGCTGCTCAGCCGTTACGAAGAGCGGCTCGAAGCGATCGTCCACTGGTGCAAGAGCCACGGCGTGGTACCGGTCCTCGGCATTCATCCCGATCGGTACTGCGGCTCAGCCACCGCGACCCCGCAGAAGCTCTTCGACCTACCCGACGGTCACGTGCTGGTGCCGGATCTTCCCCACCGAGTGGCGTTGAAGCGCGCGTTCGCCGCTTCGATTCGTGCGATCGCCGCACGCGAGGGTGTGGTACTCATCGACTGGGAGCAGGAGTTCTGCGCCCGCTTCTCGGCTGCGGAGCTCGATGCGCTCTTCGAAGCCGATGGCCTGCACCTCTCGGTCCTCGGTGCCTGGCGTCTGGCCGAGCTCGCCGATGAGCCGCTGCGCGACGTGATCGTGACGAGGGCCGCGCCGTCGCGTTGAGCCACGTGCGCACCGGGGCC
>CAYUSL010000054.1:0-8649 GCA_964447125.1 uncultured bacterium | reverse complement strand
GCACGAGCCTGGCAACTCGGAATTGCATCCAGATCGCCGCCACGCTCGCGACCAACGTGGCCCAGAACGAGATCGGGCGAAGGATCACCTCGGGGTGAATGGTGGATGGCGCCTCGAGATGAGCGAGTAAGGCGAGCGCGGTGACCAGCGTGATTCCTCGCG
This sequence comes from uncultured bacterium, assembly GCA_964447125.1. Classification (GTDB taxonomy): domain Bacteria; phylum JADJOY01; class JADJOY01; order JADJOY01; family JADJOY01; genus JADJOY01. The sequence continues at coordinate 8,487 of CAYUSL010000054.1, read as the reverse complement.
TGACCACCCGCGGCACGGACGTGAGCACCGCGCGATCGCGCAGTGTCGTGGCCAGCAGCAACGCGGTGATCAAGCTGCTCGCTGCCGCCACAGCGTTGCCCGTGGGCAGATACATCGGCATGCCGTCCAGGGTGACGTGGGCCGCGAGCGCGACTGCCGCCACCACGCAATAGCCGCGTCGCAAGCGGGCGACCTTCGCCGTCGTCGTTGCGTCGAGTGAGTCGGCCGACGTGAGCGTCACGTGAGTCGGGTCACGGGGTATTCCTGCCAGTAGGATGCGGATCGTGGGCATCGCCACCAGGAGCACGGCCCAGACGAGCGGAAGCGTCATCGAACGCTCGCCTGTGGCCACGGCGACGCCGAAGAGTAGTGACGCAACCAGGGCGGCGAGGAATGCGAATCGGCCCGCGGCAGCGATGGCCAGCACGGTGAGAATCGGCATCCACGAGACCAGCAGCCCGGGCTCGTGCCGTGTCATCACCAAGACCAGGCCCGACGTGGCGAGCATCGCACCCACGGCGATCCAGGGTGCGCGCCGCAGCATCTTCGCCCGTGAGCCCTCGCCCGCGATCGGATGCTCCGGGGGCTCGTAACGCATCCGAGAGACGAGCGACAGCGGCAGGGCCGCGAGCAGCAAGACGAAGGTGGCCAACCCGCGCAGGCATACGACGAAGTAGATCGCGAACAGCGCGATCGCCCACAGCGGTTTGGCGCGCACGCGTCTGTACGGTCCGAACGCGAAGCTCAACAGGATGGTCGCCAACGGAAACATGTAGATCGCCCAGCCTGCGATCGGCATGCTCGGAATCGTCGGTGCGATGATGCCGAGGTTCACCTCCGTTCGATCCGCGAGTGGCATCTCGGCCCAGATCTGGTCGCGGAAGCGCCACCACCACCAGCCCGCGGTGACACCCGTCACCTCCATCACGTACGCCACCGACGAAGCCACCAGCATCCACACCACCAGCGTGGGCAACAGATAGCCGCGGCAGCCCGGAAGGAAGCGCGTGATCCGTTCGCTGAAGTACCAGCCGACGAGCACGGTGACGAGATGACCGACGATCACCGTGGGCGGGATCCCGCCGATTCGCAGCATGCCGCCAGCGAACACGTATTGGTGCCAGGCGAGCGCTTGCTGCTGGATGGCGAGCTCTTTGGGGACGTACCAGAGCACGCACAGTGCCACGACCAGCGCCACCACCTGCGCACCGCGGTAGCGCACGGAGTGGACGACCAGCAGCGCGGTGGCGAGAGCGGCCGGAAGCGAGAGAAGCGTGGGGCTCAGCACGTCGAGGTACGATCGGGCGCGCTCGCGGCGCGCGTCAACCGGGCGGCGCAGGAAGATAGCGTGAACCTCGAGAGCCCGGCATTCACTCTCGCGGCGGAGAACTCGAGGGGAATTCGGTGAGCCGGCTCGGTCGGCACGACCTGGCGAGACGTGTTGCCTGGGTCACCTACGTGGCGGGAATCCCGCTCGGGATGGTGCCCGGCGCGGAGCACTATGCGCAGCTCGGCGGGCCGTGGCTCGGCGAGATCGCGACGCGCTACGGCATTCGCACCGAGACTGGATTCTTCTTCGGCGCTGCAGGTGCCGGGTTCCTGGCGCTGGTCGTCATCCCTGCGGTGGCAGGTGCCGTCGGCTACGCGATTGGTTGGCTCGCGGGATGGCTTGCGAAGCGCGAAGCAGGGCGCCCCCCCGAGCTCGCACGCGAGGCGTGGGCGCTCGTCGGCATTCTGCCGGTGTGGGGCATCGTGCTGGCGCCTGCGTCGTTTCTGCTCGTTGCGACCTTGCCCTTGCTGCGTCGACTCGGCGCGAAGCTGCGACGTTCGCGACCCGCGGCGTGGCGGTTCGCGCGCGGGATGCTGCTCGCGGTCGTCGCCGTCCAGTTCTGGATCCTGGCGACCTATGCGCCGCTCTTGCCCAATCGCGAAGTGCTGGCGTGTGTCGGCGTGTTCGCCGTGGTGCTGATGGCGCTGCGGGTGCAGGCGCTCGTACCGTGGGTGCTGGTGGTCGCAGCGCTCCTCCCGGGAATCGTGGGTCCGTTCGCGATGCCGCTCGGATGGAGGCTCGTGAGCGTCGCCGCGAATGCCGCCGTGTTGCTGCCGCCGTGGTTGGTGTTTCGCGATCGACTGCTGGCCGAGGTCGGCCGCGGCATCCTCACGTGCTTCGTCACCTTCACACTCTTCTGGGGCCGCTTGGGCCAGATGTCGTTCATGCCGTCGTCGGAGTCGCTCGACGACCCGGCCTTGCGCGTGCTCTTTCGTGGTGAAGAAGCGCGCATTCGATCCGGTGCGTTCTTCGTGGCGCAGCCGTGCCCTGGCTGGCCGACGCTGGTAGGGGACAAAGAGCGAGCGCGGGGATTGGTGGTGCTTCGCGAAGGTGGCGGTCCGCCTCTCGCCAGCATGCGCTTCATGGCTTCGGACAACTTCGCCCCCGACTGCTCGAACGACAGCATCTACCTGGCGGACTTCCTGGACCGCCATCTCTACCGGCTGATTCGCGGCGCGCCGATCGCGGGAGTCCCGACGCTCGGCCCGTTTCGTCTCGAGACGCTGCCGCACGAATGCGACGTCGACAGCCCGTGGTGGCTGGAGCTCGATCGAGCGCGCACGGCGCTCTACATCCTCGACGAACGCAACGATATCGCGCGCGCCGACCTCGCCAGCGACCAGTGCAGGATCGTGGCGACGGGAACCAAGCTCTGGGACTTCGCCATCGACGACGAGCGCGGGTCGCTGGTGCTCGGCGATGCTGGTCGGGTGCGCATCGTCGCCATCGAGGACGGTCGCGAGCTGGAGCGCGTCGACCTGCCGGGCCGCTGGCGCGCGGTGCTGCCCGCAGCGCACAAAACCAAGCTGGCGATGAGCGCCGACGGCACGATCTACGCCGGCTATTTCAATGCCGGGACCATCGCGAAGCTCGGGCGAGAGCCCTTGCGCGTGCTCGCGTCCACGCGGCTCGATCGCGGCGTGGGGCTGGTGCGGTGGGACGAGGCGCGGCGCCTGCTCTACGTGGGCAATCGCAACACCGGTGCCCTCGACGCTCTCGACGGCGACACCCTCGACGTGCGAGCGCACCTCCACGTGGGCAGGCGGATGCGCACGATCTCGCTGGCGCCGGACGGCCGAACGCTGACGCTGGGCTCCGTGGCCGGCGGGCTCAGCATCGATCTCGATCGCTGGCTGGCTTCCGGGCGCGCCGCACCCTCCGCGCGCGAGTAGCGCTCAGCGAGGCTCGGGGTCGAGGTCGACCACCAGCGGCAGATGGTCGGATGCTTCGCGAGCCAGCTTGAGCCGCGAGGTGAAGTGGTGCCGGAACGCGAGCGCGCCGCGGCCGTAAACGCAGTCGAGGGCTCCCACCGGTCGCCACGCGGGCCAGGTGCGCGTACGCCGGTTGCCGATCCCAGACGCGGGCACGAAGCCCGCACGCTTCACCAGCCAGCGTCCCACGGCGCCGGACCAATCGTTGGCGTCGCCAGCGATGACGAATCGGCTGTCGTGATCGAGATGCCTGAGCGCGTTCGCCCGGAGCAGCTTGGCCACCTGCCATCGTCGTTCCAGCGCCGAGAGGCCGAGGTGCCAATTGGCGAAGTGCACCGTGAAGCGGCGTTCGTCGATCGTCACCGCGAGCTCGGTGAGCAGCGCGCCACGCGCCTTCTTGGGCTTGAGCGTGAGATTGACGTTCACGGTGTGCACGATCGGGAAGCGCGAGAGTGTCGCGTTACCGTAGTGGCCGTGCTTGAGCTTCACGTTGGGCGCGAACGCGCGATGCTCGAAGCCGAGCCCGTCACCGAGCACGTCCACCTGCCGATGGTGGCGCGAGCGCGGCACGCCTTCGTCGATCTCCTGCAGCAGCACGACGTCGGGATCGTGGTGGCGGATGACCTCGACGATGCGATCGGGATCGTAACGGCGGTCGAGCCCGCCGATGCCTTTGTGGATGTTCCAGGTGAGGATCCGCATGTCCCGGCTCGGCGATCGTGTCGGCAAACGACGAAGCGGCCGCCATTCTGCACGAGCGCGATGCGGCGCAGAAGTCGCGCCTGCAGACCAGGCGTGGTGTGCGGCTGGGCGCTACCCTTCGTGGTATACGCAGTCGTTCGACCTCCCCAGTTGCGTTTCGACGGAGTCATCTCATGCCGGAGCGATTGAAGCGCGTCGCCGTGCCGCAACACTACGACCTCGACTTCGCCCCGGATCTCGACGCGGGACGCGTGGAGGTGCGCGAGCGCATCACCCTCGACGTCCGTCGTCCCATGCGCCGGCTGGTCCTTCACGGGGCGGGTCTCGACGTCCACAAAGCATCGGTGCGGGCGGGGAAGCGCACGGTGGCCGCCACCGCGAAGCCCGGCGCCGACGGGCAGACGATCCGCTTCGATTTCGCGGACGAGATCCCGGCGGGCACCGCGCGCCTCGACCTCGCGCTCACCGCCGAGCTGCGCACCAGCCTCCGCGGCATGTACCTGGCTAGGCACGAGGACGACCGCTTCGTGGTGACCCAGTTCGAGTCCACCGACGCGCGCGCCGCCTTCGCCTGCTTCGACGAGCCCGATGCCAAAGCCACGTTCGACATCGCGGTCACCGGCCCCGCCGATTGGGTGGTGGTCTCGAACCAAGCGGAAGCATCCGCCGAGCCCGTGGCGAAAGGCCGCGTGCGCAGGCGCTTTCATCGCACCCGTCCGCTACCCACCTACCTGGTGGCAGTGTGTGCGGGGCCGTGGGAAGCGAGCGCGACACGCTACGTCGGGCGCACGCCAGTGCGCGTGCTCGCACCGCGCGGGCGCGGGCACCTCGCTGCCACGGCGCTCGACCTCGCCTGCAAGACCCTCGCGGCGCTCGAGCGCTACTTCGACCTCGAATACCCGTTCGGCAAGGTCGACCACGTCGCTGTGCCGGATTTCGCCGCCGGGGCGATGGAGAACGCCGGCTGCATCACGTATCGCGAGGCCTTGCTGCTCGTCGACCCGCGCACCATCGGCATCGCTCAGCTACGCGACATCGCGAACATCATCACCCACGAGCTCGCGCACCATTGGTTCGGCAATCTGGTGACACCTGCGTGGTGGTCCGACCTGTGGCTCAACGAGAGCTTCGCCACCTGGATCTCGGAGCGCATCCTCGACGATCTCTTTCCCGAATGGCAGGTGTGGACGGCCTTCGAGAACACCAAGGCGGAGGCTTTCCACCTCGACGCGTTGGTGAGCACACACGCCATCCGCAACGCGTCGGGGACCCTCGACGAGATCCTCGAGTCGTTCGACGCAATCACCTACAACAAGGGCGCCGCGGTGCTGCGCATGCTCGAGGCCTACCTCGGCCACGACGTCATGCGCGCCGGGATCCGCGCCTACATCCGCCGCCACGCCGACGGCAACGCAACAGGCGAGGACCTGTGGCGGGCGCTCTCGGAGGCGTCCGGCCAGGACGTGTCGCGACTGCTCAGCGAGTGGATCACCGCACCCGGCTTCCCGGTCGTCGAGGCGCGACGGCGGCGTGATCGGGTGAGCCTCGGCCAGCGCCGATTCTCGTGGTCCTCGCCGAAGAGCGGCTCCAGGTCGCAGCGCTGGCAGGTGCCCTTGGTGCTCCGGTCGGGCGACCACACCCAGCCCGTGCTGCTGGATCGGGAGCAGATGGACGTGACGCTCGCCGCGGCGTCGGGCAACTGGCTCGTGGCGAACGCGCGTTCTGCGGGCTTTTTCCGTACCGTCTACGACGCCGAGACGATGGCGGCGCTGACGGAGGCGTTCCCCACCCTCGATTCCGCTGAGCGGGCCGGGCTCCTCGGCGATCTGTGGGCGCTGGCACGCGCCGGCCGCGTGGACGTGAGTCGCGTGCTGGAGGTGATCGCGCGTCTCGGCGACGAGCCCAGCCGCGTGGTCCTCGGACGGGCAGCACAAGTGCTGCGGGTGCTCGACGACGGCATCGTGCCCGCCGAGCTTCGCCCCCGTTTTCACGCCTGGATCGACGAGATCTTCCGCCAGCGACTCGACGTGCTGGGCGTGGAGGGCTCGCGCCGCGAGCCTGACGAGGACCGCATGGCGCGCGCGGTGGTCGTGGACGTGCTGGGCGACCTGGTGCGTGATCCCATCGTCCGCGACACGATGGCGGACGCAGGGCGCCGCGCCATCGGCTCGCCGCGTTCCATCGACCCCGAGCTACTCTCGGTGGCGCTGCGCATCGCCGCACGTGGCGGCGACGCCTCGCTCTTCGCACGTCTCGACAGGGCACGCGCCCGCGCTGCCACTCCCCAGCTCGAGCGAGCGCTGCTCCTGGCACGAGCCGATTTCGAGGACCCCGAGCTCGTCCGTCACCTCCTCGAGGAGACGCTCACCGAGGCGATCCGCTCGCAGGACCTCGCGCTGGTCTACGTGCGACTGCTTCAGAACCCCAGCGCGCGCTGGCACGCGTGGCATTTCCTGCGCCAGAGCTTCGCAGCCATCGACGCACGCGCGGTGTGGTTCATGTGGAAGCGGATCGCCGACGCACTGCCGCTGCTCGGCACCGATCAGGGGCTGAAAGAGTTGCGCGCGTTCTTTCATGCGCACCCGCTGCCCCACACCGAGCAAGGCATGAAGCAAGCGCTCGAGTGGATGGCGCTCGATCTCGCGTTCCGGCGTCGCGCGCGCACGCAGGTGAGCCGCTGGCTCACGGCGCGGATCGCCGGCTCGCGCAATTGACGCGTCGCGAAGGGGAGGGCTAGGTTCGTCGATTCATCGGCGTTTCCCGCATCCCCACTCGGAGGGTGGCCATGAAACGGTTCAATGCCAGTGTTTTCGCAGTCATTCTGTGGCTCTCGTTCACGTCGGCTGCACGCGCGCAGTTCGCCGTTCCCGCCCAGCGACCGAGCGTCGAGCCGGCCGGCAGCTTCATCCTCTATCCCACCCTGGGAGTGGTCCACGACGGTGACCCGGATTTCACCGACGTGGCGATCATGATCCGCGGGCGCTACAGCCTGCTCGACCAGCTCTCGGTGAGCGCCCAGCTCGGCGGCGCGTTCGGCGATGCCGACGATTTCGTGTTCGGCTTCGGCGCCAAATTCCAGCTCATGGATCAGAGCTCGAACCTGCCGGTGCAGGTCTCGCTCTTCGGAGCTTTCGACGTCGCCATCGGCGATCTGGACGCACAGAGCCTGGCCTTCGGGCCACTCATCGGCCACCGCTTCGACATGGGCAACGTGGCGCTCACCCCGTACGGCGGCTTCGCCGTGGGCTTCACCCACGCGAGCATCGACAGCGAGAACGACAACGTCGACGACGAGGGCAACACCGATGCGCTCTTCGGCATCGTCCTCGGTAGCGACCTCGCGCTCAGCAGGGATCTTTCGGCGGACATGGAGTTCACCCTCGGCGCGACCGACGGCATTCCGGTGCTGAACTGGCATTTCGGTGTCGCGTACGCGTTGTTGTCTGCGCCCAAGTACGTGCCTCCGCCGGCGCCCAGCTACGGCAGCAACTACTGATCGACGCGTGGTGCCTGGGGGGCGGTCGGGGTGAGCTCGAGCCCCTGTCCCTTCGTCCGCCTCGAGCGGTGTGCGACACGGCTGCGTTGACGGCACTCCAATCGGAGGGGAATCGATTCATGGCGATGCAGCCGGGCGGCCATCTGGTCGCGAAGACGCTCAAGGCGGAAGGTGTCTCGCACGTCTTCACGCTCTGCGGTGGGCACATCCAGGCGATCTACGACGGCTGCCTGGAGGAGGGCATCCGCGTGGTGGACGTGCGTCACGAACAGAGCGCCGGCCACGCCGCCGACGGCTGGGCGCGGGTCACCGGTGAGCCCGGTGTCGCGCTCGTGACCGCCGGCCCAGGCGTGACCGACGTCGTCACGGGTGTGGCGAACGCGTACCGGGCCGGCGTGCCGATGATCGTGCTGGGCGGGCAAGGGCCGCTTCACTACAAGGGGATGGGCTCGCTCCAAGAGATGGACCACGTCGGACTGATGGCGAGCATCACCAAGTGGTCGGACACCATCCCTGAAACCCGGCGCATCCCCGACTACTTGGCCAAGGCGTACCGCATCGCCACCACTGGCGTGCCCGGGCCGGTGTTCCTGGAAGTCCCCATCGACGTGCTCATGGGTGACGCCGACGCGCCCATCCCCACCGGTTATCGCACCACTTCGCGGCCCGCGGGTGATCCGGCCACGATCGAGCGGGTGGCAGCATTGCTGCGCGACTGCGAACGACCGATGGCGATCGTCGGCAGCCAGCTCTGGTGGTCGTCGCGCAAGGACGCGTTCCAGCAGTTCCTGGCGCGCGCGCCCATGCCCACGTATCTGAACGGCATGGGGCGCGGAGCGTTGCCGCCGGGCCACCCCTGCCTCTTCACCCAATCGCGAAAGTTCTCGCTGGCCGCCGCCGACGTGATCCTGATCTTCGGCACGCCCATCGATTTCCGCTTGAGCTACGGCGCCGATCACGTGTTCGCGCCGGACGCGAAGCTGGTGCAGATCGACCTCGATGGCTCGATCATCGGCCAGAACCGCCAC
>CAYUSL010000053.1:13188-20872 GCA_964447125.1 uncultured bacterium | reverse complement strand
CGCTCGACCACGGCACCGGCATGAGGCCCGCCGAAGAGGCCGTGTTCACCACGTGACCGTGACGCTGGACGCGCATCACGCGGCACGCTGCACGCGAGCCGTGGATCACGGCGAGGGTGTTCACGCGCATCATGTTCTCGATCGCGGCCTCGCTCATGTCGGCCAGCTCGCCGCCGGCCACGATGCCAGCGTTGTTGAACAGGAGATCGAGGCGACCGCGCACACCGGCCACTGCCTCGATCAGCTCCGCGTACGCCGACGCATCGGCGAGGTCGATGACCCGTGGCTCGAAGGCGGCGCCGCCGAGGCGCGAAGCGACCGCAGCGAGCCGCGTGGCGTCGCGGTCGACACCGACCACCGTGGCACCCGCCCCCACCAGTGCGGCAGCGAGCGCTGCGCCGATGCCCGACGCTGAGCCGCTGACGATCGCAATCTTGCCCTCGAAGCAGCTCCGCACGATCTCGTCCTCGACGTAAACGACTGGACGCTTTAGTTAACACTCGTTAACACTAGCTCGCAAGCTGACAGGAAGGCCCCTCGTGACCACTCACCCCCTCCACGACGCCGACAAGCTCAAGACCAAGTACCGGCTGCTGGAGGTGGCAGCCCGCCACATCGCGCTTCACGGCGTGGCCGCCACCTCGCTGCGGGCGATCGCCGCCGAAGCCGGCGTGAGCGCTGCTGCCATCTATCGCCACTACCCCGGCGGCAAGGCGGACCTCCACGCGGCCACCCTCGGCATGGTCGCGGAGGCCGTCGCACGGCTGGTGTGGGAAGAGCCCATGCGCGAAGAGCCGCTTGCGGAAGCGCTCGTCCGACGCGTGGCACTCTTCTGGGACTTTTGCGCGGAGCACGGCGCCATGGCGGCCCTGGTGGTGCGTGAGAACGTAACGGGTGGTCCCGACGGACCCTCACCGTTCCTCGGCGAGCACCTCGCCGCGATCGCAGAGCTACGGAAGCTCCTCGCACGAGCCATCGCTGCCGGCGAGCTGCGCTCCATCAACGTCTCGTCGTTCCTCTTCTGGGTGACGACGTACGTCACGAGCTTCCACGGCTGCCGGGCGCTTCGCGACGCGGTATGGACGAAGCGCGACCTCGGCCGTGCGCGACAGTCCTTTCTGGAAGCGGTGCGCGCCGAGCTCACCCCGCCGGCGCGATCCCGGCGTCGCGAGCGCTGACGTGGTCGAAACCCATCCGGCGCTGGCCGCGCTCGCGCTTCGTTCTTTCGACGACGTGCTGCCTGCGGCGTTTCGCCGCGACTTCGGGCTCGACCCGGCGACGCAGTACGGCGTCGCCTGTCGCGACGTACCGCGAGCCATCGCGGACGCCGAGTCGCTGGGGGCAGGACCGTTCGTGCGCGCGCACGTCTCGCCGCCCAACTGGACAGAAGGTGGCGTGCGTTGCCGCGCACGGCTCGACTTCGCCCTCGGCTATTGCGACGACGCGCAGCTCGAATTCCTCGGCCCCGGACGAGGCACACGGTTCTACGCCGATGCTCTCGGCACAACCGATACGATTCTCCATCACGTCGGTGTCTACCAGCACGGCCTCGCGGCGCTCACCGAGCGCCTGGAACGCGCGGGTCACGTCACCGTGGTCTCCGGCGGCGTGCGCCTGGGCCCGCTGGCGCGCTTCCAGTTCCGCTACTTCGACACCCGCGCCACCCTCGGCGTCTACCTCGAGATCCTCGACTTCGCCTGGCTCGGCGATCACCCGATTCCAATGCGCCCGTTCATCGAGCGCGCAGCGCGTCTCGGATCACGGGGACGCTGAATCGCGTCGCGCAAAGCCTGCGCCCGCCGGCATTCAGGTCGGACGCGTGCCGTAGCGGATGCGCATCTGACCCGAGACGAACGACGCCAGTCGCCCGGTAACGAAACGCGGAAACAGGCGATAGAGCCACCACGAGGCGACGGCGCCCCCGGTGACGGTGATGATCGCCCGGTTCCGCTCGACCCCGCGAAGGATCACTTGCGCGCAGACGTCCGCGGGACAGAGGCGAAAGAGCGGGTCGGCGAGCATCTTGTCTTTGTCCAGATGAAGCCACGTGAGCGAGTGCTTGATGGGCGTATCGATGAGCCCGGGACACACCGCGCTCACCTTCACGCCGAGTGCTGCGCCCTCGCCTCGCAGTGACGTCGACAACCCGACCACCGCGTGCTTGGTCGTCGCATAAGCCGTGGCACCGGGTGTGGGCACGAGCCCAGCGAGCGATGCGGTGTTCACGATGTGACCAGTGCCGCGCTCGACCATGCGTGGATAAGCAGCGGCGATGCCGTGCACCACGCCGTGGAGATTCACGTCCAGGAGCCGCTTCCACTGAGCGAGCGCCATGTCGCGCACTTCGCCGAAGAGCGCGATGCCGGCATTGTTGAAGAGGTAGTCGAGCCGCCCATCGCTCGCGTACGTCCCGGCGACCAGCTCTTCCACCTGCGCCGCGTCGGCCACGTCCACGCGAACCGCACGCGCTCGGCCTCCAACGGCGACGATCGCCGCAGCGGCAGCGTCCGCCTTCGCCGCTTCGATGTCCGCGATCACGACCTGCGCGCCGCGCCGCGCCAACTCCTGCACCACAGCCAGCCCGATCCCCGACGCGCCACCGGTCACGACTGCGACTCGATCCTGAAATGCGCTCATCGTCCCATCTCCGTAACGACGCCCATCACTGCGCGCCACTCGACCCGAATAATCCACGACCGGGAACCTGCGGCCGCGACGGAGCGCGGCCCTCCATGCTTCTTGCCGCACCACCGCGCGCCGTTCAGCGCCCCAGCTCGCGGCGCGCCACCGACAGCATGTTCTTGTTGGTGAGCGCGCTGGCGCAGAGCACGCCGCCCATGAGCGCACCGCCCACGCCCGCGGAGCACACGTCCTGCCCAGTGAGGTAGAGGCCCGGGACACTGGTGCGCGGCCGCAACCTCCGCTCCAGGAACCGCCGCGGATCGTGGTCGAGACCGTAGAGCTCGCCGCGCTCCCAGGCCGCGAAGTGCTGCGTCGTGAGCGGCGTCGAGAGCTCGCCGTGGATCACGTGACCTTCGGCCTGCGGCACCCAGCGATAGAGCTGCGCCAGGAGCCGCTCGGTAAAGCGTTGCTTGAGCGCTTCGTAGTCGTCGCCGCGGTGGTGCCAGCGCGAGTCGCGCCAGCGCTCGAACCAGGCGTAGGGCGCGAGCGTGATGACGTCGATCGTCGAGCGGCCCGGATGGCGGGTGGTGAAGCTCGGGTCCTTGGCTGCAGGAAACGACACGTACACCACCGGAAACGGCGCTTCCGGATCGGCGACGAAGGCGTCCACGTTCCGCTCGTGATGCTCGTCGGGATAAAGCCAGAGGTTGGCCTTGGGCAGCGCGAGATCCTCGGCGGTGCGATCGAGCCCGAGGTAGAGGCACATGTGGCCGACGCTGCGCGTGAGCCCGGCGATCGCCTCCCGTTCGCGGGCCGGCACTTCCGCAGCGAGAAGCCGGCCGAAGGTATTGTGCACACCGGCGTCGCTCACGATCATCGGCGCACGCAGCTCGCGGCCGTCGTCGAGGCGCACGCCCACGGCCCGGCCGCCCTCGATCAGAATCCGCTCGACGACGGCGCGCACCACCACGGCGCCGCCGGCGCGCTCGATGGTCGGCACGATCGCCGCGGCGAAGCGGCTCGCTCCACCCACAGGAAAGTAGCCGCCGCGCAGGTAATGGCCGGCCACCATCGCGTGGATCGCGAAGCTCGAACGCGCCGGCGGCAAGCCGTAATCGCCGAACTGTCCGGTGAGCACCGAGATCAGCTTCTGATTCGAGGTGATCTCTTCCAGCACCTCGCGCGTGGTGCGGGCGGCGAGGCGTTCGAGCTTGCGGCGCATGAGACCGCCGAGCACGGCCGACACCGGCACTGGTGCCGCGCGTTCGGCGAAGAAGAGCGTGCCGGCGCGCTGCGCCTCGGCAACCACGTCGAGGTAACGCTCGATGGCCGCGCGCTCGCCGGGAAACCGTGCGGCGAGTCGCTCGACGAAGTGCTCGCGGCCCGCCGCAAAGTCGTAGACCTCGTCGCCGAGGACGATGCGATCGTAGACCTCGCCCATTGGGGCCCACTCGATGGGCTCGGCGGAGATGTCGTCGAGGATCACCCGCATCGGTGCCTTGGGGTGGCCGACGTCACCGATGTAGTGCACACCCACGTCCCACTCGAAGCCATTCCTGTGGAAGGTGTGGGTGAAGCCACCCGCGGTGTAGTGCTGCTCCAGCACCAGCACCCGCTTCCGCGCGTGCTTGGCGAGCAAGGCCGCTGCGGCGAGCCCGCCGATTCCCGAGCCGATCACGATCGCGTCGTACGAGCGCGCGGGCTCGAAACGACGGTACGGCGTGCCGATGGACGTCATCGCGGCGGACCTCCTCGGGCGCGAGGATAGCGGCGACGGCAGCTCACGGCTCGTCTCGGCCCGCGGATGGCGCAAGCCCGTTCCGGAACACCACTGGCACATTCGGACGAACGCTCTCGCGGCCCGCCGAGCACCGACGCTGGAATCGTTCCGAAGCTCCGGTGGTCCAGCATCGAACGTCGGCGACATCGCCGCGAAGCGATCGTCGCCGCAGCAATCGATTCCGTTAGCCCGGGCTCAGGGTGCGCTCGACGCCCAGTTGTCGATGTCGCCGCTCTCGAAGTCGTCGGCGAACACGTACCAGCCCTTCATGCGCTGGATGAAGATCTCCTCTTCGTCGTTCACCAGCGTTCCGGTGTTGTCGTCCCCGCCCCAAACCACCAGAAATTGGCCGTTCTTCGCGTTCGCCGCGACTGCGACTTCCTCGGTCAGATACGTGGTGTTGCCGAGCCCGCCGGCGTCGGAAACGCGTTCGTCGTTCGGCCCGGCTCCCACCGTGTCGGACGTCATGCGCTGAGCGAAGACCTCCCACTCGTTGTTGACCATGCCGTCGACGGTGTCTTCGCCCGACCACACCACCATGTACTCGTCGTCGATGGCGTCGTAGGTGACGTCCGGACCCCACATCACCTGGTACGTGGCATCGCCGACCCCGCCTGCGTCGCTGACGCGGTAGTCGTTGCTCCCGAGCCCACCGAGCGCGGCGTCCATCCGTTGCAAGAACACTTCGAACTCGTTGTCCACCAGCCCGCCCACGTCGTCGTCACCCAGCCACACCACCAGGTATTGGTTGGCGTTGGGGTTGTACGCGACGGCTGGCGCGAAGGCCCCGTACGCTGGATCGCCGGTGCCGCCCATGTCGCTCACGCGAGCGTCGTTGGTGCCGACGCCACCACCGAACTGGTCCATGAGCTGGGCGTAGATCTCGTACTCGCCGTCGACGAGCGAACCGCTGTCGTCGTCGCCCGACCACACGATCAGGTACTCGAGATCCTCGGTGTTGAAGACCACGTCGGGCTGTAGCGCGTCGAAAGCCGGATCACCGGTTCCACCCATGTCGCTGATGCGCAGGTTCGAGCCGACCAAGACACCGGTCGAGTAGACGCGCTGCGCCCAGATCTCGTTCTCCTCGTCCACCAAGCCGCCGGTGTTGGTGTCACCGTCCCACACCACCAGGTATTCGTCCGGGCTGGGGTTGTAGGCGGCCGCTGGCCGGTTCGCGTCGTAGTCGCGATCGCCGTCCGGCCCCATGGTGCTGATCCGGAAGTTCCCGCCGTATTGGGGGAAGAGGTACGCATCGACCACCTGTCCCCAGATCTCGAACTCGCCGTCGACGAGATCGCCGTCGGAGCTGTCCGCCGACCACACCACCAAGAATTGGTTGTAGTTGCTGTTGAACGTGATGGCGGGATCGTGGGCTTTGTAGTCCGCGGTGCCGGTGCCACCTGCGTAGCTGATGCGAACGTCGCTGTAACCGGTCTGGGTGCCGGTGGCGGTGATGACTTGGCCGAAGATCTCCATCTCGCCCTCGACCAGCCCGCCGGTCGTATCGTCACCCTCCCAGACCACCACGTAAGTGTCGTTGATGCTGTTGTAGGCCACCGCCGGCTTGAAGGCGTCGTAGTCCGGGTCGCCGTTCGGACCCATGTCGCTGATGCGCACGTCGTTGCTGCCGATCTCGGGATCGATCGTGATCGGATAGGCCGCCTTCGCGAGCGCGGCGCCGTTCACGACCAATCGCGTGCCGGTTGCCGAAGCGTCGAAGCTGCACGGGATCGCGCGGCCATCGGCGTCGAAGACCCGGGCGTCGCCGATCCAGACTTCGGCGCCGTCGCCACGCCAGCGCCAGCGCTCCGTGCCGCGCTCGTGCCGTCCGGCCGACCGAATCGTGCCCGAGACGACGAGATCTCCGCCGGCGAGCGGCAGCGGACCGGGCACCACGAAGACTTGCTCGAAGGTGTTGGTGTCGAATCGATACTCCTCCCGGACACGACCGCGGTCGTAGCGGACGTTTCCATCCACCGTGCGAACCGGAGTCACGGGCGCGACCGCAAGCAGCTCGGTGTCCGTCGACGAGCGCACGCTCGCCAAGCTCCATCGCCACTCGGGTGCACCGCGTACGCCCCACACACGAATGCCGTCGGCGGTAAAGTCGACGCTGCGGCGTGGGTGCGTGAGCCGGAGACCGTCGGAGATCGGCTCCACGTGATTCACCGCGCGCCGCGCGACCGCCTCACGATCGAACCCCTCACTCGGCCGTGGCGCATCGGCCACACGCGCGCTTGCGGGTGTCGAAGCTCGAACTCCCTCGTCCGCCCGAGTGCCTGGACTCGGACGCGGGCCGCTCGCCGCGCAACCGCTCAGCGTGACCAGGATCACGAGGCCCGACGCGACGCTGCGCAGATCCATGGCATCCCCCTCTCGGGCCACGGCGCGCGCTGGATGGCGCGACGACGCGCCCCCGGAAGCCCAAGAGAGCTGAAAGTCTCGTGCCAGTCGTCGCAACGACGACGGCACGACCGACGTGCGGCCAAAGGACGCTCGGCGCGAGCGCTCGCACCCCTCGCGTGAGCGCACAATCGCGGGTCAGCGCGCTGGCTCATGCCGCGCGACAGGCGCGCGCGCGCAATGCCCAGCGCCCGGGCGAGACTCCTCAAGCGGCACCGAGCCGCGACTCGGAACGACGAAGACGGGTGCGGCTGGTAACCCTTTCCGGTCTGCGCGCCAAGCCGCTTGCGGCGCTCGGCGCCGAGCCGATCAGGGGACCGAGGACGTCCAGTCCGCCGCGTCACCTTCCTCGAAGCCGTCGGCGAAGAGCCAGTTGGCCGCCTGCGCCACCGCGAGATCGCCGCGCACGAGTCCGTGTCCGGTCTCGAAATCGGCTCCGGCAGCCGCCATGTCGTCCGCCGTGCTCTCCAGCAGGTGGTAGACCTGAACGGGCGACAAGCTCGCGTTCTCCTGGCGAACGAGTGCTGCGAGCGCGGCGACGTGCGGTGCCGCCGCCGAAGTGCCGAAGAAGTTCGGAGAAGTATCCAAATCGCTGCCGTCACCCGGGTCCGCGATGTCCGAACCGAAGAAGGTCGTGTTCGTGCCGTCTGGCGCCACCAGGCTCGGCTTCTGGCGAACGACGTCGATCGGGTTGTCGTTCAGGTCCCAGAGCGTCGCGATGCCGCCGATCGAAGAGAAGCTTTCGCGCACCGCCGGGCTCGTCCCGAAAGGCGGAGTCTGGAAATAGAACGCCGCCCCCATCGAGCTCGCGCCGCGCGCGCTGGCGTGCCCGTAGCTCGACGCGGAGTTGGTGGCGAACTCGTTCACCGCCATCGA
>CAYUSL010000053.1:0-13088 GCA_964447125.1 uncultured bacterium | reverse complement strand
TGGCGTGCCCGTAGCTCGACGCGGAGTTGGTGGCGAACTCGTTCACCGCCATCGACGAGCGGAAATACGCGTACTTGAGCAACGGCGGCGCCGATCCCTGGTGCAGCGTGATCGCGATGTTCGCGAACGCGGCGGATCCCGAGTTGCTGATTCCCATGAACTCGATCGGATCGCCACCGACGTTCGCGGTCTTGACCTGGATGACGGGACTCGTGGGCGGGTCGAGGTAGAGCCACACGTCCAGATCGCTCGTCGCGCCGGCGCCGCCCGTCGCCGAAGCGTACGGCGAGCTCCACTGGATCGAGATCTGGGTGGTGCCGTTGGGGATCGTCACCTTCTGATAGATGTCGACGCCCGGACCGGGATCGAAGTCGTGGGCGATGTCGGTCGTGTAGCCCGCCGGCAGGTTGGCGGGGGATTGGCCGCTGGAACGGAACGGCGCTTCGTACGACTGGCGGGCCTGATTCCCTGCAGCCGAGAAATACGCGACGCCCTGCGCCACGACCTCGTCCACCGCCTGCGCGATGATGCCGTCCTGGAACATCGGCTCGGAGAAGTAGATGACGTCGTCGTTGATGACGTCGGCGCCAGCGGTGTTCGCGAGCGCCAGGATTCCGGAAGCGAAGCTCGCCTGCCCACCGTTGGCGGTGTTGAACGCCTGACTGGCTCCGGGCGCCACGTCCCGGATCAGCTCCATCATGCCGCGGCCTTCGTCGGTCTGACCGGAGCACGACGGTGACTCGGCGAGCACCGTCACCCCCGTTGGAAGATCGCCCGAAGTGACGCCTGCGGGCGCGCCACCCAGGCAGTTGTAGCTGTTGGATAGCGTGCCCACGACGATTCCCGTGCCATCGACGCTGTTCGCGGGCCGCGCCACGTCGGTACCCATCGCCTCGTCCCCTTGGCTCTGGACCGAGCCTGCATTGGTGGTGTGGTACGCAGGGCGCACGAAGCGGAGCGCCGGCGCATCGGCCATCGCCAGTAATGCTGCCAACGGCATGCGACCCGAGACCACGTGGCGATAGCGCGTCACCTGGCGCATCCCGAGGCTCACCAGTTGGCCTCGCAGCCGGCTCCCCTCACCCGCCGACGCGATGGCGTCGACCACGACGCCGTCCTCGTCGAGATCGAGCAGGGTGTTCGCGGAACGGAAGGGACCCGAGGCCCGGCTCTCGAGGAAATCGCGGTACTCGAGCTGAAGGCTCATGAGGTCGGGCCCGAGCTTGCGACCAGCTCCGGTCTCGGTGACGACTTCCGACCGTGCGCCGTTGATCGCCACGATGCGCGGCACACTCGCGGTGTCCGCAGCAGCCGCGAACGTTCCGGCAGCGAGAACGATCATCATCGTCCCCACGGCGAGCTGCGTCCGCATCGCCCGCAGGCGAACGCTCGATTCCAGGGATCTCATTCTCCGTCCTCCAGGACCTGTGCGCGGAAAGCCGCGCGGGAAGATCAGCCGTCAACAGATGCGGGGAAGCTGCTCGCCGCTCAGCATGTCGACGACGCGATTCGAGCCAATCGCACTGCGCATGGTGACCAGTGCTGCGGGCTCGGACTCGACCGTGCCGACTTGCGTTGCGCCCGCGCTCACCGGGTGGGAGCGCAGGATCGCCAGCGCGCGCTCGGCGTCGGCGGCAGCCACAAACGCCACGAAGCGCCCTTCGTTCGCCACGTAGAGCGGATCGAGCCCCAGGATCTCGCACGCCGCGCGCACGTCCTCGCGCACCGCGATGGCGCGCTCGTCGATGCGCACGTGGACGCGGGCGTCGCGGGCGATCTCGACGAGCGTGCTCGCGAGACCACCGCGGGTGGGATCGCGCAAACAGTGGACCTCGATCCCTGCTTCCAAGAGCGCGAGCACCGGCTCCGCGAGCGGCGCGCAATCGCTCTCGATCTCGGACTCGAACGAGAGATTCTCGCGCGCCGCCATGATCGCCATGCCGTGGCGGCCGACGTCGCCGCTCAGCAAGATCGCATCGCCGGAGCGCACGCTACGCGGCTCGATGACGCGGTCGCTCACGGGCACGCCGACGCCAGCGGTGTTCACGTAGAGACCGTCCCCCTTGCCGCGATCCACCACTTTGGTGTCGCCGGTGACGATCGCGACACCCGCAGCCCGCGCCGCTTCGCCCATCGAACGGGCGACGCGCCACAGCGTTTCCATCCGCAGCCCCTCCTCGAGGATGAAGCCCACGCTCAGCGCTCGCGGTCGGGCGCCGCACATGGCGAGATCGTTGACCGTGCCGTTGACCGCGAGGGTGCCGATGTCGCCGCCGGGAAAGAAGAGCGGCCGCACCACGTACGAGTCCGTGGTGAGCACGACGCGCTCGGAAGCCAGCGCCAGCGTTGCGCCGTCGTGACGGGGACCGAGCCCCTCATTGCCGAACCCGCGGACGAAGACTTGCTCGATGAGCTGGTGCATGAGGCGCCCGCCCCCACCGTGCGCCATCAGCACCCGCGGGTACTGATCGAGGGGCAGCGGGCACGCGAGCGCGAACGACGGGGGCGCACCGCTCGCTTCCGCCGCCGTGAGCGTCGCGGCGTCGTCTGGTGCGCCGTGTGCCGTGTCATTCCCCACGCGCGACCTCGTTCGCATGGCCCGCGCCGCGGTGGTGGCGATAGCGCAAATACGCCGCGCAAGCGCCTTCGGAGGAGACCATGGTGGCGCCCAGCGGATGCTCGGGTGTGCAGCGTGTGCCGAACGCCTCGCATTCGGGCGGCTTCATGAGCCCGCGCAGGATCTCGCCGCTACGGCATTCGGCGGGCTCCGCGACCTGGCATTCGGCGACGTCGAAGCGCGTTTCCGCGTCGAACTGCCGATAGGCCGGCCGGAGGCCGAGCCCGCTGGCAGCGATCTCGCCGATCCCGCGCCATTTCCGCGGCACCACCTCGAAGACCTCGCGGATCAGCGCTTGCGCTGTGGCGTTGCCGGCACGCGTGACGGCGCGCGCGTACTGGTTCTCCACTTCGGCGCGGCCTTCCTCGAGCTGGCGAACGCACATCGTGACGCCTTGCAACAGGTCGAGCGGTTCGAAGCCCGTGACCACGATCGGCACGCGATGTCGGCGCGCCACGTCCTCGTATTCGGTGAAGCCCATCACCGTGCACACGTGGCCTGCGGCGAGGAAGCCTTGCACGCGATTGTCGGGTGCCTCGAGGATGGCTTCGAGCGCCGGTGGCACGAGCACGTGCGAGACCAGCATCGAGAAGTTGCCGAGGCGCTGGCGTGCGGCGAGCTGAGCCGCCATCGCGTTGGCTGGCGCTGTGGTCTCGAATCCCACCGCCAGGAACACCACCTGGCGTCCCGGGTTCTCGGCGGCGATCCGCACCGCGTCGAGCGGCGAGTAGACGATGCGCACGTCGCCGCCCGACGCCTTGACGGCGAGCAGATCGGTGGTCGCGGCGGGCACGCGGAGCATGTCGCCGAACGAGCAGAAGATCACCTCGGGACGACTGGCGAGGACGATCGCCTTTTCCAGCGTCTCGAGCGGTGTGACGCACACGGGACAACCGGGGCCGTGGACGAGCGTGACCTCGGACGGCAAGAGCTCGTCGATGCCGAACTTGACGATCGCGTGAGTCTGACCGCCGCACACCTCCATGATCGTCCACGGCCGCGTCGCCAATCGTCGCAAGCCGGCCGCGTACGCTCGCGCCGCGTCGGCGTCGCGATACTCGTCGACGAACTTCATGGCTGCGAATCCGCGAGGTCTTCCAGGTCACCCATGGCCTTCAGGTACTCGAACACCTGGCGCGCCTCGGCTTCGTCCACGGTGTTGAGCGCGATGCCCACGTGAACCAGCACGTAATCGCCGATCTTCGCCTCGGGGACGCACGCGAGGTTCACGGTCTTCACCACGCCGGCGAAGTCGACCCGCCCACTGCGCAGTAGCGCGTCCTCGCCATCGATGCTCACGATCCGTCCCGGCACGGCAAGACACATGCGGCTCGTCTCCTTCAGCTCAGCGCTTGCGTCGCGCCAGCGCGACCGCGATCTGCCCGACGGCGATGCCGCCGTCGTTCGGCGGCACGCGCTGGTGCCAGTATGGACGAAAGCCCTCGGCCCGAAGCCGCGCCACCGCGCGCTCGGTGAGCACCCGATTCTGGAAGCAGCCGCCGCTCAGCACCACCCGCTCCTCGCCGGCCCATCGTGCGACATCCACGATCACTTCCGCCATCGTTGCGTGAAAGCACGCGGCGATGGCGGAGGCGGGGACACCGCGGCCCAGGTCGTCGACGATGGCGAGGATCGCCGGCTCCCAGTCGGCCATCCGCTCGGGCGCATCGATGCCGCGCGGGCCGCTCCAGGGGACGAGGGGTAGCGGGTATGCGCGCGCCAGGTCGTCGCCGCACGCCCACTCCAGCTCCATCGCCGCCTGCCCCTCGAAGCTCGCGCGCTGGCGCACGCCCACCAGCGAGGCGACCGCATCGAAGAGCCGGCCGGCGGAGGTGGTGAGGGGCGAACGTACGCCCTTCGTGAACGCATCGAGTAGCGTCGCGAGCTCGCTCGCGGAGAAGGCCCGAACGGTTTCCAGCTCGCTGCGCTCGTGCAGCGAGTCGCCGAAACACGCGTGCAGAAGTGCCAGCGCTGCGCGCCGCGGCTCGCGCGCCGCTGCGTCACCTCCCGGCAGCCGGTACGGCCTGAGCGACGCCACGCGCGCGAACGATGCGCCATCGGTGCGCAGGAATTCGCCGCCCCAACTGGTGCCGTCGGTGCCGAGCCCCGTGCCGTCCCAAGCGACCCCCAGGACCGGGCCCTGGAGCTGGTTCTCCAGCATGCACGCGGCGACGTGCGCGAAATGATGTTGGACGCCTAGACACTCGCCGCCGCGCGCGGTCGCGTGCTGGGTCGACAGGTAGTCGGGATGGAGATCCGTCACCACCACCCTTGGCGCGGCACGGTAGAGGCGTGTGAGGCTCGTGATCACTCCGCGAAACGCCGCCAATGCCTCGGCGGTTTCGAGATCACCGATGTGCTGGCTCACGAACACGTTCGAGCCGACCGCCAGCGCGACGGTGCTCTTGAGATGGGCACCGACGGCGAGTACCGGCTCGGATGCCGCCATCTCGGGGTCGACCGGCACCGGCAACGGCGCATGACCGCGTGAGCGCCGGAGCACGAGCTCGCGGTCGAGCATGACGCGCACCACCGAATCGTCGACGTGACGGGCGATCGGCCGATCGTGGACCAGGAAGAGGTCGGCGATGCCGGCGAGCCGCCGCACAGCCTCGGTGCCTTCGATGCAGATCGGCTCGTCGGAGCGATTGCCCGAGGTCGCCACCACCGCTCGGCCCAGGTCGCGGAGCAACAGGTGGTGCAACGGTGCGGTCGGCAGCATCGCGCCCAGCGAAGGATTTCCGGGTGCCACGTTCGGTGCCACCGGCGCGGACGCGCGCCGTTCGAGCAGCACGATCGGCGACTGCGGAGAGCACAACGCACGCGCTTCCACCGGCGACACCTCGCACGCTCGTGTGAGGTCGTCGAGGCTCGCGAACATCACGGCCAGCGGCTTCTCCTCGCGATGCTTGCGACGACGCAGCTCCTCCACCGCGTGCTCGTCGTCCGCCAGGCACATCAGGTGAAAGCCGCCCAGACCGTGGACCGCGACGATCTTCCCTTCGCGAAGCGCCGCAACCGCGCCCCGCAGCGCTGCTTCTCGCTCCGCCAGCTCGCGTCCGTCCGCGTCCCAGAGCGCCAAGCTCGGGCCGCAGTCGGGGCAGGCGTTGGGCTGCGCGTGGAAGCGCCGGTCGCGGGGATCGTCGTACTCGCGCTGGCACGGGGCACACATGACGAAGCGCTTCATGGTGGTGCGCGGCCGGTCGTAGGGCAGCTCCTCGACGATCGTCAAGCGCGGGCCGCAGTTCGTGCAGTTCGTGAACGGATACCGGTAGCGGCGATCGCCGGGATCGAAGACCTCGCGTAGGCAATCGGTGCAGGTGGCGAGATCGGGCAGCACGATCGCTTCGGTGGCGTCGCCAGCGGCGCTGGAGCGGATCTCGAATCCCACCTGCGCAACGGGGTCCAGGAACACCGTCTCCACCGATTGCAACGCGGCGTTGGGCGGCAGCTCGCTGCGCAGCCGCTCCAGGAATGCGTCCAGGCGCTCGCGAAGGCCCTGGACCTCGATGAGCACGCCGCTGCCGGTGTTCTGAACCCAGCCCTCGAGGGCGAGCTCGGTGGCGAGACGAAAGACGAAGGGCCGGAAGCCCACGCCTTGGACCACGCCGCGCACCACCAGCCGGGCCCGCTCGGTCACGGCCGGGTCGCGCGCCACGTCGATCACACGACCGTGAAGGCGATGGGTTGCAGATCGGCGAGTTGCGACGACGTGCCGACGTGCGCCACGTACTCGCCCTTCGTCACCACGAATGCGTGACGCGCGACGTCCCAGTAGCCGAGCTTGGCAACGGGGACGTCGATCTCCACCGTGACGCTGGCGCCCGGGTCGAGGTGCACTTTCCTGAACGCTCTCAGCTCGCGCACCGGCCGGTCCACGCCACTCGCGGGCGGCTCGACGTAGATCTGCACGACCTCGCTGCCGGTGCGTGCACCGGTATTGGACACGGTGACGGCGATCCGCAACGCATCGCGCGTCCGGACGCGGCTCGCTGCGACGGCAGGAGCGCTGAGCGCGAAGGTCGTGTACGAGAGCCCGTGGCCGAACGCGAACGCAGGCTCGACGCCATTGCGGTCGAGGAGACGATAGCCGTGATAGCGATCGTAGACCGCCGAATCGGCTTCGGGATCGAACGGCGGCAGATCAGCAGCCGAGCGCGGGAACACACACGGCAGCTTGCCACCGGGGCTCTCTCCCCCGAGGAGCACGGCGGCGAGCGCGTGGCCGCCTTCCATGCCCGGGTACCACGCGACCAGGATCGCTGGCACCGAGGCGCGCCACGCCTCGCTCACGATCGCGCTGCCTGCGATCACCACCGCGATGGTTCGCCGGTTGAGGCGGCTCGCCTCGAGCAAGAGCGCTTCGTCCTCGGGGCGCAGGGTGAGCGAATGGCGATCGCCGCCACCGACGAGCAGGTTCTCGCCCTCGTCCTCGTGGGTGTAGCCGACTACCGCGATCACCGCGTCCGCCGCGGCGATCGCGTCTTCGTGCCCCGCGAGCGTCGACGCGGGAACGGCGACGATGTCGGCGTTCGGCAACGCCTCGCGGATGCCGGCGAGCGGTGAGACGGCGTAGGGAGGCCGCACCTCGCTGCTGCCCGAATCACCGAGATTGGGCGCATCGGCAAGACGACCGACCACCGCCACGCGCCGCAGGTTCGTGCTCGCCAGCGGCAGGAGGGGCGCATCGCTGCCTTCCGGCGGCTCGTTCCGCAGCAGCACCATCGCTTCCACGGCCACTTCGCGGGCGAGCGCCTGGTGCTCGGGTCCGGCGACGGCCTCGGGCCGATAGCGATCCGGCTCGCCGATCGTGGCGAAGCGGTGCTGCTGCCGAAGCAGGCGGCGGCAGGCGTCGTCGAGGCGCGCGAGCGCCACGCGCCCGTCCTCGACGGCACGCACCAGCTTGTCCCCGAATTGGAGGGCGAGCGGCATTTCCAGATCGAGACCGGCGTTCATCACCGCCACGCCGTCGCGAATGCCGAAGATGAAATCGGAAAGCACGAAGCCGTCGAAACGCCACTCGTCCTTCAGGATCGCGGTGAGGAGCGTGGGATTCTGCCCACAGTACGCGCCATTCAGCTTGTTGTAGGCGCTCATCACCGCCGCGGCACCGGCGTCCACACACGCCTTGAAATGCGGCAGATACATCTCGTGGAGCGCACGTTCGTCGATCTGGACGTCGACGAAAAAGCGCGAGTCCTCGATCGAGTTGCAGGCGAAATGCTTCACGCACGCCATCAGATGACGCTGGGCGCCGCTGAGCAGAGCGACACCCATCGCACCCGTGAGCACCGGATCCTCGCCGTAACACTCCTGCGCGCGACCCCACGCCGGATGCCTGAGCAAGTTCACGCACACACCGGCGAAGAGCGTGGCGCCCTGGGTGCGCGCCTCGACGCCGATCGCGTCGCCCACCCGCGCTTCGAGCTCCGGATCCCAGGTCGCGCCGCGCGCCATCGCGACGGGAAACGACGTGGAGTGATTCATCACCACGCCGCGTGGACCGTCGGTGAAGCGGATTCCTTCGAGACCGCGCTCGGGCAGCTCGCCGCTCACGACGGGCCGAGTGTTGTAGGCGAGCACCGTGTTGATGAAGTTCGCGAGGGTGAGCGCGCCACCGGATACGAGCGTCGCCTTCTCGGCAACGGTGAGCTCGGCGAGCAGCGTGTCGATCGCCGCTTCGTCGGCATCGCCACCGGCCGTGCCCGAGCAGCCGAGCGAACCAAGCGCGTGGCTCGCGCCGGCGAGTGCCGCCAACCGCATCAGCGAGCGCCGGCTCAAGGCCACGGCAAAGGCGTCGGCGGCGAGCCACGGTCGGTTCGTCTCCAAATCGCCTCCGTATGGATTCCGGTCGCGGGCTCTGCGGCCTACCCCGGCTCGCGCTCCCAGTTCTGGGGGAGAATCGCGTAGGAGCCTTTGCGCACGTTGCCGAACACGAGCTCCGGCAGGCTGAAGAGCGCAGCGTCGACACCGCCTCCGAGCACCGCACCGCCGTCGAAGGGCAGAGCCAGGACTCCCGCCGCGATCGCGCTCACGCCCACCGCCAGATTGATCGTGCCCAACACCGGCCGCGGCGCCACGTGCTCCGCCGTGAAGAAGACGAACGGCTCGTCGAAACGACCGCTCGCATACGAGCGCGCCGAGAACACGTTGGTCTCGCGGATCTCGCGCCAGACGGGCACGGCGTCCGGCTCTCGACGCGCGAGCATCACCTCGCGAAACGACGGCCGATGCTCGATCGACGCGACCGGATAGGACGCTGCGACGCGCGCTGCGGCGACGGCGGGTACGAAGCCCACGGTGGCCGTCGCATCGACGATGCCGTCGAGGCGGGTGGTGCCCTCCGCGCCCGGTCCGTCGAGGGTCCGAAACACCTCCGTGACGCAGTTGCGCTCGAAGAGGTCGTAGCGGAATGCGCCGTCGATCGCTGCCCGGTAGAGGCGCCGAGCTTCGTGGGTTTCGGCGAGGCTCGCGTCTCGCTCGTCTGCAGCGAGCGCCGGCAATGGCACCGCTGGCGGCCAAGCGGGCCGAGCCGGTACCACGGCCTCGGGAAGGCGACGCACGGCCGCACCGGCCACTGCGGCGCGGCCGATCTCGTGGGCGAGGCTCGCCGCACGCTCGACGCGGCTCAGCAACGCCTCGTCGAAGCGATCGCTGGCGACGAGCGGCCGGCGCGCCTCCTCGAGATCGCGGCGACGCTCTTCGGCGACGCGGGCGAGCACTGGCGCCGCGCGGCGCGCCACGTCCGCGCCGATGAGTGGCGCCCCAACCGCGAACGAATCGAGCACGCGCCACTCGCCCGCTGCCAGCGAAGCCTCGATCGCAAGCAACCGGGCGAGCCCGACGAGCAGCGGCGCGCCCCAATCGTCGCGACGCGACTCGAAGAGCTGAGGCAACGTCCGAATCAGCTCCGACTTCCAGGAGAGCAAACGCGCACGCTCGGCTTCCGAGAGCGGCGGCACCGCGGCGCCTGGCGCCACCAGCGCATCTGCGGCGAGCGGCCGCGGAGCGCGTAGCAAATCGAGCGCAGCCCAGTTCGTGGTGAGCACTCGGTAGCGCTCGGCGAATCCCGGCGCTCGAGTGGAAACGCGACCTGGCGCGACACGATCGGTATCCAGCGCTCGCGGCGGAGGGCGCAACGCTTCGATCGCCGTGCGCATCTCCTCGGCTCGCCGCGCGATCGCTTCGGCCCCGTATCGCGACTCGATCGCCCGCCGCACGGTGGCGAGCGGCGAGTCGGAATCCGCCCCGGCGAGCACATCGCTCCACGCGAAGTAACCGGCAGCGGGGATGCCCGCGAGAACATCACCGAGTGCGGCCACAGCGTGTGGCGGGCTCTCGGCGCGCGCAAGCCACGCGAGCAAGCGCTCGTCCTCGTCGAGGCGCGCGTCGTTCTCGAACACGCGCGTCTCGGCGAGCAGCCGGTGCTCGAAGCGGTCCCGTATCCGGCCAACTTCGTCGACGTCGACGTCGATCCCAAGGGCCTCGACGGCGCGGTTTTCGAGCGCTCGATAGGTGAGATCGAAACTCGCGGAATCCGTGCGCTGCAGACGGATCGTGCCGTCGTCGTGGTGCTGGAAGTGGTACGTGGAATCTCGGATGCCGAGCGCCACGTGACCGCCGCTCGACGAGCCCGAGTTGGGCTCGACGTAGAGGAACTCGAGCGGCGCGCCGAAGCTCAGGCGCGGTGCCAGCGTCGCAACGAGCGCGAGCGCGGCCGCGATGCGCACCGTCGCGCCGCTCGCCACCGCCTTCAGCCCTTGTAGCCCTTCTGGATCCAGACTTGTTGCTCGGGTGTGGGCGCCAGCACCTGAACGAAGGCGTCGTACTCGGTCTTGTTGTAGCCAGCAGCCGAGAGGCCCTGGCCGATGCCGCGGTAGGTTGCCTCGCTCGCCTCCCAATTGCTGATGCCGTGCTTGGCCGCGATTTTTCCGATCTCGGGCCGAAGCGCGGATGCCGTTCCGCCGGCCTTGACGTGTGCCTTGGTGAAGTCGCGGACCTCTTCGCGATACGCGATCTCGGGGCTGCTCGATCGCGACCACGACGTGATGGGGCTCGACACGATGTCGGAGACCGCCGCCGAGCTGGCCGAGAACGATTCACAGCCAGCGACCGCTGTCGCCAGCGCTGAAGCGACGACGAACGACGTGAGAAGCCGAGACGAGAAATTACGCATCCGATCCTCCTGAAGGGACTGACGCCCTCGCGGGTTATCGCCTGAGGGAACCACGTCTCACCTGCGGCGTCCATCGCCACTTCGCTCGCCACGTCCAGTGCTGGCGGCGAGCGCTCCGCGTCCGCGCACCCTCGATCGACGTGGAACCGGACGATCGGCTGTGAAAGGATTCGGGACACGCCAGCGCGATCGCCACCATCCGACTGCGTGCTACACGACGCTCCCCATGCCGCCGACACCCGAACCCCGCACCGGTTCCGGCGCGCGCTCGCCACGGATCGCCGTCATCGGCGCAGGCATGTCGGGCTTGCTCGCCGGCATCAAGCTCGCGGACGCGGGCCTCACGAGCTTCACGATCTTCGAGAAGGCGCGCGACGTCGGCGGCACCTGGCGAGAGAACCGCTACCCGGGCCTCACCTGCGACGTGCCCTCGCTCCTCTATTCCTACTCGTTCGATCTCGGCACCGAGTGGACGAGGCGCTATCCCGCGGGCCCCGAGATCCAAGCGTATTTCCGGCGGATCGCTGAAAAGCACGGCCTCCTCGAGCGCATCCGCTTCGGCACCGAGATCGTGGAGGCGGTTCGCGACGGCAACGTCTGGCGCTTGCGCACTGCAGACGGGACGTGCTTCGACGCGGAATTCGTGATCGCCGCGTGCGGCTTTCTGCATCGCCCGCGCCTGCCCGACATCGAAGGGCTCGAAACCTTCGCGGGCGCGGCGTTCCACACCGCCCGCTGGCCGGACGATCTCGACCTCCGCGGGAAACGCGTAGGAGTGATCGGCACAGGCTCCACGGCTGCGCAGGTGATTCCGGAGCTCGCGCGGATCGCGTCGCGCCTCACGGTGTTCCAGCGCACCGCCCAGTGGGTTTTCCCTGCGCCGAATCCAGTCTTCAGCGAAGCCACGCGTGCCCGCATCCGTGGCCATCCGTGGCTCTTGCGATTGCGCTACGAACTGTGGCGGATCGGCTTCGAGCTGGGGGCTCATGCACTCCTCGGCAACCACCCGTTGCTCGCCTGGATCGGCTGGCGCTGCCGACGAAACCTGGCGCAGGTGCGCGATCCCGAGCTACGCGCACGGCTCACGCCGACCTACCGCGCGGGATGCAAGCGCCTGGTCATCTCCGAGGCCTTCTACCCCGCGATGCAGCGCGAGAACGTGGCGCTCGTGACCGAGCCCATCGCGCGAATCGGCCCCGAGGGCGTCGAGACCCGCGATGGCGCGCTCCACGCCCTCGACGCGCTGGTGCTGGCGACCGGCTTCGACGCCCACGCGTACATCCGCCCGATGCGGGTGGTGAACGAATGCGGACTGACCGTCGACGAGCTGTGGAAGGACGGGGTCTTCGGCTATCGCAGCGTGGCGCTACCGCAGTTCCCGAACTTCTTCCTGGTGTGCGGCCCGCACAGCCCCATCGGCAACTACTCGGTGATCACGGTCTCCGAGGTGCAGGTCGCCTACATCCTGCGCTGCATCCAGCTCTACGCTCGCGGCGCGCTCACGAGCCTGGCGCCCACCATGGTTGCGACGCGCGCGTTCAACGAAGCGTTGCAGCGCGCGCTGGTGGGCACCGTGTGGGTGAGCGGATGCCAGAGCTGGTATCTCGATCCACACGGCCAGCCGGTGCTCTGGCCGTGGCCGATCGCGGAGCTCCGGAAACAGCTACGCGAGCCCAACCTGGCCGACTTCGTCGTCACTCCCGCGTGAGCCGGGCGATTCGGACGCGCGATCGAAAGGGGCGGTCATGAAGACACGAGCACGGGCGTTACTCGTCCTGGCGGTGCTCGGCGTGGTGGGTGCGAGCGCAGGTTGCGGCGACGGCAGCAGCGGCGGGCTCGTCACACTGAGCGGCGACGCCATCCCCTTCAACGTCAGCCCCGAGGCACGCGTTCCCGGTGCCACCATCTCGCTCCTCGAGTACCCGGAGCAGAGGATGGTCACGGGCGGGTGCTGTCCTAATCTGAGGCGGGGTGTCCTGTTTTGCGCTTGCCGACGTTCGTCTGACGCTTCGTGAGCGCCGGCCCAGGGCCGTCATGCTCGATGCCGAGCACAACAATGGGTAGCTCGTCAGCGCGGGCGCGTTTCACGGCCTGGATCGCGGCGGAGTAGTGGGCCACGCGGTCTGTCAAAAAGCGCGCGAGCGTGTCTGTGGGCACCACGATTACCCCGAGGTCCACGTCCCCGCTCATGATCGTTTCGCGTAGGTGGTCCACGTCCACGATGAGCAAGTCGCTCCGGCCTGACATTTGAATCTCGACGCCGAGGCAAACCTCGGTGTCATTCGTTCCAAGGCA
>CAYUSL010000052.1:0-20910 GCA_964447125.1 uncultured bacterium | reverse complement strand
GCGACTCGATGGGCGGGATGCCGCCCTCGATGACGATGCGCTGCGGGAAGTAGAGCCCGAGCTGCTGCGAGATGAAGCCCGGGATCGAGTTGATCTGTCCCGGCGGTGCGTAGCCCATGTTGGTGACGCCGGCCGATAGGCTCGGTCCGAAATTCACCATGGTGCGGAACTGGGGATACGCCGTGTCGAGCCAGGTGAACGCGGCGGGCTTGCTGACGATGGTGCCGAAGAGCCGGGTGTCCTTCACCGAGACGTCCACCGCACCGGGCGTGGGCGAGCCCTGCGGCGTGGCCAGAATCGTGGTGTCGTTCACCAGGTGCACGTTCACCGCGCGCACCCCGCCGAAGCGCACCTCGATGTTCCCCTCCAAGAGCCCGCTGAAGCCGGTTCCCTTCACTTCCACCGGCTTGTAGCCACCGAGCGGCAGCTCGTCCGGGTTCACGCCACTCACGGTATGGCAGCCGGCGAGAAGTGCTCCGGCAACGATGAAGACGCCCAGGATCCCGCGCCGCATCTCGATTCCCCTCGCCCCGTGCTCGTCGAGTCGTCGGCCCCTCGCGGTGGCCGCCTCGAGCGAGAAGTGAGGTTCACCTCACTCATCTACGATTCTTCCAGTCCGCGTGTGCCTGTGTAAAGCGCGCGGCGCGCGCTGAGCGCGTGCGACACGAGGCGAGTGCCTGTGCTAGTTCTCGCGGTCTCGCGGGTGCGCCGCGGTGCTCCTCTCGCCTGCTTTCCTGGAGACTTCATGAGCGACGATTCCGCTGCCGAGCGCATTCGATCCGGCGCGACCTGGGAGCAGTTCTGCGAAACCCTGAAGACCGCGGGATCCATCATCACCGCGCCTTCGAGCCCCGACGATCCCTTCGATCGCGCCGAAGGATTTCGCTACCTGACGCGCATCTTGCGCGCGGCGTTGGAGACGCTGGTCGAGAACGCCGATCCCACCCGCCCGGTCTTCCACCGTCCGATCCACGAGACGGCGAAGATGGGGGCCGACAACCCGGACATCCAGTACGCCATCGCCACCGTGAGCGGCGAGCACACCTACCGGATCCGCGGGCGTCGCAACTCGGTCCACTACTTGGGGCTCGGTAGCTATGCCGGGAACTACGGCGCCGGTGGGCGCATGGGGAAGACCGGCTACCTCGAAGGCGCGGACCTCGCGATCGCGCCGGATGGCACGTTCGAGGTGGTGGTGAGCCCCGAGCGGCAGCCGGGGAACTGGCTCGAGATGGCACCCGACACCACGTTCGTGATCGTGCGCCAGATGTTCCTCGATCGCGGCTCCGAGCGCGCTGCCGATCTGTCGATCGAGTGCGTGGGTGCGAGCACCCTGCCCGCCCCCGTCACCCCGGCGGCGATCGACGCCGGGCTCACGGCGGTCGCGAGTCTGGTGCTGGGATGCGCCGCGCTCTTCGCGAGCTGGGCCGACGGCTTTCGCCAGCGCGCCAACGAGCTGCCGTACTTCGATCCCAGCACTTCGAACGCCGCAGGCGGCGATCCCAACATCACGTACTACCACGGCTACTGGGAGATCGCGCCGGATCGAGCGCTGGTGATCGACCTCACGCCGCCCGAATGCGAGACCTGGAATTTCCAGCTCAACAACCATTGGATGGAGTCGCTCGACTATCGGTATCACCCGGTGACCGTGAACAAGCACACCGCGCGCAAGCGGGCGGATGGCTCGGTGCGGTTGGTGGTGGCCGATCGCGATCCTGGCCTCACCGACGTGAACTGGATCGACACCGCCGGCCATCGCCGCGGCACGATGTGTCTGCGGTGGGTGCGCGCCGCCACCAGGCCGGATCCCGTCACTCGTGTGGTCCCCGCGGCCGAGGTTGGACGCACGTGAGCGCACCCGACGGCCGAACGACTTCCACGGACTACCGGCACCCGTTTCGGCCGTGGCCGATCGGACTCGCCAACCGACTCGGTCGCACGCTCACGGCGATCGGCGGGCCGCGCGTCGATCTGAGCGAGGCCGGGCTTCTCTCCACCGCGCGGCGCCGCGCGCGGCTCACCGACTTCGGCGACGAGAGCTTCCGGCCCCGGCTGCGGGTGCTGCTGGAATCTCTCGAGCGCGAGGCCGAGCTCAGCCCCATGGGCCGTTTCATGACCCGCGAGAAGCTCGTCGGGAACCTGGTGAATCGGCTTCGCGTCGCCGAGATCTTGCGGCGTGAGCCGGAGCTGCGCGAGCGCAAGCCGGCACCGTTGGTGGTGATTGCCGGCTTGCAGCGCACCGGCACCACGATGCTGCATCGGCTGCTGGCCGCCGACCCCGACGTGCGGCATCTGGCGTCGTGGGAGGCGCTCAATCCCGCGCCCCTCGACCTCGATGCACCCGTCGAGCCTCGCGACCAAGACCCGCGCATTCGCGCCGCGCGCATGGCCGAGCGCGCCCTCGCCTACATGGCGCCCGATTTCTTCGCGATCCATCCGGTGGAGGCGACTGCCCCCGAGGAGGACGTGCTGCTCCTCGATCTCTCGTTCCTGAGCACGGTTCCGGAGGCCACGTACCACGTACCGCACTACGCGGCGTGGCTGGAGGCGCAAGACCACCGCGCGGCGTACAGGGAGCTCGCCACGACTCTCGTGATCCTCGAACGCACCCAACGCCGCGAGCGCTGGGTGCTCAAGACTCCTCACCACCTCGAGCACCTGGATGCGCTCCTGGAAGTCTTCCCGGACGCGACCATCGTCCAGACCCATCGCGATCCCGCGCGTGTGGTGGCGTCCTTCTGCAGCATGATCGCCCACGGCCGCGGCGTGATGAGCGATGCGGTCGATCCCCAGGTGGTGGGGCGTCATTGGTTGCGCAAGCAGGTGCGCATGGTGACGCGTGCCATGGAAGTACGCGATCGCCTCGGGGACGATCGCTTCGTGGACGTCCAGTACTCCGAGGTGATGGCCGATCCGATCCCGTCGATCCGCCGCATCTACGAGCGGGTGGGCGTGCCGCTCACGCCCGCAGCCGAGTCCGCGATGCGTGCCTGGACCACCCAAAATCCGCAGCACCGTCACGGCAAGCACCGCTACGCCCTCGACGACTTCGGGCTCACCGAAGCTCAGGTCGAGGATGCGTTCTCCGCGTATCGCACGCGCTTCGCCATTCCCCGCGAGGAGAGATCGTGAGCAACACGTCGCACCTGGACGCGGTTCACCGCATGGATGGGCGCACCTGTTTGGTCACTGGCGCCACGTCGGGTCACGGCCGCGCGGTGGCCGAGGCGCTCGCTGCGCGCGGCGCGGACGTGGTGCTGCTGGCGCGAAATCCCAAGCTTCTCGACGAGACCGCTCGAGCGATCGCGGCAACGACGGGGCGGCGCCCCGAGCTCCTGCGCTGCGATCTCGCGTCGCGCGCCGACATCGACCGCGCGGCGAGCGAATACCTGGCGTCTTCGCGCCCGCTCCACGTACTGGTCAACAACGCGGGCATGGTGAGCCGCACCCGCGAGCTGACCGTGGACGGTGTCGAGCGGGTGTTCGCCGTCAACTACCTCGCGTATTTCCAGCTCACGCTCCGGCTCCTGCCGCGCCTGCGCGAATCGGCGCCTGCGCGGATCGTGAACGTATCGTCGGATACGCACCGCATCGTGTCGCTCGATCTCGCGGACCTGGAGCTCGCGCGCGGCTACTCGTGGCTCAAGTCCTACGGCCGCTCGAAGCTCGCCATCGTCCACTTCACCGCCGAGCTGGCACGGCGCCTCGCCGGCACGGGCGTCACGGTGAACGCACTCGATCCCGGCCCGGTACGCTCGAACATCGGCAATCACGATCCCTCGCCCGTGGTGCGGACGCTGGGGAAGTGGGTGATGGCGCCCTTCCCGACCGCGGCGCGCGCGGCGCGCACGGCGATGTACCTCGCGACTGCGCCGGAGATCGCGGACGTGACGGGCGCCTACTACAAATTTGGCAAGCGTCGCGAGCCTCGCTGGGGCGCGGGCGGGCCAGCGGTGGCCGGGCCACTCTGGGAAGCAAGCGTTCGCTACACCGGCGCCGATCTCGGAGGTCCGTCGTGACCGGCGCGCTTTCCGGCATCCGGGTCCTCGAGGTGGCGCAGTTTTGGTTCGTGCCCGCGGCGGGCGCGATCCTCGCCGATTGGGGCGCCGAGGTGTGGAAGATCGAGCATCCGCTGCACGGCGACGCCCAGCGCGGCCTCGCAGCCGCTGGCTTCGGTGCCCGGGAGGGCGGCGTCGACTTCATGATGCAGCAGTCGAATCGAGGCAAGCGTTCGCTCGGCATCGATCTGGCGAAGCCCGAGGGACGCGAGCTTCTCCATCGTCTGGCCGAGCGCTGTGACGTGTTCTTGACCAACTTCCTGCCGGCGGCGCGTACCAAGCTCGCGATCGACGTCGACGACATCCGGGCACGAAACCCGCGAGTCATCTACGTGCGCGGCAGCGGATACGGACCCGACGGCCCCGATCGCGATGCCGGCGGCTACGACGCCACGGCGTTTTGGTCGCGGGGTGGCGTGGCCCACGGGCTCACCCGACCGGATGCCGAGGCACCCGTGATGCAGCGGCCGGCGTTCGGAGACTCCGTGGGCGCGCTGGCGCTCGCGGGCGGCGTGGCGGCGGCGCTGCTCAGACGCGAGCGTACCGGCGAGGCCGCGGTCGTGGACGTGTCGTTACTCGGCACCGCGATGTGGACGATGGCGCCGGACATCGTCGCCAGTCCGCTGCTCCCGCCGGAGAAGAAGATCCCGTTTCCGGACCGCGCTCGCGCGCTCAATCCCCTCGCGAACACCTATCGCACCAGCGACGGCCGCTGGATCGTGTTGATGGCGCTCCAGGGCGACCGCTACTGGCCCGAGATCTGTCAGCGCATCGGCAGGCCCGAGCTGGCAACGGATCCGCGTTTCCGCGACATGCGTTCCCGCTTCCAGAATCGTCGCGAGTGCGTGGCCGCCCTCGACGAAGCGTTCGCCTTCTGTTCGCTCGCCGAGTGGCGAGAACGACTCGCGGGAATGGACTCGCCCTGGGCCGTTCTGCAGAACCCTGCGGAGCTGCACGACGATCCGCAGGTCGTTGCCAATGGCTACTTGACCTCGGTGCCCGGGGGCGACGCGGGCAGCTTCCGGCTGGTGAACAATCCGGTGAGCTTCGATGGTGCCGCGCCCGAGCTCCAGCCGAGCCCCGAGCTCGGCCAGCACACCGAAGAGGTCTTGCTCGATCTCGGGCTCTCGTGGGACGAGATCGCAGCACTCAAGGCGAGCGGCGCCCTCGGCTGACCGGCTCGCACGGACGCGCGGCGAGGCTCAGCCGGTGGCGCGCCGCGACGCGCACACCGTCTCTTCGATGCGGATCTTCGCGCCGCTCGCTTCCTTGGCGCCGATCGTCACCAGCACCCGCTCCTGGCGAGCCGCATCGCCGCCGTCCGGGACATACGAATAGAGCGTCTTGCCCTGGACCGCGCCTGAATCGAGCTCGGGTGTCACGAACGAGAGCTTCTGTCGGTAGAAGTACTGGACCTTCGACCACTCGTCAGGGGTTGCGAGCTCCCAGATCAAGGATTGCAGGGGGCACGCCGGTCCCTGGTGTGGGTAGTCGAGCTTCTTGGTGATGGTCGCAGGCGCGTACACGGGAATGTCCGTGATGGCACCTTCGAGCGCTGGCGCCTTGGGGCGGCTGGGGCATGCGGTGGCGGCGAGAAATCCCGCCGCGACAAGCGCGCGCGGCCGCGTGATCCGAGTCATGTGTGTTCCTGGCTCGCGCGGGTGACACCCCCCAGCGGCTCGTCCCGCCGCGCGAACGTCGGCGCGAGCGCCAATCCCATCACGATGTAGAGGAGAATCGTCACTTCGGCGTCGCCGAAGTTGAACTCCACCAAGCCGTTCACGTTCCACGCCAGGAACGCCGTGGCGGCGCCGACGGCGATCGCTGCGTCCGCGCCCGGATGGCCCGACGTCGCGCGTACCCGCTCGATCAGAAGGCGCGCCAGCGCCACCAGCCACGCGACGAACGCCGCCAGACCGAGCAGCCCGTCCTCCACCCAGATCGTGACCAGGTTCGAGTGGAAGTGCCTGTGCTTGGGCGGTTCCGCACCCCACAAGTCGGCGCGTTTCATGATCCCACCGTTGTGGGTGCCGATCCCGAGCGGATAGTCCCGCACCAGTTGGGCGGCGATCTTCCACATGTGCAGGCGGTTGTCCGTGTGGACGAAGTCTTCGCCCGACTGGCTGAGCCGTACGCGCACCGCCGGGATCGCCACCACCACCGCCGCCGCGACCACCGCCGGCACCACCACCAGCTTGCGATTGCGGCGCCAGAGCTGGGTCGAGAGCCCCACGATGCTGCCGACCCAGGCACCGCGCTTGAAGGTGCACACGAGCCCCGCGATCTGCATCGCCAGCAGCGCGCCCACACCGGCGCGCCGCCGCCAACCGCGACTGGCGAGCCAGAGCGCGTGGCTCATCGCCACCGCGATCACGAGCTGGCTGGCGCGGGTCATCTTCCCCGGCCCCCAGTCCTTGTGAAAGTTCTGCCATCGATAGTTGTAAACCTGGTGCCAGCCCGAGAGAAAAAATCCCACGGTCAGGATCCACGCGAGGCGCTCCCGCTCATCCTCCTCGCGCGCGTGGTCGAGCACCAGGTAGAAGACCAGCACCTGTGCGTAGGCGCGTAGCGACCAGAGCGCCGTCGAGGTGTCGATTCCCGCGAGCGCCGAGAGCACGCAGCACGCGAGAAAGAGGAGGAATGGCTTGTCGGCGGGCGTCGCCGGCCAGCGCCGGGGGCCGTGGAGGAGAGCGCGCACCAGCCAAGCCGCAAGCGCGATGCCGAACGCGATGTTGGTCGCGGCGATCGAGATCGCGACGCTGGCGGCGAGTGCGCGCACCGCCCAGCGAGACACCCCGAGCAGAAAACGCTCGGGCAAGGCGCGCGCCAGTGCCGCGCGGATCCCGCCGCGGGCGCTGGGCAAGCGATCAGCCGCTGCCGGGATCGCGGGTGCGCCTACGGTCGCGGGGTCCTGCATCGGCAGCGGTCCACTCGAGCTCACGCAGCTTCGCGTACTTCAAGAACACGTGCAGCGCCATCAAGCCTGCCATGAAGAGGCCGGGAATCCCATCGAGAAAGCCGCGTTTGATCACGTAGAACTTGATGAAGTGGACCACCGGGTTGCCGAACAGGTTGAGCGCCCGGAAGTGCTTGCCGCGGTCGAAGGCCTCGCGGGCGGCGATGCTGGTGAAGCGGTTGATGGTGCGGAGCTGATCGCGCAGGTCGCGATAGGTGAGATGGGCGATGTCGCCCTTCAGGCGCACGGCGCGACGCTCGTCGGCGAGGAAGGCCCGCTCGTGGGGATCCACGCCTCCCCAGGTCACCTTCGACTTCCGGAAGAGCCGCAACCGGTATTCCGGGTACCAGCCGTGGCGCCACCAACGCCCGAGGTAGAAGACCAGGCGCGGGATGTAGAAGCCCCACACGCGATCGTCCGCCGCTGCCAGGCGTCGCTCGATCTCTCGCTGCAGCGCCGGCGAGATCCGTTCGTCGGCGTCTAGGTTGAGCACCCATTCGTTCCGCGTGAGGCCGAGGGCGTAACGCTTTTGCTCCACGAAGCCCGGCCAGGCGCGCTGGAAGACTCGGTCCGTGTACTCGCGGCAGATCGCCACGGTGCGATCGGTGGAAAAGGAATCGACGACCACGATTTCCTTGCACCAGCGAACGCTCTCCAGGCAGTCGCGGATCAGCTCCTCTTCGTCCTTGCAGATGATGAAGCAGCTCACGGGCGGCATTTCGTAGTCACGCGGCCTGCGACGCTCGAGGGAGCGGCGGCGGCGGCGCTCGCGCCGCGAGAATGCCCGCGAGCTGCGCCGCGCCACGCGCTCCAACACCCGGCGCGGCCCGCGATCGATGGGGCCCGCTTCGAGGTACGCATGCAGGAATCGCACCCGCTGGGTACGCGGTACCGCGTGGCCGCGACGGATCTTGAGCTCGGCGAGACCGCGGTCGAACGCCGCGAGGTCGCGGATCCGGCTCCGCCACGA
Source organism: uncultured bacterium (assembly GCA_964447125.1). GTDB lineage: Bacteria > JADJOY01 > JADJOY01 > JADJOY01 > JADJOY01 > JADJOY01. The sequence goes on along the minus strand of CAYUSL010000052.1, from coordinate 12,923 downwards.
GGCGGGCCCGCCGAAACGCACGCGTTCCAATCCGAGGAGGCGCACCGACCCGTCGCCGGTGAAGATCACCTGATCGGCGCGCAGGTGGCGGACCGTGACGCCGCGTTCGTGGGCGCGCCGCAGCACCCGAGCCGCTTGCGTCACGCGCGTGCGCTTCTCCGCGGGCGCGAGGTCTGCGTCGGTGAGCATCGACGCGAGATCCCGTGCGCCTTCGAGCTCGGGATACGCGATGATCTCGGTACGGAAGAGCCACGCGTGGTCGTGGGCGTGCGCCTCCGGCAGCACCGTGGGCACGCCCCGCCTTCCCGCTTCGCAGGCGTGGTCCCATTCGCGCCGCGCGCGTCCGCGCCGCTCGTGCGAAGAGAGCGCCTTGCGCAAGTTGCGGGGTCGGTAGAAACGCACCCAATAGCGCGTGCCGTCGGCGAGCCTGAGGCGCACGAAGCGACGGCTGCGTCCCGAGCGGTCCTCCAGGGCACCGGAGGTGTGTGCGACGGCCTCGGGCGTCCAGCTCATGATCTGTTCGGTGAGCCGAGCACCCGAGAGCGTCGTCAGCCAGCGGAAGCCGGCGTGGTCGATCTTCCGCACCACGCGCCCGCGGTCGCGCAGGTCCTTCTCGGCACCCATCTGGGCGACCTGCGCGAGCGCCAGTCGCATTTCCACGTCGCGCTCGGGCTGCTCCGCCACGTAGCCTTGCAAGAACGCGATGCGCTCTCGCAGCGGCGCGTTTCGCCCCAGCGTGCGGTAGAGCTGCATGAGCGAGCGGAAGCGGCGCTCGCGGGTGAGCTGCGGGACGTGGCGGACGTCCTCGAGGTCGAGCAGCGTGAACGGCGCGTCGGCGTCACCGGCCGAGAGCAGGATGTTCGAATCCTTGAGATCCTTGTGCAGCACGCCGGCCGCGTGCAGGTCGCGAAACAGCATGCCGAGGCGGCGCAGCCAATGCCGTCGCTGGCGGAGCCGCGCCCCGCTCAGGACCGTGGCCAGCGGCTCCGCTCCCACGACCGCTTCGGTCACGACCAACGACGCGCGAGGCAGCACGCGCGGGCCGAGCTCGAGCGTCGCAGCCAGTCGCGGCCCGCGAAAGCCCGTCCGAGCGAGGATCTCGGAGCCGGCGCGAAATCGCGCAGCGGGCGTCGACGTGAACGCTGCCTTGAGGCGGAGCCGGAGACTCGGCAGTCGGTACCACTTCACGTACCAAGCCGTGCCCTCGTCCGCGATCCGCAGCACGATCGCCTTGCTGTAGTCCTTGACGATCGTGGCGCCAGGCCGGGCGATGAGCGCGTCGAGGGACAGGCGCTTCCCCGCCAGCAAGCGCTCGACACGCGCGTCGCTCGTCGCGCGCGCACGCACTCGGATGCCCCGTCCCCCCATCGCGGGGCTTGGATTACCACATCGATCACGCCGAGAGGGGCGTCGGCGCGCGCGATCGCGACCACCGCGCGCGCAGGTTCGTGAAGAAGGCGCGAACCACGGGCATCTCGCGAGCGCAGCGCCCTACGACCGGCGCACCGCTTTCCACGCTCGCCGTTCACGTCTCCGCGAGCCTGAGGCGAGCCGAGGAGCGAAGCGAGACGACTCGGGGGTGGGTCCCATCGCGGCTTTGCCGCGATGGGCGGGGGTCTGGAATGGAACAGACCCCCGAGGCAGCAGCGCTAGAAGAGCAACTGCACCTCGAGGGTGAGCGAGTCGTTCTCGAGCTTGGCACCCTCGTCCTCCACCCGCGCCACGTACTCGAGGCTCGACTTCATGTCGTGATCGAGGAGGTAGAGGTTGAGGGCACCGGTGTAGGCCGTGACGTCGCCGTTGTCCTTCACCTGGTCGTTCGAGTCGTACTGCTCGTAGCGCCCCGCCAGCTCGAGAAGATGCGGCAGCAACATGTATCCGCCCTGGATGTACCAGCCCTTCGAGTTGAAATCGGTGGCGAAGGGTGGGAACTCGATGTTGGCGCCGAGATCGGGTGCGTAGTCGATCACCACCCAGCCGCCGGTGAACGAGAGCCCCGCCAGCTTGAGCTCACCGTCCACGGCGTAGCCTTTGGGGGTCGAGGCGACGTCGTCGTTCAGGAACCAGCCGCCGCCGAGGCTCAGGCCGAGCTCACCGCTGGAGAGGTCGGGCTCCTCTTCGCCCATGTCGTGGAAGAGATCGATGCTGCCGCGCAGCGCCACGAGCTTTCCCTCGTTGGTGTCGCCGCCGATGCTTCGCTCCCCCGAGCCATTGAAGACACCGGCGGCGTACTTCACGATCACGGTGTCCTCGCCGAGCGGGATGCGGCCATTGACGCGCGCGCCCAGCTCGCGATCGAAGAACCGATCCTGCAGCTCTTCGAGCACGATGCTGCGCTCCTGGAACTGAAGGCGGCTCGAGCTCATGACCTGCTGGCGCGCGAACGGCGGCTTCACGAGACCGAGGTGGATGGCGTGCATGGGCACCAGATCGACGAGCGAGATCCGCGCATCGAGAAGCGTGACCTCGACTTCGTTGGCCTTGGCGGGATCGGCGAAGTCCACCTGCATCGAATAGCGCAGCCAATCCCAGTAGGCGCGACCGTCCGCGTTGAAGCGTGCGGTCCGTAGCCGGAAACCGGTGCGCACGTTGGGGTCGCCGGGTACGCCCTCGACGTAGTCGGCGCCGTCGTAGGCGATGACGTCGAGGTTCAGGCGTCCGCCGAGATCGATCGCGAAGCGGTTCTGGTCGGCGACCTCCTTGTCGATGTCCTTGGCCTCCTCGGGGGTCAGCACACCTTTGGCGACCAGCCGATCGAGCAGCGGATCGACGTCGCTGCGGTCGTCCACCGCGTCGGGGACGAGCGCGTCGGTGACGTCGTCCGCCAGACCGGCGCGCGCCGGGCGCACGGCCACGAGCGCGGCCACGATCGCCAAGCCGATGAGGGTGTGTCGGGTGGTTCGGTGAGGCATGGGGTTTCCCTCGCTTGGGGTGCCTACGGCACCCGAGGAGCTCTGTCGATCCGATCTCGTTTCCAGGTCTCGTTCAACGTCCGGCGAACTCGAATGGAGCTGGCGGCACGGCTTTGAGCCGGCCGTGGCCTTGCTCGAGACCCAGCAGCCATTGCACGTAGTCGCGGGTATCCGTGAAGTCCTGAGTCGCGCTCGCCGGAAGCGCCAGATCCTGACACACGCACGCCTCGGTGAGATCCGAGCAGCCGCGATATTTGCTGCGGCCGTCGGCGGGCGGACGCCCCACGGCGGTGAAGCGACCGTCGCCGTCCACGTCCACGTACACCGGGTTGGTGACCCCGTACGGCAGGACGTTGAACGTGAGCGGCACGATGTTCTCGCCCTCCCCCAAGAGCCCGCCGATTCCCGGAATCACGCCCGCCAGCGCGCCCACGATGATGTCGCTGGTGTTCTGGGTCGGGAAGCTGTTGGGGAAATCCACCGGGAAGAGATCGTCGTCGCCGAGCGCCACGGCGACGAAGTAGGTGTCCTTCGCCTGGTGATCGTTGATGGCGAGATCGCGCACGTTGATGGTGGTGTGGCCGCGGTACTTGATCGTCGACGCATTGGGTCGCGCCACCGGGATCTCCGCGACGAGCTCGCCGTTGCCGTAGATCTCGACGCGGTCGATCTGGAACCAGTCGGGACCCTGCACCTCGACTCCCACGTCCACCTGCCCACTCGAATTGGTGACGGTCTTGCCGATCTCCGCGCCGTCGACGGTGAGCGTGACGAACGGTCCGAAGCCCATCACGGTTTGGCCGCGCGCCACGGCGGCCACCACGTCCAGGTCTTCGGCGGCGTCGGGCTGGTCGGTGCCGACCTTGAACCAGGTACGCACGGACGCGGTGTCGATGATCTTGTGCGAGTCGGAGTTCGCGAGGCCGGTCGGGCGACCGCGTCCGAGGTTGATGGTGGTGAAGAGATCGTCGACGCCGCCTTGGTAGCGGCTCTGATCGGTGGTGGCGAGGCCGTTCGTGGAGTCGACGAGACGACGCTGCTCGTCGAGGGTGCGCGCCAGCACCTGGTAGATCGAGGGCGGCGTGCCGGGGCGCGTTTGCCCTTCGGCCTTGAGCGGTACCTCCTCCAGCGTGGGGGTGCGAATCAGCTCGAAACGCTTGCCGTTCAGCACCTCGATCGACAGGAAGTTGGCGTCGAAGTTGGCGGTGTTCACGCCGCCGAGACCGTTGCCGGTACGGATCACCGGGTTGCCGAGGGTGAACAAACCCGGACAGAGCACGCCGGTGCCCTGATCGAAGCCGAATTGGCTGTAGAGCCCGAAGATCGAGTCGCGCGGGTGGTTGAGGATCGTCACCGTCCGATCCGGACCGTAGGCGCCGCGGGCGCGGAGCGTGTCGAAGATCTGGGGCGGCGTGAGCCCCACCCACCGCGGCGCGCCGTTCGAGGTCTCGCGACCATCGAACTGAAGGGGCATGGCGTTGTAGTGGCCGTTCTCGAAGGTGGTGAGCTCGTCGCCGACGATCGTGGTGAGCCACGGGCGGAGCGCATGGTTCTCGATGTAGGGCTTGTAGTTGGTCATGTAGTCGTGGTCGGTCGATGCCAGGATCTCGACGCCTTCCGAGGCGTATCCCAGCACGCGGTCGTCCTTCGACACGCCCGAGTCGTGACTCGATTCCGAGTGCACGTGGAAGTCGCCCGAGAGCCAACCGGTGGTGTCGACCACCTGGGCGATGGCGAGCTGGGCGGTCTTCTCGAGCCCCGGCTCGATGACGATGTCCTTGGTGTCGATCGTGTACTCGTAGCCCCGCGACGCGTAGACCCGGTAGCGGCCGGGCGCGAGCGAGAACGTGTGCCGCCCGTCCGCCGTGTACTCGAACGCCGCCACGAACTCGAGGTCGCTGCGCGCGGCGTCGGCCGTCTGCGGCTCGTAGATGGCGTTGGCGCGCGGGATGCGTGAGATCGGCAGCGAGCCCTCGCCGAAACGCGGCCACGGCACGCCGTGGCCGTCGAGCTCGGTGACGGTGATCTTGGCCGGGAGGCTCGCTCCGCCGCGCGCGGCGTCCACCACCTCGACGCTGACGCGGCCGTCGCGGGGAATCACCACCGTGGTCGTGAGACTTTCGCCGGCGCGCACGGCGATCGGCTGAAGCGGCCCGCGGCCGTGGCCGTCGGAGAGACCGAGCAACACGTAGTCGCCGGGCTCGAGGGTGGCGCTGAAGCTTCCGTCTTGCGACGTGTCGTCGAAGTGCACGTCGGTGTAGATCTGACTGATGGGTACGCCCAGTTCCTTCAAGTCGACGCCCGTGAGGTCGCGAAGGTTGCCGCCACCGTCGCGGGGGTGACGGAACACCAGGATGCTGGCGTGCGTCACCGGCCGTCCGGTCGCTTCCTCGAAGGCGTGGCCGTGCACGGTGCCGCTGGCTACGCCCTGGATCTGATTCACCACGTCCAGCACCGAGGCCACGTCGCCGTCGCCGACGATGAAGAAGCGGTCGAAGCTGGCGACGTCGCCGCGCTGGCTGCCCACCGGTTCGAGCGGTGAGGGTTTGGCACCGGTGCTGGCGTCCACCATCTCCCGCGAGGTCGCCACGAACTGCGGCGCGATCGTGCCCGCCAGCAGTGGAATCGTGAACACGCCCTTGTCCGGCGCGGTCATGCCGTAGGAGATGTGGTTGGCGCGGCCCACCATGAAGTAGCCGTTGAGCGGCGACTCGAAGGTGTTCTTGAACGGCACGATCTCGTCGTAGACGACGTCGCTGGTGGCGTTGGGTGCCTTCGCGAGAAGCTCGCTGAAGGAATCGAAGCCGAAGGTCGGCGAGAAGAGCTGGGTGGTGCCACCGAAGATGGCGATGTCGCCGTAGGCTTGGCCGAAGAGCACCGGCGAGATCACGTTGAGCGGCAGTTGCGGGTACTCGGGTTTGAAGACGCGCTTGGCGTTGGGATCGTCACCGCACTCGATGGGTTGGCCGGCACCCTCGCCGCCCTCGAAGAACCGCACCTCGGTATGAAGCCGGGCGTAGCGTTTCCCGGGCTCCAAGATGTAGTCCTGGACGATGCGTGCACCCGATGGACCGAGGAGATTGGGGATGACGCCCACCAAGGCAATGAGCGGGTACAAGTCGGCTGCCATGCGCACTCGTGCCCGCGCGCCGCTTCCTGGGCCGCCCTCTTCGCACACACGCACACTGGTGCTGACGGGATTGCCTGGCCCGTCGAGCGTGCCGTCGGGCTTCGCGACCTTGAGATCGATGATCGGGAAGACCTCGACCAGCTCGTCGCTGCCACGGCCGGCGCTGCTCGATCCATCGGGCCGCTGGAGCTCGGCGTCCACCAAGGCGCCGCCGTAGAGGTTCGGTCCGTAGGACTCGAGCGCGCCCAGGATCGCGAGCCGAACCTGATCGTTCTCGAGAATGAAATCGCCGATGTTCGCGATCGCGACCTTGCCGCCGATGAGCTGATTGCGATCGCTGATGGCGTAGGCGCGGGCATACGGCGACCGCGTGCCCACCTGCCCGCTCGAGCTCGAGCAGCCCGTCGTAGTGACGGCGACCGCCGCGAGCATCGCTACGGCCGCCGCGCGGGCGCGCCTCACAGGGGTGGATCGCCGCCGAGCTTCCATTCGACCTCCTCCATCGTGCTCACCCGGAACTCGCAGGAATTCCCGAGCGCTCATCGGCTGTCGCGTGAAGCCGCGCCACGATCGGGTGCCGGCACGAAGCGCGCTGCGGCGGTGCGTATGGGCGTGCTTCGCCACGGCGTCCGGCGAGTCGGGGAATGTTGAACCTCGATGATGCAAAACGCAAGTGACGGCGACGTGTCGCGCGCGCAGCAACCCACTGACGCCGAGCTCGGAATCGTCACGCCGAGGGCCTCGCCGACGCAACGAGGCTCGTGAGGCTTTGCCACACCGCATCGACACCCACGCGGGTCATGCAGCGGTGGTCGATCGGGCAGTCGCGAAGAAAGCACGGTGCGCAGGCGACGGGCTCGCGCACCACTCGTGACCGCGGGCTCGCCGGACCCGTCGCGATCCAATCGGTTGGACCGAAGATCGCGACCACGGGTGTGCCGAGCGCCGCTGCGGCGTGCATCAGCCCCGAGTCGTTGGTGACCAGGGCTCGGGCACCGGCGATCAACGCGAGCGCATCGGCGAGGCCGATCCGTCCCACGCAATCGACAGGCGCGCGCTCGGCGCAGGAGGCCAGCTCGCGAGCGATGACGCGTTCGCCCGGGCTGCCGAGGAGCACGGTTTCGAGCCCCAGCGACGTGAACGCGCGGTCGGCGACGCCCGCGAAGCCCGCTGCGCTCCAGCGCTTGGCACCCCCGAAGGCCGCGCCCGGTGCCATCGCGAGGTACGGGCGATCGTCCACACCGCACTCGGTCAGCAGGGCTTCCCGCCGAGCCCCGAGATCCGCGTTCAAGGTCAGGGTGGGCTGAACGAGGGGTGCGGGGATGCCGAGCCCGCGCACCAGCTCGAGATGAAGCTCGAGCTCGTGATGCCCGGGGCGTCCCTTGCCGGGAAACGCGACGGCGTGGGTGTAGAGCCTGCGGGTGACGCGATCGGCAAATCCCGCGCGGCAGGCGATTCCGCTTCGCGACAGCAGCCATGCGCTGCTCGCCGAGCGCGGCAACGAGATCGCCACGTCGAAGCGGCGTGCGCGTATCTCACTCGCCATGCGTTCGACGCCACGAAGGCCGCGGTGGATGCCATTGCGATCGAAGACGAGAACCTCGTTCACGCCGGGCAGGCATCGGAACACGTCGGCGACCCACGGCACCGCCAACACGGCGAGGTGGGCCGTCGGGAACGCGGCGCGCAGCGCCTGGATCGCGGGCACCGCGAGGATCGCGTCGCCAACCCAGTTGGGCGCGCGAACGAGCACCGCACGCGGTGTCTGCGGCAGACGCTGCGGGTCGTAACGTGCCGCTGGGCTCATACCGGCTCCGTCGCGGCGCGGGAGGTTCGCGTCGCGAACGAACGGTGCGCCCGAAGCGTTGATGTATAGTCCGCCGCCCCGAAAACGAGGCGACCGTGCCAAGCATCCACGTCACCGTTCCCGCCACCACCGCCAACCTGGGAGCTGGCTTCGACACGCTCGGGCTGGCGCTCGAGCTGCGCAACGAAGTGTGGCTCGCGCGCTCGACGAGCCGCGGCATCCACTACCGCGTGGAGGGCGAGGGCAGCGCCGACGTAGCGCGTGCGCCGCGCACGAATCTCTTCGATCGGGTGCTCCGTCGCTCGCTGGCGCGCTTGGGTTGCGCCCTGCCCTCGCTCGAGGTGCGGATGCTCAACCGGATCCCGTGGCGACGCGGTCTCGGCTCCAGCTCGGCGGCGGCCGTGGCGGGAGCCGCGGCTGCGCTCAGCATCGCGGGTCGCGACGTCGAGGCGCAGGCCGTGCTCGATCTCGCGCTGCCGTTCGAGGGACACCCGGACAATCTCGCACCGGCGGCGAGCGGCGGATTCACGGTGGCCGCGCTCGATGGCCGTCATGCTCGGTTCGTCGCTCTGCCGGTGCCTCGACTGGTCGCGCTGGCGCTGGTGCCGCCGTTCGGTGTCTCGACGGAAGAAGCGCGAAAGCTCTTGCCGGCGACGGTCTCGCGTGGCGATGCCGTTCACAACCTCACGCGCGCGGCGCTCGCCGTCGCGTCCATGGCTGCCGGGCGCTACGAGCTGCTCGATCTCGCCACCGATGATCGAATCCACCAGCCGTACCGCGCACCCCTCGTGCCGGGATTCGATGCCGTGCGCCGCGCTGCGCGCCGCGCCGGTGCGGTGGCGTCGTTCTTGAGCGGCAGCGGTCCCACGATCTTGGCGCTGGTCGCCCCCGGCGGGGCCAGTGAGGTGGCCGATGCGATGGAGCGAACGTGGCGTCGCCATGGTCGCGAGACCGCCCGGTGCCTCGAGCTTGCGCCGGCGCGTCGCGGTGTGACGGTGCGCGGCGACCTCGGCTGACCTCGAGAGAGCGCCTTCAGAAGAGCTTGGGCGGCGCTTCCTCGCTCTTTCCATCGCTCGGCGGCGGCTTGCCGGGAGCGGGGCTCGGAGCGGGGCCTCCGAGAGACTTCATCTGCTCGCCCAGATCCCGCATCAGCTCGAGCTGGGTGACGCTGCGAAACTCGACGTGGCCATTGTGGGCTTCCGTCGGGTTCTTCGCCAGCAGCAAGTAGACCAGCTCGACCTCGAACGGACCCTGGCGCCACACCTTGGTGACCTCAGTGCCCGATCCCAGAAAGGCGTTCTCGGCCACGGCCTTCTCCACTTTCGTGGTAGGCGGGCCGAAGCTCTGCGTGAACTGGTTGTCCACATCCACGTAGCCGAGCCGGTACTCGACGGTGATACGAGCCAATCGGCCGTTGAACGGGTTGAACCAATACTCGGCCTTGCTGTGCGACGTGCCCTTCGGTGCTCTTTCGACGATGCGGTGGCACGGCTGTGCAGGAGCCGTGGGGCAGTTCTTCTGGTCGTCGATCTCGAAGGCCTCGCTGGTCTTGGAGATGGCGCTGCGCACCTGGTCGATCGTCCACTCGAGTTTTACGCCTAGGAATCCGTCGGGAAATGGGGGTGGACCCGACGTTGCAGATGGCGTTGCCGCGGCCGACGCGTCGGGAGCGGGCATCGGAGCGGCACCCGGGGGCGTAAGCGGTGGCGTGGCGGCGACCGCCGGCGGATTGGGCGGTGCGCTCGGTCCCGGTTCTGCCGCGGCGCTCGACGCCGCCAGCGCGACGCCGAGCAGCGTGGCGATCGGTACCGCGCGAGTCACACGCCCACGCCCGTCACGCATCGCTTGGGTCGAACGGCAGCACTTCACGCGAATCCCCTCCCTGCTGGCGCGTTTGCGCCCGGTTCGTGCCTTCCTCGCGCAGGTTGTACGAGATCCTGCTCTCGCAGACAACCAGCGATTCCGGTAAGATCGCGAAGATTGCCGCTACTCGTCTGGCGGCCGAGCACGAGATGAGCCGAGCAGCCGACAGCGCCCGCCCTACTCCGCACCGCTATCCGGTGCGCTACCAAGCGAGTGATGGGCTCGACGTCGAAGCCGAGGCCGAGCAGCTCAACGACAAAGGCGTCTTCGTCCACACGCAAGCGGCGTCGCCGGTGAACTCGTTGGTGACGCTGCAACTCACGCTGCCGGGAATGAAGGGTCCGCCGATCCGCGCAACCGCGACGGTGGTGTACTCGAATCCGTTCCGGCCCTTCGTGCCGTCGGCGCTGCCGCCAGGCATGGGGCTCAAGTTCACCTTGCTGGCCGAGGTCGATCGCCAGCGCATCTTCGACTTCGTCAATGCGCTCAGTACCGGTAACCAGGACTTGATCAAGGTGGATGCCGGCAAGCGTCCCCACCGGCGTGCGACACCCGCCGTGGAGGCACCTCCTCCGGTGGACGCCCTCGACGCCGCGGCACAGGCCGCGATCGGTGACTTCGGCGATCGGGGAAAAGAGCGCAACAAGACAGAGTCACAAGCGCGAGGCCCTCGCGGTAAGCCTCGCGAGGCTGCCGATGCTGCGAGCGACGAGCCGCAAAGTCTGTTCGCGCGGCTGTGGCAGAAGCTCAATCAACCGGTGGGTGGCACCACCAAGAACGCTGCGGCAAAGAGCAGTACGTCCAAACCCGCGTCCGGCAAAGCTGCGAATGCCGGGGCGAAGTCCAGCCGTCCCAAGGGGAAAGCCTGACATGATTCGGAGTCGAGCCGTTCTCGCATCCCGTGTGCTGCGCAACGTGCTGGCGCGGCCCGCGTTCGTGCTCGTGCTGGCCGCAGGGTTGGGCGCGGGCGCGGCGGCGAATGCCGCCACCGAGCCCGCGGACGATGCATCCGCGGTTGCGCCGGCCGCAGGGATCCCTGCAGCGCCCGCCAAGGACGACGTCACGTATCGGATCGTTCCGGGCGACCTCGTCGAGATCAAGTCGTTGGTGGACGGCTCGCTCAACGAGACCGTACGCGTCGGCCCCGACGGCAAGATCGCGCACCCACTCACCGGCTATCTGCGCGCCGACGGGCTCACGCCGGAAGAGCTGTCGCAGTTGCTCACCCGCGAGCTGGCGCGCACGGTGCGCGATCCCAGCATCACGGTCTTCGTGCGCGAGTATGCAGGCCGCGTCGTCTACGTAGGCGGCGAGGTATTCCACCCGCGCGACGTGCAGATCCTCGGCCGCATGAGCGCCATGAGCGCGATTCTCGCCGCTGGCGGATACACGCCTGCGGGCGACCTGTCGAAGGTGGTGCTACTGCGCAAGGGGCCCGAAGGCGTGGCCACCTCGCGGGTCGTGGACCTCGCCAAGCTCGCCGACGGAGCGGACGGCTCGGTCGATCCGGCGCTCGCGCCCTTCGACATCGTGATCGTGCCGCCCACGACCATCACGGAGATCGATCGCTTCGTCGAGCAGTACATCACGCGCGTGGTGCCGGGCAATCTGAGCGCGGGGTTCACGTACGTGCTCGGGCAACAGAAGATCGCTCCCTGACGCCGCGACGCACGACGCCGACGACACGTGCGTGCGCTACGCCGCGCGCACCGGTGCAAGCACCGGCGCGGGCTCGCCGACGGTGCTGGATGTGGCGCGGGGCTCAGCCAGGGCGCTCGCGGTGCCGCAACCCAGGGGTGCTCGCGACCGCGGATTCTCGAGCAGCCGTTCAGTGAACGGTGTGGCCGAGCCGGCCGAGTCGAGGCAGATGGCGCTCGGCGTCCCACGACCAGTAGATCCACACCGCGCGACCGAGGATCTTGTCGCGCTCGACCGTTCCCCAGAAGCGGCTGTCCTGGCTGTGCTGCCGGTTGTCGCCCATCATGAAATAGCGGTCCTCGGGCACGTGGAAGGGCGCTAGGTAGTCGATGCGCATCGCCGGCGGGCCGCAGTCGGCGTCGGCGTCGGTCATGAGCTTTCCGTCGGGACAGTGGCCCCACGCGTCCGGCATCGCCTCGCCGTTGATGAACACGCGTCGGCTGCGGACCTCGATGGTGTCGCCCGGCAGGCCGATGATGCGCTTGATGTAGTCCTCGCATTCGTCGCGCGGATAGCGGAAGACCACGACGTCGCCGCGCTGCGGTTCCCGGATCCCCAACGCGTGGATCACGTGGTCCGTGAACGGCACCCGGGTTCCGTACGCGAACTTGAGCACCAGGATGTGGTCGCCGATCTGGAGCGTGGGCAGCATCGATCCCGACGGAATCTTGAAGGCCTGAACGATGAACGTGCGGATCACGAGCGCCAGCAGGAACGCCAGCGCCAGCGAGTACACGTTCTCGCGCCACGCCGGGCGCCCGACGATCCACGCGGAGAGCCACGGGCTCGTGAGCGCGGCGAAGGCACCCACCCCACCGAGGACGTAGCAGGCGGTTACCCACGCGCCGTCGATGCAGGGACCGCTCCACCACGGATGAACCGTGAGGAAGGCACCCACCGCGAGCGCCCCCCCGCCCAGCGCGAGACCGCGTCGCCAGCGCTGGATCTGCTCGGGCGTGGGAGCGTCGAGCTCAGCCGGCGTCTCGCCGGACGCGGCCTGATTCATGGCTCAGCGCGAGCTGCCCAGGATGCGCTTCTTGAAATCGTCGAGGGTGCGGGTGATGCCCTCTTCCAGGCTCACCTTCGGCTCCCAACCGAGCAGGGTGCGTGCCTTGGTGATGTCGGGGCGTCGCACCTTGGGGTCGTCCTCGGGCAGCGGGCGCTTCACGATGCGGCTCTTCGAGCCGGTGATGCGGATGATCGTCTCGGCGAACTCGTAGATCGTCATCTCTCGCGGGTTGCCGATGTTGACGGGCGTCTCGCAGTCGGAGTTCAGCAATCGGACCAGGCCGTCCACGAGGTCGCTCACGAAGCAGAAGCTGCGTGTCTGGCTGCCGTCGCCGAAGACCGTGATGTCTTCGTTGCGGATGGCTTGCGCGAGGAACGTGGGGACCACACGGCCGTCGCGGATGCGCATGCGCGGGCCGTAGGTGTTGAAGATGCGCACGATGCGGGTCGCGACGCCGTGGCTGCGGTGGTAGGCCATGGTCATGGCCTCGGCGAAGCGCTTGGC
>CAYUSL010000051.1:12384-20923 GCA_964447125.1 uncultured bacterium | reverse complement strand
CCCTTTCCGAATTCGCCTCGTGCTCGCTTCGATGGATCGTGCCTGGAATGATCGGTGGTCTGTCTGGCTCGAGAACGGCTCGTTCCCGCAGGCGCCTCCCCCGGACTTTCTTCGGAATCGCAGAAACCCTTCCGGGATGGCCGGAACGTCGTGGGCTGCGACGTCATCAAGAGCCATGCCAAGCGTGAGGATCCGGTGGACCGGGTCCATCGGCGCAAATCCCTTTGCGAACGCAGTCTTGTGCAGGAAGAAAATTCATCGCTCGCATGCTCGTATTCGGAAGGTGCAGAGACCGAACGAACGGCGAGCATCGATCGTTCATTCGATGGACTGTCGAACGACGGGATGCCGGCGGGTGCTCGACCGGCCGTTCATCGAACTGCGCATCTGGCAGGCCGCTGAAGGCTGCACGTGCCAAAGGCGCGCCGATCTGTGTAGCTAGTTGCCCTGAGAGTTCGGATCGAAAACAGATCGCGCTTTTCTCGCGGCGTGAGCCTGGAGCAGACTCCGGGGCCACGTCGGTGCGGAGCTAAAAGACTCGCTCCAGCGGCTTTTTTTAGTTCTCCGTCAGTCCACCCGACCGCTCCGCGGACTTCCCAGCGACTCAGACCCGCGCGCGATGCGCTCGATCGTCTGCAGAGCTCGGTCGCGGTCTAGCCTCGTCCGTCCCACCGCCGATCCTCCGCTTCGTCGGCTTCGGCGGTCACAACAGAGGACGCCGCATTCCCACTCGTTCTTCCCGAGCAGGCTGCTGAAAACTTGCCGGGGCGAGTTTTTCGCGACTGACAATGCTTCCTCGGGGGTCTGTTCCAGACCCTCGACCCACGAAAAACGCGTTTTTCGTGGGGCCCTACCCCGAAGTCGACTCGCTACGCTCGTCGGCGCGCCTTAAGGCGCGCGCCCTTTTCAGCAGCCTGCTAGACATCGATCGTTCCCGAGCGCGATGCCGACCCACATGCAGCCCCCTTCTCGCACTCGAGGCCACACGGCGGGTCCGGCGGGTGAGAGATCGAGCCGCGTCAGCCGCGAGGGCACACGTGCGTGTGTGCCGCCGAGTCGACTCCCGCGGCGATGGGGCAGTGGGAGCGGCGAACGATTAGCCGTGGTCCACGAGGATGGGGTCGAGGCGGGCACTGAGCGCGGCTAGCTCGGGCGATCGCGAGAGGCAGGCGCGGACACGGGCGACGGTGCGGGGCACGGCTTCGAGGTAGCCGGTCTTGCCGCGCTGGGTGGCCTGGAAGCCGAAGGTGCCAAGCGCCTTCAACCCGCGCTGGATGCTCATGCGATCGAAGTCGGCGATGAACTCGTCGCTGGCGGGAACGGGCACGCCGGCGTCGACGAGGTGCTGGCGCTGCTCCTCGAGGTGTGTCGCGATCTCGGTCTCGTCGAGATCCAGATACGAATCGCGAAGCAACGACGCGAGGTCATAGACGACAGGCCCGAGGCGGGCATCTTGGAAATCGACGACGCGAATGGTCTCGACGTCCTGAACGAGCAGATTGCGGCTGTGGTAGTCGCGGTGGACGAAGACCCGCGGCAGTTGCGCGAGGCTCGCCACGAGTGTTGCGAAGCCAGTGCGAAGGGCCTCGCGATCGGCGTCGCCGAGCGCCACGCGCCACAAGCCTTCGATGGTGTGGGTGACGAAGAAGTCGAGCTCCCAGCCGAGCTTGGCTTCGTCGAAGAAGCGCGAGTGGGCGGGTGTGGGCGCGGGCGCGGCGGCACTGGCGTCGCGGCAGAGGCGCACGAGCACGTCGAGTGCTGCGCGATAGAGCGCGCGGCGGCGCTCCGTCGAGGCCGCCTTCACCTCTTCCTGCAGCACGCGGTCGCCGAGGTCTTCGAGAAGGTAGAGACCGGCATCGCGATCGCGGGCGTAGATCTCCGGCACACCAACGCCGTGATGACGGAGGTGCCGCGCGAGAACCACGAAGTCATCGCCGCAACCGTCGTCGCCTGCGGGCCGCGGATCGTGCATGAGCATGGCGGTGGCAGGCGCCGCGCCGGGCGCATCCGAGAGCCACACCCGATGGAACGAGCGCACGCTCGCGTCGCCCGCCAGCGTCTCGACGCGCGCCGCGTTCGCCGCCCCGCCGAATGCGAGGCGGATGACTCCCGCAATGCGCCCCGCGTGCAGCGTCATTCGAGGAGGCGCGACGCGAGCGGGAAGAGGTCGGTGACGACGATGGCGCGGAGCGCGGACGGCAACACGATGCCGTCGGGTACGCGCAGCGTGACGCTGGCGAGGTTGCCCGAAGCGTCGGCGCTGGCGGTGAGGGCTTTTCGGTAGTCGAGCTGCACGGCGCGGCCGGTCGCGTCGTCCACGAGGACGATCGCGGGCAGGTGCTGGGCGAGCGCGTAACCGGGCGCCGTGAAGCGCGCGGTGATCTCGCGATCGGCGCGCTCGATTGCGGTCACCTCCACGCCCGCGGGGCGCCGATTGGCAGCGCCGTCGTAGACCTCGCCGCGGATCGTGCCCACCGACACGAACTCACCGGCGCCGTTGCAGAGTTGGAAGAGCGTCAGGAAGGTGCCGATCAGCCCCAGATCGGTGCAGCTCGCCCGCGCCACCATCGAGGTTCCGGCGTCGAAGCGGCCTTCTGCATCGAATTGGGACGCGAGCCGGAAATCGTCGATGGGAATCGGCGGCCCACCGGTGACGAGCGTCAGCCCAGTGCCGTTCATCGCGAACGAGGCGCCGTCGAGGGTACCGTCGAGGGCCACCAGCGAAGGTGTCGCCGGATCGATCACGGTGCCGTCGGCGCCCGCCTTGCCGGTCATCATCCACAGCACGAATTGGCCGGGCCGGCTCTCGATGACGCTCGCCAGGAAGTCGAGGCTGTCGAAGCCGATTTGGTTGAGGCTCACGATGAGCGGCGGTTGATAGGGCGCGAGATTCCGGATCTCGAAAGCCGGCGCACGATCCTCTCCAACCGCGAACGAGGGGGGCGCGTTCGATTCAGCAACCGTCTCGAATGCGAACGAGTGGCTGACCGATCCGCCCCGTCCTCCACTCGCACTGAAGCGTGCGGATACGTCGAGCTGGTAGGTCGCGCCTGCGGCCAAGAGCGTGCGCGGCACCAGGTTGATCCATTGTCCGCCACCCTGCTCCACCACCTCCCATTCCACGGCCGGCTCGGAATGGACGGAAACGCTGGGCACGTCGAAGCGCGCCAGCAGCGTGTCGCCGCCATCGCGGACCACCAGGCGCACGGCGAACGCGGCGCCGCGCTGCACCGGCTCCGGTACCTCGGCGAAGCTCCGACCGCCAGGCGTCACGTAGTAGAGCGCGGCGCCCTCGTCGCCGAGGTCGGAGGCCGGCGAGGTGTTGCAGCGTGGATCGGAAGCCGAGGCGCAGTACCCGTACGGAACGCCGTGGATGCTGCCGTCCTCGGAGCCGAGGTAAATGCGATCCTCGCCGAGGACCGGCGACGAGTTGAGGTCGTTTCGATCTTGGGTAGTGGCGTCGTACGACCACGCCCGCGTGCCGTCGGCGTTCACGGCGTAGAGGGCGCCATCGCCTGCGCCGAAGTAGATGCGCCCATCGCCATCGACAGCGGGCGACGAGCGGATGGGATCGAGGGTGTCGAAGGTCCAGCGCAGCGTGCCGTCGGGATTCACGGCGTAGAGGCTGCCGTCGGTGGAGCCGACGTAAATGGTGCCGTCGGCACCGAGCGCCGGCGAGCCGTAGACGTGCGAGCTGGTAGCGAAGTCCCAACGCTTCTCGCCAGTCGCGCCGTCGAGGGCGTAGAGCCTGCTGTCCCAACCGCCGATGTAGAGGGTGCCGTCGGGCGCGCGGGCGGGACTCGAGCTCACCGGGCCGTTCAGGAACTTCCGCCACAAGCAATTGCCGTCTTCGGAGATCGCGTAGACGAAAAAGTCCATGCCGCCGAAGACCGCCGAGCCATCCTCCCGGGTGGTGGCGGCGGACCACACGGCACCGAATGGGATCGGACCCACGAAGAAGCTGAATTGCTCGCTGCCCTCCGGTTCGAGCGAGTACATACGGTAGTCGTCGTTCCCGGCCCACAGCCGCCCGTCGCGGCCGATCACCACGTTGCCCTCGAACCACGTGCTCGGGCCGCCTGCGGGGGGTAGGTCGCTGCAGCGATTTCCCAGGCTCTCATCGGGCGAGCCGGCTTGGTGATGCGCGGCGAAGCTCCAGCGCTGGTGGCCGTCCGAATCGAGCGCGTAGAGGTGACCGTCGCCGGAGCCGAAGTAGATCGTTCCATCCGCAGCCACACTCGCTGCCGAGTCGATGATCTCGCCGGTGGGGAAGCTCCACGCGAGCGAGCCGTCGGGATCGAGGGCGTAGAAGGTGCGATCCGCCGAGCCCACGAGCACCCGGCCATCCTCCCCCACCACGGGGACGCTGAAGATGCCCTTGCCGGTGGCGTAGCGCCACGGCGCTTCGCCGGACGCCGAGGTGCGCGGCGGGTGGATCGGGCTCAGGCCGTCGTTGGCTGCGGTGCGCCGCATCATCGGCCACGGCGAGGTCGCCGACGTCGGCACCTCGTAGCCGTAGCTCGCGCGACCACCGTCGCTGCCGCAGCCAGCCAGCCACGACGCCGCCACACAGGCGAGCGCGACGGCGCCCACCCAGCGCGTTTCAGGTCCGCTCCTCATGCCCCCTCCGTCTTCGTTGGTGCTCGGCGCGCGATCCTACCCGACCTGCGCCCACGGCGCGCCGCGACGGTTGAGCACCCGCGCCCGCTCGGGCTATCTCGACACGATTCGCCCGCGACACCAACGATCATGCGCGCACGACAGCATCCCTCAGTCCCATGAGCGCCCGCGCCGCCCGGAACCGCGGCGGGGCGCGCGGCGTGCGCATCGCGCTCGGTGTCGTCCTGCTGATCGCGATGCGCGGCCGGCTGCTCGCAGCCGAGGACGTGGACACGAGCGCGCCGCCGCATGCACTGCTTGCCGACACCCATTGGCTCACCGCTCCCTATCCTCCTGAACGGAACACGCTCTGGGTGCCCACGGTGGAGTCGCTCGCCGCGTTCACGGTGATCCTCGGCGGCACGATGGTCGACCCCGGTTTCTCGAACACCGAGCCGCCCTCGATGCGGAACTTCGTCGCTGCGTTCACCGAAGCGCCCGAGTGGCGCGACGGCGACAGTCGCTTCATCAACTACGCGCTTCACCCCGAGATGGGTGCGGAGATGTACCTGCTGGTCCGAAACCGCGATCAGCCGGCGTGGGTCGCGTTCGCGTTCAGCACGGTGGGCTCGTTCGCGTGGGAATACCTCTTCGAAGGCTGGGTCGAACGCCCGTCTGGCATCGACTTGGCGCTCACTTCCACGGCCGGTGCCGTGTTCGGCGAGCTTCGGTTCCAGATCCGGTCCTATCTGCTGACGCAACCGCCTTCGACGGGGCGCGACGTGGGCATCGTGCTCGCCGACGGCATCGAGGCGTTCCATCGCTGGGTGGCTCCACCACCGGGCGCATCGGGCGCGATGGCCGGTGAGTCGTTCGACGCGACGGGACCGACGCCGGACTACGGCGCCACGGGGCTCGCGCTCACGTTCCACTTCTGACCCACCGATCCCACCGCCATGCGAACCGAGCGCAGCCGCACCGCGCGGCCCTTGTCATCGCTCCGAGCGAGCGCCAACTTCGCGCGCATGATTCGTTGCGCGCTCGCGTTTCTCGCCCTCGCGGCATTGGCCACCTCGGGTTGGGCGCAGAGCGCGGCCAACCCGCCATCACCCGATTCGCTTGCCCGCTTCGCCGCCGGCGTGCGCGCCGCGCGTGGCGGCGATCCCGCCCGCGCCGTCGAGCTGCTTTCGGCAGCAGCGGCGGAGCGCGGTCCGATCGGCGACTACGCGCTGCTCTTCCTCGCTCGCGCGCAGAGCCAGACCGGCGCGAACGCCGACGCCACCGCGAGCTACGAAACGCTGGTGCGGCTCTATCCCAACAGTGTGGTCGCGGGTGCTGCGGCGTTCGAGCTGGGCCAGCTCCGGCGCAAGGCAGGCGACTGCGGGCAAGCGACGGCGCTCTTCGCCCTCGCCCGCGAGCGCACCAAGTCTTCCGCCGTTGCAGCACCCGCGACACTCGAGTTGGCGCGCTGCCTGATCGAGCTCGAGCGCGCCTCCGACGCACGGCGATATCTGCTCGAGCTCCGCGATACCTGGCCTCTCGATCCCTCCGACCGGGAGGCTCGCACCACGCTCGCGGCGCTCGACGACGCGCGCCCGGAGCTCAAGCCGCGCCCCTCCCTGGAGAACGCGAGCGCCGAGGCCAAACGGCTCGCCAAGGAAGGCGAGGTCACGGCTGCGATCGCGCTCCTCGACGACGTGTTGCGCGGCCACGAGGACTCGCCGAGCGCCTTGGACCTCGAGCTCGAGCGAGCCGGGCTGCTCAAGCGCGCCGGCCGGGCCAGCGAGCGCGAGGCGAGCTTGCGCTCGATCATCGCCCGCAGTCCCCGCAGCCGCGCCGGCCTCCTCGCCGCCATGACGCTGGCGCAGCATCTCTGGAATCGCGGACAGAACCGCGAGACCATCGCGGTGCTCGACGAGCTCGAGCGCCGCGAGCCACCCGCGGGCATGCGTGACGAGATCCTCTACATGCGGGCACGCATCCGCGAGGAAGCGCGCGACTGGCCCGGCGCGACGGCGCTCTACCAGCGGCTGGTGAAGCAGTTCGCGAGCAGCGATCGCGCCGCCGACGCGCTGTGGCGGTGGACCTGGATCGCCTATCGCCACGATCCCCCCACCAAGCAGCTCGCCACGTTCGAGCAGACGCGCGCGCTCGCCCGCGTTCCCGAGGTGGAGCGGCGCATTCGCTACTGGCACGCTCGCGCGCTGGCGTCGGCGGGTCAGCGCGAGCGCGCGCGGCAAATCCTGGACTCCATCGAGCGCGAGGATCGGAGCGGTTACTACGGACGGCTCGCGAGCCTGGGAATCGGTGGCGAGCGCCCCGACCCGACGCCGCTCACCGGCAGCGATCAGCCGTTGTGGGCCGCGCTCTCTCCTGTCGCCTCGGTGGATGGGTTGGCGCTCGGCTCGCCGCCGCTCACCGCTGGCGCCGCCGCCGAGCATCTGGAGCGGGCGCGACTCTTGAGCGACGCGATGCTCGACGATCTCGCCTTCGCCGAGCTCCGCGCCGCCGAGGAAAGCCCGGGCCTCGACGACGCCACGCGCATCTGGATGGCGCGCTTCTACACGTCGATGGGTGCCACGAATCGGGCGCTCAAGGCGGTCCAAAAAGCGCGCAGCGATGGTCTCGACGGCGACGCCTTGGAAGCGCTGGGCTCGAGTCCGCTCGAGCGCTTCCTCTTCCCGCTGCCCTACCCGTATCACCTGCGCCGCCTCGCGACGGCGAATCGCCTCGACCCGCTGCTGGTCGCGGCACTGATCCGGAACGAGAGCCTCTTCGACCCACGCGCCCATTCCCCAGCGGACGCGCGTGGGCTCATGCAGATCATCCCGCCCACCGCCGAGCGACTGGCGCGCGAGGTCGGCATGAACGACTTCGAGCTCGGCGAGCTCTTTCAGCCACGCGTGAACCTGACGCTCGGCTGTCATTACCTGGCGTCGCTGCTCGGGCGTTATCACGGTGACCTGGAGCGCGCAGTGGCGAGCTACAACGCCGGCGAGGACGCCGTGGATCGGTGGACCGCGCGCGATCCCACGCTCACCGGCTCGGCATTCGCCGAGACCATCCCCTACTCGGAAACGCGAAGCTACGTCCGGAACGTGGTTCGCGACTGGCTCAACTACCGCGACCTGTATCTCGGGGCGCACTGAGCCCAGAGCCACCCCCGATCGCCATGCCGAGACCCAAGCCTGCCGCCCGACGCCCGACGCGTAACCACGAGGCTGCCAACGCAGCCTCGGCGGCGACGCACCTTCCTGCCTGGGCGCCTCCGTCCGCTCGCGAGATCGGCCGCCTCGCCAAACTCTTCCGCCCCCTCGCCTGGTACACCAACCCGCTGGCGCTCGGCCTCGAGAACGTGCCCACGCGCGGCCCGGCGCTTCTGGTCGGCAATCACACGATCCTCGGCGTCTACGATCTGCCCTTGCTCTTTCTCAGGCTCTGGGAAGAGCGTCGCATCTTGCCGCGCTCGCTCGGCCACTACGCGCATTTCCGCATACCAGTCTGGCGCGACTTCCTGAGCCGCTTCGGCGCCGTGGAGGGCACCCGCGAGAACTGTGCGCGGCTCTTCGATGCCGGCGAGTTCGTGCTCGTGTTTCCAGGTGGCGGACGCGAGGTCGCGAAGCGGCGCGGCGAGCGCTACCAGCTCTTGTGGAAGAACCGCCTCGGCTTTGCGCGCATGGCGATTCGCCACCGCGTCCCGATCATCCCCTTCGCTGCGGTGGGCGCCGAAGACGCATGGGACATCGTCGCCGACGCCAACCTGGTGCTGCGCTCGCCGCTCGGCAAGCTGCTTGCGAAGACGCGGCTGCCCATCGACGAGATGCTCTTTCCGCTGGTGCGCGGCATCGGACCCACACCGATCCCGCGA
Source organism: uncultured bacterium (assembly GCA_964447125.1). Lineage (GTDB taxonomy): Bacteria > JADJOY01 > JADJOY01 > JADJOY01 > JADJOY01 > JADJOY01. The sequence goes on along the minus strand of CAYUSL010000051.1, from coordinate 12,456 downwards.
CCGGAGCGCCTCTACTTCCAGTTCCAGCGACCGATCGCCACCAGCCGCTACCGCGGCGCGTGGCAGGACGAC
>CAYUSL010000051.1:0-12284 GCA_964447125.1 uncultured bacterium | reverse complement strand
TCAGGGCGTGGCGAGGCGCTTGGCGGCGGCGCAGGCGTTCTCGTTGCCCTTGCCACAGGCCTTCTTGTAGAGCGCGACGGCAGCGCTCGGGTCGGCGGCGCGACCGAGGCCCTGCTCGGTGAGGCGGCCGAGGTTGAAGCAAGCCGTGCTCAAGCCCTTCTGGCAGGCGCGATCGTAGTACTCGCCGGCTTTGGCGAAGTCCTGATCCACGCCGTTGCCGCCCTGGTAGAGCGAGCCCAGGTTGGAGCATCCGGGAACGCTGCCGCCATCGCAGCCGCGCTTGTAGAGATCGAGCGCGAGCTGCGGATTGCGATCGACACCCTCGCCGTTCTCGTAGAGCAGGCCGAGGCTGGTACAGCCGGCCGCCAGCCCGCCTTCGCACGCCTGGCGATGGAGCAGCGCGGCGCGCCCCGGGTCGGCCTCCACGCCGTCGCCGGCCTTCACCATCTTCGCCAGGTTGAAGCAGCTCTGCGGTTTGTGGAGGCGACAGCCCGCTTCGTAGAGGCGCGCCGCGCCGGCGGCGTCGCCCTCCTCCGCCATCAGCATGCCGCCGTCGATGCAGCCTTCCCCCACGCCGAGATCGCACGACCGGCGGTAGAAGCTCGTCGCTTGCGCGGCGTCGGCGCTTGCGCCGAGCCCTGCGTCGCCCTCCTGGAAGAGCGCACCCAGGTCGTGGCACATCTCGCCGTCACCGCCGTCGCACGCCTGACGACGAAGATCGAGCTCCGTCATCTTCCCCTTGGGCAGCGGCGGCGCAGGCTTGGTTGCGGACGAAGCCGGCGTCGGAGCGATCGACGGCGTCGCGGGCGGCGCCGACGCGTGGGTATTCGCAGGGGTGTGATCCGGCTCGACGCGCGCGAGCTGCGTACCTGTCCCGGCGTTGGCGTCACTCGGCGCGCGCGGCGCTTCCGCAACGGGCGGAGGCGTGGCCTTCGGTGCCGGCGTGGCAATCGTCGACGGCGGCGTGCTCGGCGGAAGCGCGTTCGCTACAGCACCCGATCTGGGCGCGGAGGTGGCCTCGGTTTTGATCGCTGCGGCAGTGCTCGGCGGCAAGGGCGGTGCCGATGCGACTTTCGCACTCGTCGCTTCAGGTGCAGAAGAAGGTGCGCTCACCACGGATTTCACGGGCGCCACGGGCGGAGCCACCGGAGGCGATGGCGTAGCAGCGGCGGTCGCTGGCGGGATCGTCGAAGGGGTCGTCTCGATGCCGGCCGCTGGAGCTGCGGGCGGCCCCACGGAAGTGTCGGGCGAAGCGCTCGAGGCGCTGGGCGGTGCAGCGCTCTTCGGGCGAGGGGCGACGGAAGCGCTGCGCAGCCGATAGCCACCCAACCCCGCGGCGATCGCGATCACCACCACCACCGGCACGATCCAACCGGAGTGGCTCGCAGGCTTGTCGCCACTCGCCAGCTTGCGCGGACTCTCTTCGCTGCGCTCGCCGAGCACCGGGGCCCACTCGCTTCCCGCGCCCGAGTGCCGCGAGGTGTCGAGCGCCGGCCCCTCGCGCACCTCGTTGCGAGGCTGCTTCACGGGCAGCGTGTGGCCGGCGGCTTGTGCCGCGCTCTCCCAATGGCGCGTCTCACCGCTCAGATCGCTCGCGATCTCGAGGGCGCTCGAATAGCGATAGTCGCGGTCCTTCGCCATCGCCTTGAGCACTACCGCCTCGATGTGCGGCGGCAGGTCGGGCCGAAGCTCGCGAGGACGGGGCGGCTGGCGCTGGACGTGAGCCAGCGCGACCTCGATGGCGCTGGTGCCCCGAAACGGTACCTGCCCGGTGAAGAGCTGGAAGAGGACTACGCCCAGCGAGTACAGGTCCGTACGGTGATCGACGGGCTGGCCTTCCTGGGCGACGGCCTGCTCGGGAGACATGTAGGCGGGCGTGCCGATCGCCTGCCCCGAGAGGCTCACCTGGCTCACGTCGATGGCCTTGGCGAGACCGAAATCGAGGAGCTTCACCCGCCCGCGCTTGTTCAAGAAGATGTTGTGCGGCTTGATGTCGCGGTGGATCACGCCGCTTTCGTGGGCGAAGGCGAGACCGGCGCAGATCTGCTTGGCGATCTCCACGGCGCGCGGGATGGGCAAGCCGCCGTGCTCCTGGATGACGTGCCGGAGATCGGTCCCCTCCAGGTACTCCATCGACAGATAGGTCACATCCTCGTACTGCCCGAGGTCGTAGACCTTGATGATGTTGGGATGCGAGAGCTGCCGTGCCAGGCGCGTTTCGTGCTTGAAGCGATCGAGGATGCCGCCCATCGGGACGAGCTGCGGCAGGATCAGCTTGAGCGCCACCACCTCCTCGAGGTGCTGGTCGCGGGCGCGGTACACCGTACCCATCCCGCCGCGGCCGATGATCGCCTGGATCTCGTAACGCCCGGCGAACACCATGCCTTCGCGAAGCATGGCGGCGGCGGGGAACTCGAGCGTCGAGTCTTGAACCTCGACCGCGGAAGCCGGCAGCGACGACGCGCCGAGGGTGTTGCCGCCCTCGCGCACCCACGAGAGGTCGAGGCCGCACGAGGAGCAGAAGGCGGCACTCTCGGGCTGCGCGATGTGGCAGGACGGACACTCCACGGAGATTCCTCCCGCGCGCTAGCCCTGAAGTGAGCGCAAAGGCGCACACTTCAGGGCTAGCTGATGTTGCCTCGGGGGGCTTTGCGGGGCCCCAGCCCCAAGGCGCTTCGCTTCGCTCGCGACGCGCGTCGGGCGCGTGCCACTCTTCACATTCATGAGCCAGGCCCGGTTCTCGATGCGCTCACATTTCAGGGCTGGACGCTCGCGGAATCGCTGGCCGCAGTCGCTGCGGCCTGCTCCTCGGGCGAAGGCTTACGTCCGAACGCCGCCGCCGCCCAGATGCCGACCTCGTAGAGCGCGATGAGCGGCAACGACGCGAAGGTCTGGGTCACGGCGTCGGGGGTGGGTGTTGCGATCGCGCCGATCGCGAACGCCACCACCACCCAGTACCGACGGAAGCGCCGCAGCTTGTCGGCGTTCACGATGCCCAGCTTGGCGAGCAACGTCAGGATCACCGGCAGCTCGAACACCAAACCGAACACGATCAAGAGTTGCAGCGCGAAGCCGAAGTTCCGCTGCACATCGAGCGTCGCTCGCACGTACTCGTCGCTGAAGCTCAAGAGATACGCGAACGCCAGCGGCATCAGCACGAAGTAGCCGAATACGGCACCGGCCACGAAGAAGAACGTGGTGGAGGCAATGAACGGCAACGCCAGCTTCTTCTCGTGGCGATGCAATCCCGGGGAGAGGAACGCCCACAATTGATAGAAGACCCACGGTGACGCCAGGAACACGCCGCCCAGCATCGCCACCTTGAGATACGTCCAGAACAGATCGGCGACACCGAGCGCGATCATCGGCTCGTTGCCGAGCGCCGCCAACAGCGGCCGCATCAGCAGGTGGAAGATCTGCCGCTGAAACGGCAGGCACAGCGCAAATCCCACGGCGAGGCCGAGGAGCGCGCGGATCAGTCGAGTCCTGAGCTCCTCGAGATGATCCGTGAACGGCATCAGCCGCTCGGGATTAAGATCCCGCGGCGTTCGGATCTCCCGGAGCTTCTCGATCGGACTCGCCACGGGGCCTCGACTCCTGAGGGGTGATCGTCTGGATGGTGGGAGCTGAATCGGGGGCCGGTACCGCCGGCGCCGGGGAACGCGCGTTCTCGCCGGTGGCCTCTCGCATCGCGGCGCGCGCAGCGTTGGCGCGCTCCGCTTGATCGGCGCGCCGTGATTCGAGCTCGATCGAGTCGCGCAGATCGTTGCTGGCGCGCCGGAGCTCGCCGAGTGCCTTGCCGAGTGCCTTGCCCACCTCGGGCAGGCGGCGGGGGCCAAGGAAGATCAAGGCCACCACCAGGATCAAGAGCAGCTCGGGTGTACCGATACCGAACATCGGACCTCGTCGACGAAAGGCGCTGCGGTGACTCGCAATCGAGATTACCGCGCCGCTCCGAGACTGCCTACCGCACACCGTGGGCGAGCGGATGGAACTGCTCGTGGGTGGCACGCACCGAATCCAGGATGGGCTGAATGCGCGAGGTTCCCTCGGGAGGGGCGGCGGGCGGGGCCTCGCTCTGCAGGCGCTGAAGCACGGCGCGCACCGATTCATCGAGGCCGTGCAGGTCGTAGCCGCCTTCGAGCACCAGCACGGTGGGCGCACCGAGGTCACCGGCGGCGTGGGCGAGCACCGCGGCCATCTCGGCGAACGCGGGCGCCGTGACTCCCATGCCGCCGAGCGGGTCGCGCTCGTGGGGATCGAAGCCCGCCGAGACGATCATGAGGTCGGGGCGATACGCCTGTACCACCGGGCGCACCACCTGATGAAACGACGCCAGGTATTCCTCGTCGCCGACTCCGCCAGGCAGCGGCACGTTGACGGTGGTGAAGCGCCCTTCTCCCTTGCCGCATTCGTGGACCGAGCCGGTGCCCGGGTAGAACGGGTAGCGGTGAGTCGAGAGGTAGAGGACGCTCGGATCGTCCTCGAACATGTGCTGGGTGCCGTTGCCGTGATGGACGTCCCAGTCGACGATCATCACGCGGTGCTTGTGGTGTACGTGACGCGCGTAGGCCGCCAGCACCGCGACGTTGTTGTAGAGACAAAACCCCATCGCTCGGTCCCATTCCGCGTGGTGGCCGGGAGGCCGCACGAACGCGAAACCGGTGTCGATCTCGCGATCGGCGATGCGATCCAGCAACAAGAGGCCGGCGCCCGCCGCGAGCAGCGCAGCTTCGGCTGAGCCCGCAGAGGTGGAGGTGTCGCCGTCGAGCTGGACGTGAGCGCGGCTCGACGTGGCTTCGATGAGGTCGATGTGATCGATCTCGTGGACTCGCTCCAGGTCCTTGCGCGCCGCAGGCCGCGAGGAGGTCGTCACGAGCCCCGGCACCGCACGCGGGCCGTTCACGACCCCGCGCAACACTTCGACGCGCTCGCGCCGCTCCGGGTGCCCGTGACCGGGATCGTGCGCCAGGAAGAGCTCGTCGAAGACCACGCCGACCTTCATTCTCACCTCCCGCCGAATGACGCGCTGAACGAGCAGTGTAGCGAGGGCGCGCGGCGATTCCCTCTGGCGCATTACCGATGATGGCGTCTTGACGGGACACGGCTGCAGGTTCACGATGCCGCGCGCTGGCCTGGTCTCCCTGGCGGCAGAACTGTCCCGCATGAACACGCGCAATTGGTGGAGCACAATCTCGAATCGTGCCGTCGTTCTCGCGGTGGGCCTCGCGCTCGCAAGCTGTTCCGGCGGCAGCGGTAGCGGCGGCTCCGTCGATCCGCCGCTACCGCCGCCCCTCGACCCAGCGAAGTTCCAGGTCACCCTCGGCGGCGTCGGTAACGACTGGCCCGTCTTCGTCGCCGCAACCGAACGCGGCGGAGCGCTGATCGTTGGCGCCACGGTCGCATCGGAGAACGGTGACAGCGACGTGTGGCTGGTCGAGACCGACGAGCTCGGCACGATCGTGCGGCAGCGGACCTCGGGTGGTTCGGCCGACGATGTTCCCACGACGGCCGCGGTGACACCGGACGGAGGGCTGATCCTGGTCGTCAGCCACCAGGAGGCCACGGAAGATCCTGCGTACGAGCTGATCGCGTTGGACTCCGACTGGAACGAACGCTGGCGGGTTCCCACCGGGGCAGCAGGCGTGCGGGCGCTCGACGGCGGCGACGTGCTGGTGGCGAGTCGCAGCCTCGATCCGAGCGTTTCGCCAACGCCGTCTCTCGAGCGGCGTTCCGGCGACGGAACCGTACGCTGGCGAAGCACGCTCGACGGCTGGCCGGATCAGCAGCCGACCGCCCTCGCGGAGGGACTGAACGGCGACCTCTACTTGGCCGGCGGGCTCTTCGTATCGCGGCTCAGTGCCGCGGGCGAAACGCGCTGGACTGTGACCCTCCACTCCGCCCCTCCCTCGTATCCCGAGAGCTTCTCACCGGCGGTAACGGGGCTCGCGGTTCGCGATGACGGCTCGCTCGTTGGCGTCGGGTACACGGTCGAAGTGCTACGCGACGTCACGTACACGCCGATGCTCCTCACGGTATCCGCAGACGGTGAGACGGCCGACGGCACAGCGCTGGCCGACGTCGGTCGTGCGCCGCTGCTCGCGATCGAAGCCGAATCGAGTGGCGATCTGACGGTTCTCGGTAGCTACGCGATCCTTCACGCATCGTGGGAAGGCGACCTGCTCTCTGCGGTAGAGCTTCCCTTCGAGGCGACGGCGTTCGCCAAAGCCCCGAACGGACGATTCGTCGTCGGCAAGACCGTGGACTTCGGGCGCGGGCAGCAAGACGTGCTGCTCGCCAAGCTCGACGCGCACGAAATGCTCGGCGCGCCCCCAGCGAGCCCATCGCTGCCGGTGGCATCGAGCTTCGGCGCAGCGGAGCGAATCGCCGAGGTCGCGGAACCGACCTCGTACCTCTGGCTCCTCGCGGATTCCGATGCTTCGAGCGCGCCGCTGGTCGTCTGGTCCACGAGCCTGAGCACCAACGATCGCGCGGCGATCGAGTCGGCGCGGCGCGTCTCGGACGGGCGCTGGGAGGAGCTCGAGCTCGCGCCTGAGAACTCGGGTGGCCAGCCCGCCGTGCTCGCGTCCGCCGGGACCGGGCGCGCTCTCGCGGTGTGGCTCACGGATCCGTTCTACGGTGCGCTCACGGCGACCGACCTCGATCCGCGCGCTGGCTGGAATCCCTCGTTCACCCTTCTGGGGCCGGAGCTCTTCGGCGTCACGCAGGCCGTCCTGCCGAGCGTCGCGGCGAACGCGCACGGGCAAAGCGTGGCGGTTTGGAGCCAGTGGGCCTTGGGCAGCGGAGTCTTGGCAGCGCGATGGTTCGAGCCGACGAGCCGTAGCTGGACGCCGGCGGTCGCACTACCCCACACCATCGAGGACTCGACGCTGGCCAGCACCGTCGCCGTGGATGCGCAGGGAAACGCCACAGTCGTCAAGATGGGACCGCACGAGCTGCGATCCTACCGCGCGACTGCCGAGGGACCGTGGCAGGACCTCGGCCCCTTCGCCACGGAGACGGACCCAATGCGTTGGGTGAAGATCGCTCCTGGCAGCGACGCCGACGTGCTCCTGACGTGGACGGTCAACAGCGCGTCGGGCCGCGGGCTTCGCACGGTCTGGCTACGGGATGGACGGCCACGGGCTCCCGCCGTGACGCTCGACGACATCGCCACGCTCACCGCCGCGCCGATCCTGAGCGCGGTCGATTCCGATGGGCGTGCGCTGCTGGTTTGGGTCGATGGCTACACCGTCCACGCCCGCGAGAGTGCTCCGGGCCAGGCGTGGTCGGCGGCCGTTCCCCATCCCGACGAAGCAGCGCAGGGCGCGAGCCTCGTGGGGCTGGCGCCGCTCGGCCACGGCGAGTTCCTGGTGTCGTGGTTCGAGCGGCGCGGCAACCACGACTCGGTGTGGGCCAGCCGCTACCACGCGGGGGGCAAATGGGGACCCGCCGAATACCTCGGCGACGCCTTCGGCAACTACGCGGCCCAGACGGGCGGCACGGTCATCTGGCTCGCGCCCACCAGCCCCGGGACCGCGCTGGTCGCGCGCACCGCACGCTGAGGCGGAGCTCGCCCAACGCCGGAAGCGTCGCGGCGGAGCGCCGCCGTCCTCGTGCGCGTCCGTCTCCGGGACCGTACGACAGAACGCGCCGCCTCCACGAACACGCCGGGATTCGCTCCGGTCTCCGCGGACGACAGATCACGCCTGCAAGCCAGGTGGTGTGGGTGCTGCGAGTTTCCGCCCGAGGGGCAAGGAGCTGAGCTGAGTTGACGGATTCCGGGCCGTCGTTCACGATTCAACTCGCTGGCCTCGGCTCCCTGGCGGCAGAACTGTCCACTATGGGCACGTGGAATTGTTGGAGCGCCTCAATCAGTCGTGTTCTGGTCTTCGCCGCGACTCTCGCGCTCGTGAGCTGTTCCGGCGGCGGTAGCGGCGGCCGAGTCGAACCGCCGCCCCCACCCCCGCTCGACCCGGCGAAGTTCCAGGTCGCCCTCGGCGGCGCTGGGAGCGAGTCACCCACCTTCGTCGCCGCCACCGCAATGGGTGGCGCGCTGATCGTCGGCAGCACCGATTCCTACGGCGCCGGAAACGGCGACGTGTGGCTCGTCGAGACCGACGACGTCGGCACCATCCTTCGTCAGCGCACCTGGGGTGGGTCGGAGCACGACGAGCCGACGAGCGTCGACCGGACCACGGACGGGGGCGTCGTGCTCGGCGTCGCCACTTACGCGGAGGGTGGTGATCGGTCGACCGAGATCGTTGCTCTCGACGACGAGTGGAACCTGCACTGGCGGCAGCCGGCGGGATACGCCCAGGTCCGGGCGCTCCGCGACGGAGACGTCGCCATCGTGAGCCCAGACCTCGGAGGTACGGGCCTGACGACGCTCGCGCGCCTCGCCCCGAATGGCGAGGAGCGCTGGCGACTCCCGCTCGTCGGCTGGGGATACGAGAGCCCCGCCCCAATCGCCGAGGGGCCCGATGGCGATCTCTACGTGGCGGGCGGGGTTTCCGTCGCACGCGTGAGCCATGACGGTGCGCTGCGCTGGGTCAGCGAGATCGACCCGAGCCCCTGGTCGTACTCGGCTGCGCTGCGAACCCTGGTGATCCAAAGCGACGGCGCCGTTTCCGCCGCTGGATACACGAGCCACTTGAACGGTCACCACGAATACTCGAACCCACTCTTCGCGACGATCTCCCCGGATGGCGCGACGGCGAGCGCGCATGACCTCGAGGGAATGGGCTCGGAACGAATCCTGGCCGCGGTCGCCGAAGCAAACGGAGAGCTGACGCTGCTCGGGAGCCACTCGCTGGTCCGAGTCACTGCAGACGGCAGCGTCCTTGGCGACCGCGAGCTCCCGTTTGCGCCCACGGCGTTCGCCACCGTTCCCTCGGGCCGCTTCATCGTCGCGCCCACCGAGGATTACGGACGCGGGCAGGCGGACGCACTGCTCGCCAAGCTCGACGAGGACGATCTTCTCGGCGATCCGCCCGCGCCCGAGTCGATCCCGCCCGCGACCAGCTTCGGGGCGGTCGAGCCGATCGCCGACCTCGGCGAATACTCCGCGCCGCTGTGGATTCGCGCGACCTCGGACGCATCCTCGCCGCCCTTGGTCGCGTGGTGGCCCGATCCGGACGGAAGCGGTCAAGCCCCACTCGATTCCGCGCGGCGCACCTCGAAGGGTCGGTGGGACTCGCTGCCGCTTGCTCCGGCCGGGCAAGGCGGCCCGCCGGTTGCCCTGACCGCCGCGGGCTCGGGACGCGCGCTCGCGGTCTGGCTCGGAGAGCTCTACTTCGGCCCGCTGATCGCGAGCAATCTCGATCCTCGGGCGGGCTGGAACACGTCGTTCACGCGGCTCGACCCCGACCTCGGCGACCTGAGCATCGCCAACCTCCCGAGACTCGCGTCCAACGCTCGCGGCCAGGGTGTCGCGGTGTGGGAACAGTGGGCATTCGGAACCGGCGTGCTCGGCGCACGGTGGTTCGACCCGCACACCGGCGGCTGGGGCCCCGCCAGCATCCTGCCCGATTCAGCGAGCACCGGAACGCTCCAGAACGGCGTGGCCATCGATGCCGAAGGTCAGGCGACCGTGGTCCGCATGGGCGCTTTCGAGCTGAGCGCGCTCCGCGGCGACGCCTCCGGTGCCTGGCAAAACCTCGGTCCGTTCGTGCGAGAAACCGACCCACTTCGCTCCGTCGAGCTGACCTCCGGCGGCAACGCCGAGATGCTGGCGACGTGGACGGTCTACAACGATTCCGGCACGGGCTTGAGGACCGCGTGGCTGCGCGACGGGAAGCTGGTCGCGCCACCCATCACGCTCTCCGGCGTCCGCACCCTGACGGCGGAACCGATCGTGACGTGCGTCGATCGCGACGCACACGCGCTCGTGGCGTGGGTCGACGACTACACCGTCTTCGCGACCGAGGGCGCGTCGGGCGCCGCTTGGTCGGTTCCCGTCGCGCACCCCGACGAGGAGGCGCGGGGCGCGAGCCTCGCGGGCGTCGCGTCGCTCGGCCATGGGGAGTTCCTGGTGTCGTGGTTCGAGCGCCGCGGCAGCCGCGGCACCGCGTGGGCGAGCCGCTACCATCGCGGCGGCACCTGGGAGAAAGCCGAATTCCTGGGCGATGCCCTCGGTGGCTACGTGGTCCAAACCGCCGGCACAGTGGCATGGCTCGCGCCCACCCACCCGGGAACGGCGCTGGTGGCACGCACGGCACGGTAGCGAACGCAGTGCGGGCCGCCGAGGGACCGGCGGCCCTCCAACGAACCTCAATCCAGCCGGAAGAAGTCCGGGGTCTCGGCGCCGATGCTGTCGAGCGGTGGACGCTCGGCAGGCTCGGTACCGGCGACGAACGGCATGTCGAGGACGCGCCCCTCGGAGTCGGGCCCGGCGAGCATGCCGGTGGAATCGTCCACCCGCGCCAGCGTGACGCCGCCCGGGACCTTGAACGGTCGAACCGGCTTGCCCTCGTGCACGGTTTGCATGAAGGGCAGCCAGATCGGAAGCGCCGCGTTGCCGCCGGTCTCACCCTTGCCGAGGGTGTGGTGGTCGTCGAGGCCGGTCCACACGCCGCAAACCACATCCGGCGTGTAGCCCACGAACCATGCGTCGGTGTAGTCGTTGGTGGTGCCGGTCTTCCCGGCAGCGGGGCGGCCCAGCTTTAGCGCCGCCTTGCCGGTGCCGTCCTGGATGACCTGCGTCAGCAGATACGTCATCAGGTACGCGACCGAGGGACTCATCGCCTGGCGCGCCTCGGCCTGGTTGTATTCGAGCGTCTTGCCGTCGCGATCCTCGACCTTCTTGACGAAGAGTGGCTTCGCGTAGACGCCACCCGCCACGAAGGTGGTGTAGGCATTCACCACCTCGATGAGCGTCACGTCGGCGGAACCGAGCGCCGCCGTCAGGTTGTCCACCATGGGACTCTCGAAGCCGAGCCGGGCGGCCATCGCGTGCATCTTCTTGAGGCCCACCTGCCGGAGCACCTTGATGGCGGGGATGTTCCGCGAGTCCTTGAGCGCCGCGCGTACCGTCATGGGACCCTTGAACTCGCCGTCGTAGTTCTGCGGTCGCCAAGGACCCTGTGCGAACGACCGGAACTCGCCGCTCTCGTCGACCGGCGCATCGACGACGATGGTGGCGGGGGTGAATCCGTTCTCGAGGGCGGTGGCGTAGATCACCGGCTTGAAAGCGCTGCCCGGCTGACGACGCGCCTGGATGGCGCGGTTGAACTGGCTGGTGGCCGGATCGTAGCCCGCCACCATCGCCCTCACCTCGCGGGTCTCGGGATCGATCGCGAGCAACGCACCCTGCACTTCGGGCGCCTGTTCGAGCTCGAGGTCGACCGGCTTGCCCTCGACGATCTCTCCCGTGGGCTGCACCCAGATCAGATCACCCACTCCGAGCGCCTGGGACGGCCGGCGCAAGGAACGGTTGCGGTAGTCGACCTCCGGATCCGGCGGCCGCGCCCACGACATGTGCTCGGTGCTGATGACGCCCTCGGTCGGCCCGAGATCCACCCAGACCTTGCCAGCGGCATCGTCGACCTTCTTGACGATGCCCTTGATGCGGGTGCCGATCTCGATCGGCTGGCTCTTGAGCTTGTCGAGCATCGGCGGCACGCGCTCCCAGCTCAATCGCTCGATCGCCCCGCGATACCCCATGTGCTTGTCGAGCAGCTCCAGCCCCTCGCGGACCGCCTGGCGGGCCGCCGACTGGTAGACCGGATCGAGGGTCGTGTAGACGCTCAAGCCCTGCTCGAGGACCGTGTCGTTGCCGTACCGGTCGACGAGCATCCGTCGCACGTGCTCCAGGAACTCGGGCGAGATCGAGGGCGGCGGGTTGGCCGCCGTGAGCGGCACCGGCTGCTTGTAAAGGCTCTCCGCTTCCTCGGCGGAGATCATCGCGTTCCGCACCATCTGATCGAGGACGTAGCGCTGCCGGAGCTTGGCGGCGCCGAAGTCTTGGAACGGGTTGTAGTGGCTGGGGGCCTTCGGTAGCCCGGCGATGACACTCGCTTCGACCAGCGTGGCTTCCTGGATGGGCTTGCCGAAATACAACTCCCAGGCCGCCGCGACGCCGTAGGCGCCGTGCCCGAGGAAGATCTGATTCAGGTAGAGCGTGAGGATCTCGTCCTTCGTGAGCCGCTTCTCGATCTGATACGAGAGCCACCATTCCTTGAGCTTGCGTTCGACGGTGCGCTCCGGGCTCAACAGCAGACTCTTCACGACCTGCTGGGTGATGGTGCTGCCGCCCTGCTTCACCTCGCCGGCCTTCAGGTTGG